>JAABRY010000079.1 GCA_011390645.1 Gemmatimonadota bacterium
GGACGAGGTGCTACGGAAATTGTACTACGAGAATGCGCTGAGGTTGGTGGGGCGGTAGGGGAGGGGTGTTGGTGCTGGGGTGAGGGGTGAAACGTGAAAGGTGAAACGGGATGATGTCCCCTTTCACCTTTCACGTTTCACCTCTTGTCGTTTCGCCGTTCGCCGTTCGCTGTTCGCTGCCTACAGCGCCCACCGTGCCGATACGTGGAAGCTCCCGGCATCCATCAACGGTACCAGGTTCCCGCCGTAGCTGGGCACGACATGCGGCATGCCCCAGTCCGATGACGGGCCGGCCTTGAGCAACAGGAGGAGGTCATTCGTCCCCCAGTCGAGCCCGGCGGGTGAATTGTCGAACCAGGCACGAGAGTAGGGGGCGACGGTGCGCAGGTTGCTGCCGTCTGCATCCATGACCCGAATCACGTCCTGCGCCGTATCAATGAACGCCAGTCGTGTACCATCGGGTGACCACGATGGCTCGCCGTCCCAACCATTCAGAATGTGATTGGTGTTGACGCGTGCCCCGGTGTCGAGGTGCTCGACGTAGATGTAGAAGCCTTCGCGGTAGGCGATACGCCGTCCATCGGGTGCCCACCGCGCGTTCTGAACTCCAGACTGCCGGACGGTGCGCTCCACCTCCCCGTCGGCCCACAGCACCAGCAGCGCATTGCTCGCGTTCGACTGCGTGGCCCGGACCCCGACGAGCAATCGCTGTCCATCGGGTGCCCAGTCGATGAAGTTGACGCCGTCGAGCTCCGTCACGAGCGTCGCAACGCGATCAATATCACTGATCGTCAGCGCCCCGCTCTGGCCAATGTAGGCGACACGAGTGCGTGCTGGGCTCAGCGCGGCCTCCCACATGGGCTCCTGTGCCGGCCATCCTGCGAGTGGCCCCACACCTGATCCGTCGGCGTTGGCATATCGGACCGAGTTGTCCTCAGACAGGACCATCCCTGGTGCCACCGGCAAGGGACACCGCACCGACCAGGTCAGCTCGGTGGTGCCGTCATCCTCGATGTCGACATCGCGCGGCGCGTAGTGATCAGCCGCACAGTGACCTGGCACCACCACTCGCGCCGTGAGGCTGCCAACGGGCAGGTCGTCGACGTCCGTGCTGCCGTTGGCGTTGATCTGCACGACCTGGCCGTCGCCCAGGACGAGCTGCAACTGCGTTGGCTTGGCACCGGGTCCGGTGGTGGTCGCCGTCGCGCGCAGCGCACCCGTCGGTGCGTCGGGGGGGGTGACCGGCGACTCGCTGCAGGCGGCCAGCCAGAGCATGCCGAGTAGTGGTACGTGAGAGAGTTTGCGCATCGACAACCTCCTGAGCGTGACGATGTCACCAAGAGTGTACATGGTGCCTCCTCCGCCGTTTGCTGTTCGCTGCTCGCCATTCGCTGCTACGACGAGCAGCTCACTACAATCTCCTCACTGCCCGGCATCGCATACCGCTCCAGCTCGGGGTGCTCGTCGAACGGCGTATTCAGCAGGGTGCGAATCTCATCCACGCGCCCGACATTGCCCGTCAACGCGTTGTCGATCGCGTCCTGCGCGAGCCAGTTGCGCAGCACGTACTTCGGATTGGTGGCGAGCATCTGCGTGCTCCGCACCGTATGGTCCTGCCCTTCCGCGTCCAGTCGTGCGCTCCACCGCTCCATCCAGGTGACAAGACCAGGGGAGTCGCTGATCTCCGTGTGCAGGTCCGCGACCGCAGCGCCATCGCCCGGCGTCCAATGCGACAGCGCGCGAAAGCTTCGCGCGTAGTCAGCGCCGGTCCGCTCCAGCAAGTCCAGCCAGCCCGCCACAAGCGCAGCGTCGCCCGGGTCGGCAGCGGTCAGCCCGAGCTTGGCGCGGAACAGTCTGCCGAGGGTCGCGTCGAAACGCTCGCGGTAGGACTCGAGGGTCGCGAGGGCATCGGCCTCTGAGACCAGTGAGTGCAGCGCCTCGCCCAGTCGGGTGCAGTTCCAGAGCCCAACCAGCGGCTGCTGGTCGAAGGCATACCGCCCTGCCGTGTCGGAATGATTGCAGATCCACTGCGGGTCGTAGCGCTCCAGCCAACAGTACGGGCCATAGTCGATCGTGAGCCCGGTGATCGAGAAGTTGTCGGTATTCATCACGCCGTGCTGGAATCCGACCGCGGTCCATTCCGCCATCAAGTCGGCGGTGCGCATCACCACCTCGCGGTACCACGCCGCGTAGCGCTCCGCGGCGGGGAGGGCCAGCAGCTCGGGGAAGTGATCGGTGATCACCATATCGGCGAGCTGCTGCAGTTCGGTCTGCATGCGCCGCGAGGCGAAGAGCTCGAACGAACCGAAGCGCACGTGGGTCGGGGCGACGCGCGTGAGAATCGCAGCCGTCTCGGTCTGTTCGCGATAGACCGGGAGCGGGCTTCCAACGATCGCGAGGGCACGCGTAGTCGGAATGCCGAGCGCATGCATCGCCTCGCTCGCGAGGTATTCGCGAATCGTCGAGCGCAGCACGGCGCGGCCGTCACCCATGCGGGAGAAGCGGGTCATCCCCGCGCCCTTGAGTTGCACTTCCCAGCGGGAGCGATTCAGTCCGACGATTTCACCCAGCAGGATCGCGCGGCCATCGCCGAGCTGGGGGACCCAGCTGCCGAACTGGTGGCCCGCATAGATCGCGGCGAGGGGAGCCATCTCGGGGAGCACCAGATTTCCGGCCAGCACCTCGAGCAGGTCAGGATGCTCGGTCAGGTCGTGCGGGAGTCCCAGCAACGCCGCGAGCTCCGGGTTCCAGGCCACAAGATGTGGCGATGGCACCGGGGTCGGCTCGACGCGATGGTAGAAGGTCTCCGGGAGCCGCGCGAAGCGGTTGTCCCACTGCAGGGCGGTCAGTTCCATGGAGAAAGATAGCCAACCAACCAGCCGGCGGCGTTAGCCGCCGGACTGACCCAACGTGCCCGGCGACTGACGTCGCCGGCTGGGATGGGCTGGCGTGGTCCCCGTTCCAACGGCGAAACGTTTCCCCTTGAAACCTTCCCGGGTATATTGACGTCAAGTTCGTGTCGCCCGGCATCCCGCCGGGTGCTGTGCTGCGGGAGGAATCAATGACTCCGAAGGACTGGATCAAGATTGTGTTGGGGATGCTGGCGATCTTCACCGTGGGGATGGTGGTTCGCGCCGGGGTCAACTCCAGCAAGTCCACATTCATGGAGATGACCGAGGGTACGGCCAGTATCTCGATTCCGATGCTTGGCATGCCGTTCCGGACCACGGCGGGCGAACTCGGCTCGATCCAACGGCTCTACGTGGACCGCAGCTCGCCGAAGCAGGTGAGCGGGTTCCGGCTGGCGGTCACGCTCAACGACGGCGTTGATGTGGACCAGTTCGACGACTGCGAGGTCACGGTCACGAATCCCGAAGCGATCGACGAGAACACCGCGTTCACCTGCCTCACGTCGGCTGATAGCGGCTTCAGCGAGCTGGTGCAGTTCGGGTCGATCACCTTCCGTCCCTCCGGCGAGGTGCACCGCCTGATGGTGCCGGCGTCGGTGCGTGACGAGATTCGCCAGGCCGGCCGCGAACCCGCGGTGGCAGCGGCAACGGCCGAGGCGGCGGGGGATTCGGCCTTCGAGATGACGGCCGACAGCTCCGAGGGGCGGCTCTCGATCAAGGTGAATGGGCGCCAACTCATCGACATCCGCGGTGACTCCAGCGGCGGGACGGTGCTGATCATCGACCCCGAGACCGGCAAGAAGCTGGTGGACATCAAGGGGGGCGAGGGCGGCTCCTCGATCACGATTGACGCCCCACCCAAGCCCGCCGCGCCGCCGCCGGGCGGGCGCCCCTAGCCGGGGGGTGTTATAGTCGGGGCGTCCAGTTCCGGAGCCCCGTGTGGTGTGTCGTCGTCTTGCCATCCTGATCGCCTGTCTGGCCGCGAGCCCCGTGCTCGCGGCCCAGTCGCCTTCCTCCATGCCGTTCGGCTCCCTGCGCCAGCAGGCCCAGTTGCAGCAGGCGTGGTTGCGGCTGCGGCTCGATCGTCACGTGCCGATGCTGCTGCGCGAGCACGGCGTCGGATGTTGGGTCCTCCCCATGCGCGAGTACAACGAGGACCCGGTCTTCCGGGCGATCGTCGCGCCGACCACCTTCGCGGCGCGCCGTCGCACGATCTACATCTTCTGCGATCGCGGGGCGATGGGTGTCGAGCGTCTGGTGATCGGCGGGAGCGGGGAAGGCGGGCTCTACCAGAGCGTGGCGCCAGCGACGCTCGCAACGGGTGGTGGCCTTGGCGAGTGGTGGGGCGACGCGCAGTGGTTGGCGCTTCGGGAAGTCCTCGCGGAGCGCGACCCGCAGGTGATCGCGGTCAATCGCTCGCGAACCTTCGCCTTCGCCGACGGTCTGAGCAGCGGTGAGTGGGAGGCGATGCAGGCTGCCCTCGGCGAGCCGTGGGTCTCGCGTATCCGCTCCATCGATGCGCTTCCGGTGGATCTCATCGCGTTGCGCCTGCCGGAAGAAGAAGCGTTGTACCGTCAGATGCAGCAGCTCGTGTGGGAGATGACGCAGCGGATGTTCTCGAGCGAGGTGATCACGCCGGGTGTCACGCGGACGAGTGACCTGGTCTGGTGGTGGCGCGAAGAGGTCCGCCGTCTCGGCTTGCAGACCTGGTTCCAGCCGTCCATCCGCGTGCAACGCGATGACCCGACCGGGGTGGGGCTGGAGCCCGACCCGGTGATCCTGCCCGGCGACCTGCTCTGGTGCGATGTCGGCATTGTCGCCCTCGGCTTGCACACCGACACGCAACACAACGCCTATGTGCTCAAGCCGGGCGAGTCGGCGGCGCCCGTCGGTCTGCAAGAGGCGCTTGCTCGCAGCAACCGCTTGCAGGACCTGCTCTTCGCAGAGATTCGCCCGGGCCGGACCGGCAACGAGGTCCTTGCGGCGGTCCGCGCCCAGATGACAGCAGAGGGACTCGATGGCACGGTGTACACGCACCCGATCGGACTGCATGGTCATGGGGCCGGGGCAACGATCGGGTTGTGGGATCATCAGGAGGGCGTGCCGGGACGCGGTGACCACACGATTCGTGCGGGCACCTGGTACTCCAGCGAACTGCAGGTGACGAGCCCGATCCCTGAATGGGGCAATCAACGGGTACGGATGGCGCAAGAGGAAGATTTCCTGCTCGGCGCCGACGGCGCGCCCCGTTGGTTCCATCGCCGCCAGTCGCAGCTCTTCCTCGTCCGATGACACTGCTTTCCATCACGGGTGCGGCCGTCCGCTTCGGCGGCGTGCCGCTGTTCGAGAATCTCGGCCTGCAGGTCGAGTCGCGCGAACGGTGGGGCATCATCGGGCGCAACGGCTGCG
This sequence comes from Gemmatimonadota bacterium, assembly GCA_011390645.1. Classification (GTDB taxonomy): domain Bacteria; phylum Gemmatimonadota; class Gemmatimonadetes; order Gemmatimonadales; family GWC2-71-9; genus Palsa-1233. The sequence continues at coordinate 5,319 of JAABRY010000079.1, forward strand.
GCAAGACCACGTTGATGCAACTCATTCTCGGCCAGCGCGCCCCGGACAGCGGCAGCGTCGCGCGCCCGAACGGGCTGCGCATCGCCGTGATGGACCAGTACCGCGACTTCGGCAACGCCGCCACCGTGTGGGAGGCGGCCGCGCGCGGCTTCTCCGACCTCTTTGCGCTCGAGCACGAACTGCAGGTGCAGCTCGACGAGATGAGCGCGGCCGGCGAGGACGTCACGCAGGCGATGCTCGATCGCTATTCACGGGATGTGGAGCGTTTCGAGCATGCGGGTGGTTACGCGGCGTCCGCGCGGGTGGATGCGGTGCTCGCCGGGCTCGGCTTCGATCCCGTCGAGGCGCGCACGCGCCCGATCGAGGCCCTCTCGGGTGGCGAGCGTGGGCGATTGGCACTGGCCGGTCAGTTGGCTGCACCGGCCGACCTGCTGATTCTCGACGAACCGACGAACCACCTCGACATCGCCACCGCGCGCTGGCTTGAGGGGTATCTGCGTGACCTCGACGAAGCGGTCCTGCTGATCTCGCACGACCGTGCCTTCCTCGCGGCCGTGGTAGATCACGTCCTCCACTTCGAGGGTGGCACGGCCACGATGTACGATGGCAACTACGCCGCGTTCATCCGCCAGCGTGCGGAGCGCCGGGCCGCCCTAGAGCGCGCGGTGCGCAAGCAGGAATCCAAGATCGCGGCGGAGGAGGACTTCATCCGCCGCAACATCGCTGGCGGCAACTCCTCGCAGGCCAAGGGACGCCGCAAGAAGCTCGCACGCGTGCCCCGTCTCTCGGCGCCGCCGGGTGAGCAGGGGGCGATGTCCGTGGCCTTCAGCGCCGGCGAGCGGGGGGGGGACCAGGTCCTCGTGGTCGACCGCCTGCGGATGACCATGGGCGACCGCACCCTGCTTGAGCCGTGGAGCGGCATCCTCCGCCGCGGCGATGTGGTCGGGCTCGTGGGACCGAATGGCACCGGCAAGTCGACACTCCTCAAGACGCTGCTCGGTGAGCGCCGCCCCGATGGTGGCGATGTGCGCTTGATGCCGTCGATGCGGGTGGCCTACTACAAGCAGGACCTTGGCGACGTTGATCCCCAGGCGACGCTCTTCGACCTGATCGCCGACCGCCGACCGGTCTGGACGCGCGGCCAGGTGCAGGGACACCTCGGACGCTTCGACTTCAGCGGTGACTCGGTCCTCCGCAAGGCGGGCACCCTTTCCGGGGGAGAGCGCGCGCGCGTGGCGCTGGCGCTGATGATGCTCGAGCACGCCAACCTGCTGGTCTTCGACGAGCCGACCAACCACCTCGACGTCGAGTCCATCGAGGCGCTCGAGGATGCGATCGAGGGGTATGACGGCACCGTCCTGATCGTATCGCACGACCGCGCGCTGCTGGAGAATCTCTGCACCCGGATCTGGGCGCTTGAGGACGGCATCTTGTTCGACTTTCCGGGCGGCTACGCCGACTGGGAACTCGATCGTGCGGCGCGCCTCGCGGCGGCGAAGGACGCGGCGAAGGGTCGCGCGGCCCGGGTGGTCGCAGAGCCGAAGGCGCCCCCGCAGCCCTCCGAGGACTCCCGGCAGCGACGCGCTGAGCGGACACTCGAGGCGGCCGAGGCCGACGTGACCACAGGCGAGGCGACGCTGGCAGAATTGGAGCGGCGCCTCGCCGACCCGGCGCTCTACGACGGCACCACCGTGGCGGGCGAGCGGGCCCGCGCGTTGGTGGCCGAGCGCGATGCAGCGCGAGCGGCACTGGCGGAGGCCCTGGCCCGGTGGGAAGCGTTGGCGGCCGCGCTGGACGCGTAGGAACTCGCGCGTAGCATCCCGCCGTTCGAATCCCTACCTTTTTACTTGGTGGCACGCGCAATTCCGACAGATTACCATCGGTGCGCCGGAACGCGAGTGCGGACCGGGCGACGTTCTTCACGGGATGCGGAGGCTCCGGTATGAGTGGTTCAGCGGCTCTGGCCACACCGCCATCAGGCGCGGTGCTCGAGGAATTCAGCTACGACGATGACATCGTCCGGAAATTCCTGTGGGCCACGGTGATCTGGGGGCTGGTGGGGATGCTGGTCGGCCTCGTCATCGCCCTGCAGATGGCCAACCCCTGGTTCAACCTGGGGCTCGAGTGGACCTCCTTCGGTCGGCTGCGCCCGCTCCACACCAACGCGGTGATCTTCGCCTTCGGTGGCAACGCCTTCTTCACCGGCGCGTACTACTCGACCCAACGCCTGCTCAAGGCGCGCATGTGGTCGGACGGGATGTCGAAGTTCCACTTCTGGGGGTGGCAGGCGATCATCCTCGCTGCGGCGCTCACCCTCCCGCTTGGCTTCACGCAGGCCAAGGAATACGCCGAGCTCGAGTGGCCCATCGACATCGCGATTGCGGTGGTCTGGGTGGTCTTCGCCATCAACTTCTTCATGACGATGTTGCGGCGCCGCGAGCGGCACCTCTACGTGGCGATCTGGTTCTACATCGCCAGCATCGTGACCGTCGCGATCCTGCACATCTTCAACAACCTCTCCCTCCCGGCGGGGATGTTCAAGAGCTATTCGATCTACGCCGGCGTGCAGGACGCCTTCATGCAGTGGTGGTACGGCCACAACGCGGTGGCCTTCTTCCTGACCACGCCGTTCCTCGGGCTGATGTACTACTTCATGCCCAAGGCCGCTGAAGGGCCGGTCTTCTCGTACCGCCTGTCGATCCTGCACTTCTGGTCGCTGGTGTTCCTCTATATCTGGGCCGGTCCGCACCACCTGCACTACACCTCGTTGCCGGAGTGGGCGTCGACCCTCGGCATGCTCTTCTCCGTCATGCTGTGGGCCCCGAGCTGGGGCGGCATGATCAACGGCCTGCTCACGCTGCGCGGCGCGTGGCACAAGGTCGTGGATGATCCGATCCTGAAGTTCTTTGTCGTCGGCATCACGGCCTACGGCATGAGCACGTTCGAGGGCCCGATGCTCTCGATCAAGAGCGTCAATGCGCTCGCGCACTACACCGACTGGATCATCGCGCACGTCCACACCGGCGCGCTTGGCTGGAACGGCTTCATCACCTTCGGCATGGTGTACTGGTTGTTGCCGCGCCTCTTCCAGGCGCCGCTGCATTCGAAGAAGCTGATGGAGCTCCACTTCTGGATCGCGACGTTCGGGATCATCCTCTACGTGCTGGCGATCTACAGCGCCGGCGTGACGCAGGGGCTCATGTGGCGTGCCTTCGACGAGACCGGGCGCCTGATGTATCCCGACTTCGTCGAGACGGTGCTCCGGCTCCTCCCGATGTACTGGGTGCGCGTCGTCGGCGGCTCGATGTACATCGTCGGCGTGATCCTGTTGCTCTACAACCTGATCATGACCTGGCGTGCTCGGCCCGGGCGTTACGAGGTCCCCGTGGTGCGCGCAGCCGCGCTGACCCCGCGCTATGAAGGCCCCGCCGAGGCCCCCGAGACCGGCGGCGTCATCTCCCGCATCAGCGGGATGCGCTACCACCGCAAGTGGGAGCGGCTGCCGGTGACGTTCACGGTGCTGACGACACTCGCGGTCGTGGTCGCGTCGCTGTTCGAGATCCTGCCGACCTTCCTGATCAAGTCGAATGTGCCGACCATCGCGGCCGTCAAGCCGTACACGCCGCTCGAGCTGTACGGGCGCGACATGTACATCGCCGAGGGCTGCTTCAACTGCCACTCGCAGCAGATCCGACCGCTGCGCTACGAGACCGAGCGCTACGGCGAGTACAGCAAGCCGGGCGAGTCGGTGTACGACCACCCGTTCCTCTGGGGCTCGCGTCGGATCGGGCCGGACCTCGCCCGCATCGGTGGCAAGTATCCGAACCTGTGGCACGTGCGGCACTTCGAGAACCCGCAGGAGATTGCGGCGGGGTCGATCATGCCGTCGTACCCGCACTTCAGCCGACACGCAATCGACTGGGACGCGCTGGCGAAGCGGGTTGGCACGATGGCCATGCTCGGCGTGCCGTATGGCAACGCGGTGACTGAGGCCATCCCGATGGCACGCGCGCAGGCGGAAGAGATCGCGCGCGACATCGAGGCGGCCGGCGGCCCGTCGGGGCTGGCGGATCGCGAGATGGTGGCGATCATCGCATACATGCAGCGGCTTGGCCGCGACATCAGCAGCACCGCCAGTCGAGTGGCACCGTGAAGCTCTCGGACATCATCGGCAACAGCGGGCTGTCCATCTATGCCCAGATCGCGCTGGTGATCTTCGTCGCGGCGTTCGTCGCGATCCTCATCTGGCTCTTCCGACCGGGCTCGACGGAACGCTTTCGCCGCGATGCCCAGATTCCGCTGGACGATGAGACCCCTGTGGAGCGGCGTACCCCGCCGAAGGATGACGCATGAGCGACAAGGACCGGATCCTCGAGCATGAATACGACGGCATCAAGGAGTACGACAACCCGATGCCGCGGTGGTGGGTGATCACCTTCTGGGCCACCATCATCTACTCGGCGATCTATCTCGTGGTGGTCGGTGGCATGGGCACGGGGCAGGGCAATGTCGATGAGTACGAGGCCGACATGACCGCCTGGCGCGCCGCGTATCCGCAGGATGGTGGGCCGGTGGACGTGGCCGGGATCCTCGCGATGTCGTCCGACACCGAGGCCCTCGAGGAGGGCAACGAGGTCTACACCAAGTACTGCGCGGCGTGTCATGCCGCCGACGGTGGCGGGATGATCGGGCCCAACCTCACTGACGATGCCTGGATCCATGGTGGGACCGTGGAACAGATTCATCAGGTGATCGCCGAGGGCGTCCTGGCGAAGGGGATGCCGGCGTGGGGCAAGATGCTGTCCCCGGAGCAGGTGGATCAGGTGACGGCGTACGTCTGGTCGCTGGCCGGGAGCACGCCGGCTGCTCCGAAGGCACCGGAAGGGGAACAGGTCACCCGGTGACGGCCGCACCCGCGCCCGGCGGGCGGGTGCTCCCCACCCTGAACGAGGACGGGTCCCGCAACTGGATCCGTCCGAAGCCGGCGGAGGGCCGGTGGTGGCGTCGTCGCCAGGTGGTGGCGTACGCCTTGATGGTGCTCTTCTTCGCCATCCCCCACATCCGGATCAACGGCCTCCCCGCGATCCTGCTCAACGTCCCGCGACGTGAGTTCACGCTGTTCGGCACCACCTTCCTGCCGACCGACACGATGTTGCTGATGCTCCTGCTGGCCAGCATCGTGATCGCGATCTTCCTGTTCTCCGCGCTCTTCGGTCGCGTCTGGTGCGGATGGGCCTGCCCGCAGACGGTCTACCTCGAGTTCCTCTACCGTCCGATCGAACGCCTCTTCGAAGGTGGCCGCAGCGGGTCGTTGAATCTCGATCGCAAGGGGAGTCACTTCCACCCGCGGCGCCTGCTCAAGTACACGGTCTATCTCGCCCTGTCGCTCTTCCTGGCGCACACCTTCCTCGCCTACTTCGTGGGGGTGGAGGCACTGGCGCAGTGGGTACGGCTCTCGCCGCGGGAACATCCGGTGCCGTTCCTCGTCATGGCAGTGACCACCGCGATGATCTTCACCGACTTCACCTGGTTCCGCGAGCAGACCTGCCTGATCGCCTGCCCGTATGGCCGCTGGCAGTCGGTGTTGCTCGACAAGCAGTCGCTGGTGGTGGCCTATGACTACGGGCGTGGCGAGCCGCGCGGCCGTGGCAAGGCCCGCACCGATGCGTCCGGCGACTGCATCGATTGTGGTGCGTGTGTCATCACCTGCCCGACGGGGATCGACATCCGCAATGGCCTGCAGATGGAGTGCGTCCACTGCACGCAGTGCATGGACGCCTGCGACCATATCATGGATCAGGTCGGCACCCCGCGTGGACTGATCCGCTACGCCACGCAGGACGCGCTCGCGGGCAAGCCGAAGCGGCTGTTGCGGCCGCGGGTGGTGCTCTACCCGTTGGCGCTGGCCCTCTTCGTGGGCGCCTTTGTCACGGCCCTCAACACGCGCGCCGCCGCGGATGTCACCATCCTGCGCGGTGCGGGTGAGCCGTTCCGTCTGGAAGCAGATGGCCGCGTGGCCAATCAGGTGCGTGTGCGGATCGCGAATCGCAGTCGGGCGGAGCACACCTATGCCATCACCATCCTCGGCGCGGAGTCCGGCCAGATCATCGCGCCAGAGAACCCGCTGACGATCGCCCCGGGCGAGCTGCGGAGCACCAGCGTCTTCGTGCTGCTCCCGCGCGATGCCTTCACGGCCGGCCGACGCGACATCACGGTGCGCGTGACCTCGGGCGGCTTCGCCGAGAGCTTCCCATTCAACTTGTTGGGGCCGGCGGACACGCTGCCCACGGTGGTCCCATGAGCCCGATTGTTCGTCGCGACCGCATCTGGCCCGCGATCATCGTCACGCTGTTGCTCGGCAATGTCACTCTCGGCGTGGTCCTGATGCGCGTGGCAGGATCCGACCCGCACTTCGCCATCGAGCCGGACTACTACCGGCGGGCGGTCGGTTGGGACACGACCCAGGCCCAGGCACGGCAGAACCTCACGCTTGGCTGGCAACTGCAGCCCTCCCTCGGCGCGGTGGGGGGGGGAGAGGTTCCCCTCACGCTGGTGCTGACGAATGCCGAGGGCATGCCGCTCGACGGTGCCAGTGTCAGTGTCGAGGCCCGGGCCGTGGCGCATGCCAGCGAAGTGCTGGCAGCGAACCTCCTCCCCACCGGCGTGGCCGGGGAGTACACGGCCACCTTGCCCGTGGTCCGTGAAGGCCTCTGGGAGGTACGCACCGTCGCGGTGCGCGGTGAGGATCGCCTGACCGCCCAGCTGCGACTCGACGCGCGGCGTGATGGGCCAGCCCTCGTGGTCACCGATCGGCCTGGCGCCGCCGATCCGGATCGCGTCGCGGCCGGATTGCGCATCGAGTAGCCTGATGCTTCCCCTCGCCCTCGCCGTGCTGGGCGCCTCGCTCCTCGGGAGCGTCCACTGCGCCGCGATGTGCGGGGCGTTCACCTGCCTGTATGCGGGCACCGCCCCCGACGGGGGGGCAGCCCGCGCTCCCATGGCGCATCACGCGGCCTACAACCTTGGCCGCCTCGTCTCCTATCTCACGCTCGGCCTGCTCGCGGGCTCCCTCGGGGCTGGCCTCGGTCGCCCTGCCGCGCTCGTTGCCGGCGTCCTGCTGGTGTTGTGGGGGGGGCATGCGCTGCTGCAGGCGCGCGGGGTACGGTGGGGCCTCGTGCGGGTACCGGCAGGATGGCAGCGCGCGATGGGACAGGTGGTGCGCCGCGTGCAATCTCGTCCGCCCGTAGTGCGTGCGACGGTGACGGGCCTCGTCACGACGCTGCTGCCGTGCGGCTGGATGTGGGCGTTCGTCGCGGTGGCTGCCGGTACCGGCTCGATCGCAGGGGCGATGCTCGTGATGACGGTGTTCTGGCTCGGCACGCTGCCCGTGATGCTCGCCGTGGGCATCGGCGCGCAACGCCTCACGGGCCGCTTTCGCGACCGCCTGCCCACCGTGACGGCGGCGGTGATCATCGTGCTGGGATTCGCCTCCATCGCGCTCCACCTGGGCGTGCTTCCTGGGGGGGGGATCCTGCACGCGCTGATGCCCGCCGTGCCGGGTGCGACCAGCGGCTCGCACGGGGCCGGGCATTGAGCCGAGTCATCGGCGTCGCCTGCGATCACTGCGGACTGGCCGTGCCGCCTGCCCTCATCCACCCCGGGGCGGCGCATGCCTTCTGCTGCCAGGGGTGCGAGACGGCGTGGGAGATTCTCCACGCCGGCGGGTTGGGGCGCTACTACGCGCTCGGCGAGCGACGCGATGTCGCCGTGCGCAGCAGCGGACGCAGCTACGAGGAATTCGACCACCCGGCATTCGAAGAGCTGTACGTGCGTCGCGAGCCGGATGGGATGGCGCACGCCGAGCTCTACCTGGAGGGCGTGCACTGCGCGAGCTGTGTCTGGCTGGTGGAGCGTGTGCCGTTGCTGATCCCCGGAGTGGCTGCCGTGGAACTGGACATGCGCCGCGCGCTGGGCCGCGTGCGCTGGGATCCTGCCACGGTGCCGCTCTCCGAGGTGGCACGCCTGCTCGATCGGCTCGGGTATCCGCCCCACCCGTTCCGAGGGGTGGCACGCGAGGCGATGCGCCGACGCGAGGATCGGGCAGCGCTCGTGCGGATCGGGGTGGCGGGTGCGATCGCGGGCAACGTCATGTTGCCAGCGCTGGCGTTGTATGCGGGCGAGTTCCAGGGGATGGAGCCTGCCTACATGCAGCTCTTCCGCTGGGTCTCGCTCCTGTTGACGATTCCCGCGCTGCTCTTTCCCGGGCGCGTCTTCTTCACTGGCGCACTCGCTGCGCTGCGCACGCGCGCGCTCCACATCGACCTCCCGATCGCGATTGCACTCGCTGCGGGCTTCGTGCGGGGCGCCATCAACACGATCACCGATAGCGGACCGATCTATTTCGACGGGGTGACGATCCTCGTCTTCTTGCTGCTGACGGGGCGCTACCTGCAGCAGCGCGGGCAGCGTGCCGCGGCAGACGCCGCCGAGCTGCTCTTCTCGCTCGCGCCGGGGACGGCGCGAGTGGTCGAGGAGGACGGGGTCGAACGCGAACTTCCCGCCGCGGCGTTGTTGCCGGGGATGGAGGTGATGGTGCGAGCGGGTGAGAGCTTCCCCGCCGATGGCCTCGTCGCCGATGGCAGTACCACCGTCAATGCGGCGTTGCTTACGGGGGAATCCCGCCCGGTGCGTGCGGCCACTGGGGACGTCGTGCATGCGGGGACGCTCAACGTGGCGGCGCCGGTCCGGGTGCGCGTCACCGCGGCCGGCAGCGGATCGCGACTGGCCCGGCTGCTGCGCGAAGTGGAGGAGAGCGCGGCGCGACGTGCGCCGGTGGTGGCGCTCACCAACCGGCTCTCGGGCGCATTCGTCGCGGTCGTCCTGGTGCTGGCCGTCGTCACCTTCGGATTGTGGGCCTCTCGCGACTCGGCTGCTGCCTGGGATCACGCGATTGCGCTGCTGATCGTGACCTGCCCCTGTGCGTTGGCCCTGGCGACACCGCTGGCGGTGACCGTCGCGGTGGGGCGCGCGGCGGGCGAGGGGATCTACGTCAAGGGCGGTGACGCGCTCGAGGCGATGGCGCGTCCCGGGGAGTTGTTGCTCGACAAGACCGGCACGCTCACCGAGGGCCGGACGACGCTGGTCACCTGGCTGGGTGATGCCGGCCTCCAGGGCGCCGTGCTGGCGCTGGAGGCTGGCTCGTCACACCCGATCGCCGACGGCTTTCGACGCGCCTGGGGAGGTCGCAGCGTCCCGGTCGCCGAGGAGGTGGCGCATCATGTTGGGGGGGGGATCATCGGGCGGGTCGA
>JAABRY010000080.1 GCA_011390645.1 Gemmatimonadota bacterium
CGGGGCGCCCGAGTTGCACCTGCTGCGCGGCGGCACCGTCCACGCGGCTGAGCATGAGCCGTGCGGTCGGCATCGAACCGCCGAGGATGCGACCCACGGTATCGACCCGCAGGTGGTGCGGCGTGTTGGCGACCGTGAGCACGAGCGAGTCGGGACCATTGGGCCGGATCATCACCGGAAAGACCACGCCCCCCGACATTGACCACCCGGGCGTGTCGATCGAGTCGCCCAGGGCGCGGGCACGTGCCGTGAACCGTTCCGTCAGGGCAAAGGAGTTGTTGAGGAGCGGGAGCGCGTTCGGTGGCGTCATGAAGGCGCGGCGGTTGCTCCCGCTTTCGACCACCGCGCTGTCGCCTCGCATCGTCACCAGCGCACGCTGGATCGGCGCGGCGTCGACCTTGGCATTCGGTCCGAACACCGTGAGTGCGATGGTGCGCACCAGACCATCGGGTGCGAGGGTGGCCACGTACTCGAAGCGTGGTTGGCCAACCACGGTCAATTGGCCCGAGAGCGTGTCCCTGCTGATCGTGAACCGCTCGACGGCGATCGTGTCGGCACCGATCGTCATGACAAAGGCGCCTCGTTCGGCCTGTGCCTGGAGTGTGAGTGTCGGGGTCACCGACAGGATCGCGGTCGTGGCACACCAGGCGAGACGGGACATCAACGCACTCCAGGGTCGAGAGCGGCAGAGAGACATCCCGCAAGGTAGCCCAGTGCACTCGGCGGTGGCGGTCGGACCTGATTGGGATAGTGGATATTGGATATTGGATGTTGGACTCCCTCGGGACCCCCTCCAACATCCAACATCCAACATCCAACATTCAACATCCAACATCCAACATCCAACATCCATCCGCCTACTGCTTCACTGCCTCGAACTTGTAGTTCACGCGGATTTCGCACGAGTCGCCGCTCTTGACCGTCAGGGTACCATTTGGCGCCTGTGGCCACTCGCCGTTGTCATACGCGAAGGTGACGGACGTCGATCGATTGTTCATGCGCGAGTCAGGGAACGGGTTGTTGCCCAGGATGTCGAAATCCCATTCGGTCGCTCGTATGGTCATGACGATCTGGTCCCCCTGCGCAAACTGCTTGGTGCGCTCCTGGATCCGCTGGCTCGAGTTAAGGGCCATGGCGCCGCCACGCCCGATGTTGCGGTGGGCGCCAGCGTTTGGATACCCGCTGGTCCCGCCCATCACGATCGACGTCTCGCCCGGGAACCGCACGGTGAGTTCATGGGTCCACTCGCCCCCGTTGACGTCGACCGGAAAGCCGTCACACATCTCGATGACGGAGATGCTGCTGGCTTCCAGCCGGACAAGCCACGTCGGCTCGGCCGGCGGTGGCGGTGGCGGTTGCTCGCTCGGACCGGCGGGATCGCTGGAACAGGCAACGGTCAGGGCAGCGAGGATGGGAACGACGGCAAGATGGCGCATGGTTGGTGCTCCGTGGCGTAGGCCGCCCGAGTGGGGCGGCACAGTGAGGTGGATACCTCACAAGCGCCAGTTGCCATCGGATCCCCTCATCCTCCTCCGGTGGCTCGGGCCGCCTCGAGTCGCTCCTTGGCCGCGATGGTGCGTTCGTTTTCCTCCCCGAACCCGTCGCGCAGCATCTGATACGCCTCCTCGAGCAGCGGAATCGCCTCATTCGTGCGTCCCTGTGCGAGCAGCGTGCGGCCCAGATCGCTGAGCGCCTGGGCGGTATGCCGATGACCTGCCGGCAGCGCCGCCCGTCGAATCGCCACCGCTTCGCGCAGCAGTGGCTCGGCGAGGTCGGGGCGACCCTGATCCAGCCGGACATTGGCGAGCGAGACCCGCGGAAACGCGGTGGTGTGATGGCCCGGCTCAGTCATCTCCTCCTGCAGCGTGAGCGCTCGCGTGAAGAGGATGATCGCCTCGTCCAGGCGTCCGCGACTGTGCTCCATGACGCCCAGGTTGTGGACCGTGGCCGGCAGGTTGGGCGAGCGGCCGTTCTTCGGCAGCTCGAGAATCTGCAGTGCGGCGCGCGCCACGGTGATCGCGCTGTCGCGCTTGCCCGAGAGGTCGAGCATACCCGCGTAGCTGCTCAGGGCATTGGCCAGCTCCGGGTGCTGATCGCCGAAGAGCTGCCGGCGCGTGGCGATCGCTTCACGGAAGAGCGTGTCCGCAGCTTCGTATTGTCCGAGGTCGCGCAGGAGTGCGGCGAGGTTGCGGGCGGCACCTGCCACGTCGGGGTGCAGGTCCCCGAGCACGCGGCGTTGCCCGGCGAGCCCCTCACGGAGCAGCGATTCGGCCTCGTCGTAGCGATCGAGCTGTCGCAGCAGGCGGCCCAGGCGGGTGGCGGCGTCGGCCACGCCGCCAGGATCGGGCGGCGATCGGTCCCGTGCGCTCGCGAGCGCAGCGCGGAAGTGTCGCTCGGCGCCCTCGAAATCCCCTTGGGCCTCGAGCAGATAGGCAAGCTGATGGTGTGCCACCCCGACCATCGGGTCGCGCTCGGGGAGGTGTCGTTGGCGCGTTGCGAGCACCGCCTCGAAATGGGGCTGGGCGGAGTCGAGCTCACCGGCGTCCTGCAACCAGACGGCGTGCGCCAGTTGACTGGTGCTGGTCTCGATGGCGTCGTCACCGAGTACCTCGCGATGCTGCGCGTAGGCGCGGGCAAGGAGCGGACCGGCTGCAGCGGGCAAACCCAGTCGGGCGTAGACATCGCCGATGGTGCGCATGAGGGTCGCTTGCACGTCGGGTTGATTCCCCAGCTGGGTCGCGATGCGCACCGCGCCGCTGTCGAGCAGTTCCCGCGCGGTCACGGTTTCCCCCCGCGACACCGAGGGGCTGGTGACCTCGAACAGTTCGCGCAGGAAGCTCGTCACCTCGCGGGCGCGCGCGGCTTCGGCGCGGGCCAGGTTGCGCTCGTCGGTGATCCGCATCCCGTGCCACGTCAGGAATCCTGCGGCCGTCAGGAGGGCTGCCACCCCTGCCAGGACCGCTGAACGATTGCGCCGGACGAACTTGCCGACGCGATATCCCATGGTATCCGGTTGCGCCGAGACCGGGCGGCCTTCGGCGTGGCGCTTGAGGTCATCCACCAGCCGTTCGACCGAGGCGTAGCGGCGGGCAGGGTCCTTGTGCAGCGCGGTCCGCAGGATCCGGTCGAGGTCGCCCTGCAGGCGACGGTGCCAGGGGAGGCCCGCGGCACGCGCGGCATCGGAGGCCAGTGGTGCGTCCACCTCCGTGATGCGGCGCTCGACTTCTGCGCTGCCCACACCGGCCGTGTCGTGGGGGGGGGAACCTGTGAGCAGACGATAGAGCACGCCGCCCAGCGCGTAGACGTCGGTGGCCACCGTGATCCGCTCCCCGCGAATCTGTTCCGGTGCCGCATAGGCCGGCGTGAGCATCCGCAGCGTGCCGGTGACATCGGTCGCACCATCGCCGGCGAGCAGTTTCGCGATGCCGAAGTCGACCAGCTTGGGCGTGCCGTCGCGGGTGACGAGGATGTTGGAGGGCTTGACGTCACGATGCACCACCAGGCCGGCATGCGCATAGCGCACCGCCTCGCACACGGTGCGGAACACGGCGATCCGACCGGAGAGACCAAGCTTGGCGTGATCGCACCAGACATCGATCGGCTCGCCGTCAATGAACTCCATGACGAGATACGGCGTGCCGTCATCGGTGGTGCCGCCGTCGAGCAGCCACGCGATGTTGGGGTGGGTGAGGTCGGCGAGAATCTGGCGCTCAGCGAGCAGGCGGCGCGCGAGATCAGGGGTGGCGAAGTGTCCGCGCACGAACTTGATCGCCACGCGCGAGCGGTATTCGTCGTCCGCGCGCTCGGCGAGGTAGACCGTGCCCATCCCGCCCTGGCCGATCTCCTCGAGGAGCCGGTACGGCCCGACCCGCGCGCCGATCGCGGGTGTGGTGCGGATGGCGTCGTGGAGGGTATCCGCCGCATTGGCAATCGCATCACTGATGATGCGGTCACCCGCACCGGCATCGGCCCGGAGGAGGGCGCGGACATCGGTACGCAGCGCGGGGTCGTCGGTTTGCGCATCCAGCCAGGCCTCGCGGGCCTCAGCGGGCAGCTCGAGGGCGCCGTGGAAGAGTTCCTGCACGCGCGCCCACTGCTCAGGGGTCATTCCGCATCTGCTCCCAAGGCGTTGCCCAGCCACGCGCGTCCGGCGCGGAGTTCGCGATGGACGGTGGCCGCGGAGAGCTCCAGCACGCCGGCGATCTCGTCATAGGTGAGTCCGCCGAAGTAGTGCAGTTCGACCACGCGGGCCTTTCGTTCATCAAGCGCCGAAAGTTGCTGCAGGGCCTCATCGAGATCGAGGAGGTCGGGGTCGCGACCGAGTGCGGGGATCTGGATGTCGTTGAGGTCCACTCGCGCACCCCCGTCCCGCTTGGTGCGGCCGTGGGCGCGGGCATGATCCACCAGCACGCGGCGCATCGTGCGGGCCGCGACGGCATAGAAGTGCGTCCGGTCGACCCAGGCCACCTCGCTGCCGGCGAGACGGATATACGCCTCGTGCAGCAGCGCGGTGGTGTTCAGCGTGTGCCCCTCCCGTTCGCCACGCCGTTGGCGTGAGGCGAGACGGTGGAGTTCGTCATAGATCAACGGGAGCAGGCGGTCGAGCGCGTCGGGCTCACCATCCCGCCAGGCGGCGAGGATGGCGGTGATCTCGGGGGTGTCGGGCATGTCGGAAGGTACTGCGACATCCGAAAGCGAGAAAGCGGAAACACAATAGATTACGAGATCTGTGCACTTCACTCGGAGCTGCCATGTCTCGAATGCCTGCTCTCGCCGCCCTGGCGATCCTGCTCAGTCCAACCTCCCTCGTCGCCCAATCCCTTCCCACCGTCGCTGCCGCGCACCGCGTGGCCGACTCACTGGCTCGCGACTTCGTGGCGCGGGGCGAATCGCCGAGCGTGGCGATCGCGGTGCTTCGCGGTACTGACACGATTGCCTTCCTCGCCCATGGGATGGCTGACCTCGAGCTTCAGGTGCCGGCCACGACCGCGTCGGTGTATCGGATCGGATCTGTCACCAAGCAGTTCACCGCGGTCGCAGTGATGCAACTGGCAGAACAGGGAAGGTTGGCGCTCGACGATTCGATCGCCGTGCATCTCGACAACCTCCCCGCCGCGTGGCGATCGGTCACGGTGCGGCAACTGCTCAACCACACATCCGGTATTCCGTCGTACACCGCCCTCGGGCCGGAATGGCAGCGTCGCTGGGGCGAGGAGATGCTGCCGCGCACGATCCTGGCGATGGTGGCCACCAAGCCGATTGACTTCGCACCGGGTCTGGAGCACCGCTACAACAACACCGGGTACATTCTGCTCGGAATGCTCATCGAAGCGCTCACCGACAAGCGCTGGGGCGAGGATCTCGAGGCACGCTTCAGCGAGCCGCTCGGCTTGGCCGACACCCGCAACTGCATGAACGGCCCGATCGTACCGCGCCGCGTCCGTGGCTACGAGAAGCAGGGCACCGGGTGGCAGAATGCCGCGTACCTCGCGATGACGCAGCCCTACGCCGCGGGTGCGATGTGTTCCACCCTCAGCGACCTCACGACCTGGAATCGCGCACTCCACGCCGGCTCGGTGGTCTCCGGGGCATCCTATGCGGTGATGACCACGCCGGTGCCGCCGGCCGGCCGCAACGGGATGGGCTATGGCTTCGGGCTCTCGGTGGACACGATCGCCGGGCGCCGGATGGTGGTTCATGGGGGGGGGATTCACGGCTTCTCGACCGCCAACAGCTGGGTGCCGAGCGCCGAACTCTCGGTGACGGTTCTCGCGAACAGCGGGTCGGCGCGGACGAATCCGCTGATGGGTCAATTGGCCCGCGCGGCGCTGGGTGCTCCGTTGCAGGTCGAGCAAGCGGTCGTTCCGCTCACGGACGCCGATCGTGAGCGCTATGTGGGCACCTACGTGTTGCCGCTACCAGGAGGGCCGCAGGACTTCCAGGTTGCCGCCGCGGCCGATGGTACCCTCACGGGGCAGATGGGCGGCCAGCAGCCGCTCCCACTCAAGTACTTCGGGGATCACACCTTCGGCGCCGATTTCGATCCGACGGTACGCATCATCTTCACGGTGGTCGATGAGCGTGCGACCGAGATGGTGTTGCGGCAGCGCGGGGGGGAAATTCGGGGAGGGAGGAAGTAGGGGGCGAATGGCGAGCGGCGAAATGTCATCCCGACCGAAGCGACGGCAACGCCGGCGCGTAGTGGAGGGATCTGCACTTCGGTGGGCAGTAAGTGCAGGTCCCTCGACTGCGGCGCTGCGCGCCTTCGCTCGGGATGACAGCTTGTCCTATCACCAATCACCAATCACCAACTCCCCCCCCCACCTCCACCACCACCACCTCCGACCGATCCGCCACCGCCCCCGCCCGAGCTGCTGCCGGGGGTGGAGGCCATCGTGCTCGCGACGCTGCTCGTGAACGAGTTGAACGAGGAGCGGAAGGTGTTCGCCGAGAAGTGGGGCGTGCTCCCGACGTACCAGGTGGGAGGCTGCGAGGTGAGGGCATCGGCGAACTGGTCCACCCAGACATCACTGGCATCGAGCGCGACGGCGTAGGGGAGCAGCGTCGAGAAGAGTTCGGTGGTGCGCTTGGGGCCCTGCTGCGTCTCGAGTTCGAGCTTCTCCGCACGGCGGATGTATTCCTCCAGGCCACGAAGCTCGCCGTACATCCGGGCACCGCGTGCGGTCATCTGCGGCATCGCCCGCGCGAAGACGATGACGATGATCCCGGAGATGCCTGCCGCAATGGCGAGAATCACATTGACCAGTATCGCGCTGGCCAGAATGCCAAGGCCGATCAGGACCACTCCGACAATCATCCAGAGGGTGCGCACCTTCTCCGGGCTCTTCACGAACAGCCCTTCCAGCACCGTCTCCTGATAGAAGGCGCGGTAGAGACCGGGGAGCTTCGCGTGGAACTTGTTCTGGAGCTCCCGCATCTCGCGGCGCGTGCCACCGTCGAGGATAGCATCGAGGACCTCGCGTTCGGAGTGGACGAGGTCGGTGGTGGGTTTGTCGGTGCGTTCGATCGCCCAGCCCGGCTTGCGATCGCCGAGCGCCCTCAGGGCCTTGCCCAGAAAGCCGCCGCCGAGGCCTTCGAAGGGATTGGGGGGCTTCACTTCGACGATCTTCACGTAACCGCGCACGGCCATGTCGAGCAGCGTGGCGATGACGTCGTCGAGATCGGCCGACTGATCGTGCAGCGTGCCCCCGATGCCCGGACGCATCCCCTCCGGGATGCGCCAACGCGGCACCACGCTGCCGGAGTGGGGCTCGCGGCCCCGCGAGTGCCAGGTGCGGTACATCGCGAAGAAGGCGAGGAACGGCATCGCCATCGGCCACCAGATGCCTGCTTGCCGCTTCGCTTCTTCGCCCGGAGGTGGGGGGGGGATGATCCCCTTCGGAAAGCCCGCGACCAGGGTGAGTCCCTCCCCCGCTTCCAACTGCTCCGCACTGAAGCGCCATTCCGTGGCGGGGACCACCGCTGCCGTGCACCGATCGTTGGCGTTGCTGTTCTCGCCACCCGCATAGCACCACGCGGTCCAGGTGGTGTCTGACGGAGTGCCACCCTCGGGGATCGTGACGCGCGCGGTGGCACTGAGGATCGGTACCGGCCACTGGGTACCGGTCACCTGCCAATAGAGTTCGTCGTGGTGCTCGAAGAAGCCGACCCCGCGCTCGATCGTGTAGCTGATGACGTACACCTGTCGTCCGGTAACGGTCACATCGGGACTGCCGATGCGGATGCGGGCGTTGTCGCCTCGGGTGACCTCTGTCTGGAGGGCCTCGCCACGATCGTTGGTGACGCCGCGCAGGGAGAGGTCCACGGTTTCGCGGCCCTGACCGTCCACGCGCCGATAGCGGATGGGGATCTCGCGGAAGATGCCGCGGCGTTGCAGGTCGTTGAAGTTGACGGCGATGCGTTCCACCACGTCAATGGTGCCATCGCGGTTGACGGTGTAGGCGGCGTCGAACGAGGTGATCTCCCACCCGGTGTCCTGCGCGGTCGCGGCGGCCGGGACGAGCAGGAGCAGTGCGAGGAGGAGTCGGCGGATCATTGGCGGTCGCGCTCCAGTGCCCCCGACGGGACGGCGCGTTCGCCGTCGTGGTCGAGTTCGAAGTAGGTGCCGGCCTTGAATCCGAACGCGTTCGCCACCAGCACGGTGGGGAAGGTCTCGCGCAGGATGTTCAGGTCGCGGACGACGGCGTTGTAGTAGCGTCGTGCCATCGCGATGTCATTCTCGGTCTCGGTGAGCTGCTGCTGGAACTTGAGTGCCGATTCGTTGGCGCGCAGCGCGGGGTAGCTCTCCACCAGCGCAATGAGCTGTCGCACCGAGCCTTCCAGCCGTTGCTCCGCCCGTTCCCGCTCGGCGATGCCGTCTGCCGCGGCCGCGCCGGCACGCGCCTCTGTCACCTCGGTGAGGGTGGTGACTTCGTAGTCCATGGTGCCGCGGACCACCGCCACCAACTGCGGGATCAGGTCAGACCGGCGCTTGAGGAGGGCGTCAATGCTGGCCCAGGCGGCCTGCATGGAGGCCCGCAGCGCGACGAGGCGGTTCCAGGTCCAGGCGAGCCAGACCAGGAGGAGTCCGAGGACAACGATGATGGGGATCATGACTAATGGTACTGTGAGGACAGGGGCGCGGCTACGCCGCGCGGGGTGAACGGTGAACGGGATGACAACCCGCAATCCCCTTTCACCTTTCACGTTTCACCTTTTTCTGCCGTAGCCCTAGATTCATATGGTTCCCCACATCTTCTCGCCCTCCGTCCCCAGGACACCCCGTGGACATCCGCGCTCGGCTGCAAGCCCATCTCGGTGACGCCTTCCAGATCGAGCGCGAGCTCGGTGGTGGGGGGATGTCGCGGGTCTTTGTTGCGATGGAGGTGCGGCTCAACCGGCGGGTGGCGATCAAGGTGCTCACCCCGGAGTTGGCGCAGGGGCTGAACGCCGAGCGGTTCGAGCGCGAGATCCTGATGGCGGCCTCGCTGCAGCAGGCCAACATCGTCCCGCTCCTCTCGGCCGGGGACTTCGACGGCCTGCCGTACTTCACGATGCCGTTCATCGAGGGCGAGTCGCTGCGGCAGCGCGCCGGCGGCCGTCAGATGCCGATCGCCCAGGTGGTGGCGGTGTTGCGCGACGTGGCGCGCGCACTGGAGTACGCCCACGCGCGCGGCATCGTCCATCGCGACATCAAGCCTGACAACGTGCTCCTCTCCGGCGCCACCGCGGTGGTCACGGACTTCGGGATCGCGAAAGCACTCTCCGCCTCGCGCGGCGACGGCACGCCGAGCGGGACGCTGACGAGCGTGGGGACGAGCATCGGCACGCCGAGCTACATGGCGCCGGAGCAGGTGGCGGGCGACCCGAACATCGACCACCGCGTGGACCTGTACGCGCTCGGGTGCCTCGCGTTCGAACTGCTCGCGGGCGAGCCGCCGTTCGGCGACCGCACGCCGCAGAAGGTGCTCGCGGCACATTTGAGCGAGTCGCCTCGTGCGGTCGAGACGGTGCGGTCCGACTGCCCGCCCGCGCTGGCGCTGCTGGTGGCGCGCCTTCTGGAGAAGGACCCCGTTGACCGGATGGGTTCGGCCTCCGAGGTGCTGCGCGCGCTGGACGATGTGGGTGCGTCGACTTC
The DNA here is from genome assembly GCA_011390645.1 of Gemmatimonadota bacterium. Taxonomy (GTDB): domain Bacteria; phylum Gemmatimonadota; class Gemmatimonadetes; order Gemmatimonadales; family GWC2-71-9; genus Palsa-1233. Next base: position 9,638 of record JAABRY010000080.1, read on the forward strand.
CGCGCCGAGTGCGATCCTGCAGGGACCGGGGATGTTCGGGCGGGTGCTGGCGCTCTATGCGGTGGCGGTGGTGGCCGTCGCGATCCTGGCGAAGGCCGCCGTCGTCGGGATCGGGTTGCCGGAGTGGGTGGTGCCGGGGGCGGTCGGGGTGATGCTGCTCGGTTTGCCGGTGATTCTCTTCACGGGCTACGTGAAGCGGGTGGCACGGAAGGCCGCAGCGGCCTCGCCGACACTCACCCCTGGCGGCACAATGGCCGCGCGTCCGCTCGGCACGATGGCGACGATGGCGTTGCGTGCCGCCCCGCATGTGAGTTGGCGTCGGGCGATGCGGCTCAAGATCGCGTTGATGAGCGGCTTCGTGCTGCTCGTTGCCGGGTTCCTCGTGACCCGTGCGATGGGTGTCGGTCCGGCGGCGTCGCTCTTCGCCACCGGAACGCTCGCGGCTGACGACCGGATCGTGCTCGCCGACTTCACCGCGGCTGCGGAGGATTCCGCGCTCGCGCCGATCGTGCAGAGCGCGGTGCGGGAGGCGATGGGGCAGAGCCGCGCGGTGCAGTTGCTCGATGCTGGAGCCATCGCCGCGGAGCTTGAGCGGATGCAGCGGCCCGGAGCCGCGCTCGATGAAGCCACGGCGCGCGAGCTCGCCCTGCGGAGTGGGGCCAAGGCGATTCTCGGTGGGCGGCTGGCACGCGCGGGAAGCGGTTTCGCGGTGTCGCTCGATCTCGTGGCGACGGAGGGTGGCACCACCCTCGCCTCGTTCCAAGGGACGGCCGCTGGTCCGAGTGATCTTCTTACCGTCGTGGACGACCTCACCAAGAAGTTGCGTGGCAAGATGGGCGAGTCGCTGAAGCAGGTGGCCCAGAGCATTCCGCTCGAGCAGGCGACCACCAGCAACCTCGAGGCGCTGCGGCTCTACACCGAGGGGACGAACGCCAACGACGTGGCGGGTGATTACGAGAAGTCGGTCGAGTTGTTGCGCCAGGCGGTGGCGCTCGATTCCACCTTCGCGCTCGCCTGGCGGAAGCTCAGTGCGGCACTCCGCAACGCGCGGCTACCCCTTCTCGCAGCAGATTCGGCGTTGGAGAATGCGGCGCGTTATGCCGACAAGCTCCCCGAGCGCGAGCGGTTGATGGTGATGGGCGCGCTCTACCAGTATCACTCGACGCGTGCCGATCCGGCCCGGGCGCTGGAGACCTATCGGCGGCTCTTCGCGGTGGATCCGAAGAACATGGTCGCCACCAACCAGCTCGCCATGCTGCACGATGCTCGGCACGCGACCGACAGCGCGTTGCACTACTATCGACTCCAAAGCATCGCCGAGCCGAACCCGGGCAATCGTGTCAAGGTGGCCTCTGCGTTGCTCGGCGTGGGCGATATCGCGGGTGCGCGCGCCCTGTACGATTCCATCCGGAGCGAGGATTCGCTCTACGCGAGCCAGCAGGCGGGGCTCTTCCCGGCCCAGATCGCCTACGCAGCCGGCGATCGCGCGGGTGCCCGGGCGGTCGCGGAGACGATGCTGGACTCGCGGGATGTCGTGAACCGTCTGGTGGGCACCAATATCTCCGCTGCGATTGCCGGGACGGCCGGACAGCTCGCCATGGCCGAGCGACTGCTCCGGGACCGGGTCGCGTTCCAGGTCAGCCGGGGGGTACCGCAGATCGCGTTGGGCGAGATCTTCCATGATGTCCGTTTCCGAGGTCGCCCGAAGGACGCGATTGCCAAGCTCGACCGATTGGTGGCCAGTGCGGCCTGGACCGCAGTCCCGCCATTGCAGCGTCCGTCGAATGTGGTGATCCGGATCTATGCCTGGGCCGGTGCGCCGGCGCCGGCGCGCCGGTTGCTGGAGCAAGTGCGCCGGGAGTTTCCGGAGTACTGGGCCACTCCGGAAGGCGAGCGTGAGCTCGCGGAGATCGAGACCTTGATCCTGCTCGCCGAGGGGAAGCCCGCCGAGGCGCTGACGCGGGCGCGGGATGCCCAGCAGGCGCGGGACGGCACGCCGGCGGGATGTCAAGCATGCGCTGCGTCGCTCATGGCGAGCGTCCACGACTCGCTCGGGCAGGCCGATTCCACCATCGCCTCGTTGGAGCGTTTCCTTGCGGTGCCACTGAGTGAGCGGATACTCCCCGACAGTTGGTCGTTGGCGACGACGCGCAAGCGCCTCGGTGAGCTCTACGATGCCAAGGGTGAGCGCACCAAGGCGATTGAACAGTATCAGGCGTTTGTGGACCAGTGGGCCGATGCGGATCCGGATCTGCAGCCCAGCGTGGCGAGCGTGCGCAACCGGATCGAGGAGTTGAAGCAGCAGGGGGGGTGACAACGGGGGCGCCGCGCTGCGGCGCGGGTGAGGGGTGAGGGGTGAGGGGGAACTTCGGGGCCACCATGGCGAGATGATCTTGAGTGTGGGCCCAGTATTCCCCCTTACCCCTCACCCCTGTACCCCCTCAACAGTCCCCCAATTTCTTGGTACCCCACCGCATCAGATGGTGCCGTCTCGTCCGTCGCGTGCCGGCCATGTTGGCCACGCCCCGATGCACGGGTAACGCTGGCATAAACCCATCTGATAGGTTAATTTGTCCATGCCGACGTACCTCAGGGCTGATGGATTTGTGGTGCGCATTCATGGCCCGCCTCGGGAGCACCCGCCGCCGCATGTGCATGTCCATCGCGGTGTCGAGGGAGTCGCCGTGGTCGGCCTTCGACGCGGCCCGGATCGTCCGCATGTCTGGTTGCGTGCCGCGCTCGGCCTCACAAACCGTGAAATCGTGGCGGCGGTCAGGCTCGTCGAACAGCACGCCGCCGAACTGATAGCACACTGGGAGAAGCTGCATGGCATTCCGACGTCTGACTGACGAAGAGATTCTGGCCCAGATCCCAGCCGCAAGAGCTCGAGCCGCGCGCTCCCTGCGGACTCAGCCACGGGCGGATATGGTCACCTTTCCAACCGGCAAGGACGCCATCGAGGTACGCTTGATCAACGGTGTGCTGCTCCGAGTTCCACTCTCGCTGGTGCCTGCTCTGCAGTGCGCTACGCTGAGTGAGCTCAATCAGGTGGAAGTGGATCGCTTCGGTCTGACCCTCCACTGGGAGTGCCTCGATGCAGACCTGACCGTTGGGCAGTTGGCCATACTGGCGCTTGGTCGCAGTACCGTGATGCGCGCCTCTGCGGCGGCAGCAGGGTCCGTCAGGAGTTCCGCCAAGGCCGCCGCCTCGCGCCGCAACGGCAAGAAGGGTGGCAGGCCGAGGAAATCAACGCCGACCTGACGTTCGTCACACCCTCCGGGTAGCTTCGGTCAACCACCTCCATTGAGGCGACCCTGAGCCAACACCAGAAACTCCACCGCTGGATGGACCTTGTCGCGGTCCTCCTCTCGCGGCACTACGGCGTCACCTTCGAGGAACTCCGCGCCGAGGTGCCCGGCTACTTCGAGGGCGCGCCCGAGTCAGTGCGCCGCGCCTTCGAGCGTGACAAGGACGAACTCCGCGCGCTCGGCGTGGCCATCGAGACGGTGGGCAGCCTCGGTGATGCCGATACGCGGTACCGGTTGCGGCCCGGTGATTTCTATCTCCCGTATCTGATGCTCGCCGGCGAACGCGGCCTCACAGTGCCCAAGCGCCTCGATGCCGAGGGCTATCGCGCCCTCGCCGAGCGGGAATTCAGTCGCGACGAACTCGGCCTGCTCGCCGATGGCGCCCGGCGCGCGGCAGACTGTGGCGATCCGATCCTCGCCAGCGATGCGCAGCACGCCCTGGCCAAGCTCTTCCTCGATGTCGGCACCGACGCGCTGCAAGCCACACCTGGCGTTGCGGTTGCCGCACCTCGTGCCGCGGCCGACCCGGCGCACCTGCGGCTGCTGGGTGATGCCCTCTCCCGCCGCAAGCAGGTCACGTTCACCTATCATGGCATCGAACGCGACGAAGCGGAGCGACGTACTGTGCTGCCGTACGGCCTCTCCTATACCGGTGGGCACTGGTACCTGCATGCCCATGACCCGGTACGCGGCGCGATTCGTCGCTTTCGCCTCAATCGCATTCGCGAGCTGGAGATCAACACCCAGGCGCCGCGCACCAAGGATTATGAGATCCCACCTGACTTCTCGCTCGCCGCGGCCGCCGAGCCGGTGCCGGCGTGGGCGCTCGGCGATGATCCGCCTGTCAGCGTGAGGGTGCGCTTCGCGAACGACAACGGCATCACGCGCACCGCGCGTGCGCTGGGCCACGCAGATGCTGACGCGCCACACGCCGTCACGTTCGACGTGCGCCGTCGCGAGGTCTTCCTGCGCTGGGTGCTCGGGATGGCGGGTGACGCCGTTCCGGTTGCCCCCCCCGATGTGGTGCGCGAGTGGGAGACACTGGTGCAGCGCACCCTCGCCGTGCACATGACGCCGGAGGCGCCATGACCGCGACGCACCGCTTTCGTCGCCTGCTGTTGGCGTTGCCACACTTCCACGACGAGCGCCCCGCGTCGCTGACCGAGGTCGCCACGCTCGTTGGCGTGGAACGCGATGTGCTCCTCGGTGATCTGCAGGCCCTCGCCGAGCGGTACGACGAGCCCGCGGGGTTCCTCGGCGGGATCGGTGTGCTCGTGGATGGCGACACGGTGACGGTGCGTGCCGGTCGGTTCCGTCGGCCGATGCGCCTGAGTGCTGATGAGCATTCTTGCCCGCGAACGTCCCGAGAGTGAGCGCGCGGCACTCGAACAGCTCCAGCATCGCCTGGCGGACTTGATCGCGGATCTGCCCCGCGACCGCGACGTCGGTGGACGCCGTGATGGCGCACTCGGTGATGGCCGACATGGTGCCGCACTCGACGCGCTGCGGGATGCACTGCGCGCCGAGCGTGCCGTGCAGCTTCGCTATCAAGGCGGAGGGCAGGCGGAGGCAACGGATCGCGTCATTCATCCGCACAGCCTCACCTT
>JAABRY010000081.1 GCA_011390645.1 Gemmatimonadota bacterium
ATCGTCAGCGCACTGCGCAGCTTGTTGGCACGCATCGAGTCGAAGGCGAGCACGACGCCTTCCCCGATGTTGGCGATCCGGAATGCCATCGTCTACTCCGCCCGCAAGGCGGTGATCGGATCGAGCCGCGCCGCACGGGTGGCGGGGTACACTCCGAAGATGATCCCTGTCCCTGCGCCAAGTGCGAGGGCGACACCGACCGACCAGAGGGTCACGCGTGCGGGGAGGGGTGTGGTGGCCGCGACGAGCTGCGCGAGGCTCCACCCCGCCGCCACGCCGATCAGGCCGCCCAGGGTGGCGAGAATCACCGTCTCCACGAGGAACTGGGTGCGAATCGCCGTGCGGGTCGCGCCCACCGCCTTGCGGATCCCGATCTCGCGCGTCCGTTCACTGATCGACATGAGCATGATGTTCATGATCACGATGCCACCGACGACGATGCCGATGATCACCACGGCCGGGATGACCGTGAAGAGCAGCGCGGTGAGCTGGGTCCAGAAGGCGATCAGGGCGTCGGCCTTGTCCACGGTGAAGTCGTTGGGCTCGTTCGGACGCAGCTTGTGCGCGACGCGCATCGCTTCTTCGGCACGGTCCATCGCCCCCGGGATCGCCGCGGCGCTGGCCATCTTGACGGACACCACGGTGGTCCGCCGCCGGCCCCAGATCGACTCGAACATCGGCAGCGGCATCAGGACGAAGCCGTCGAAGGATTGTCCGAGCGTTTGCCCCTTGGTGGCGAAGACGCCCGTGACCGTGAACTCGCGCCCGGTGATCCGGACCTTCTTGCCGATCGCGCTGGCGGGGGTGCGAAAGAGCTTGTCGGCGACGTCGAAACCGATGGCCACGACCTGTCGGCGCCCGCGCATGTCCATGGCGGTGAGGGGCTGGCCGTGGAGGATCTTGTAGTCCTGCACCAACTGGTACGGCGGTGTGACGCCGAGGATCAGGACGTCGCCGACGGACTGGTTGCCGAAGACGACGTCGGCCTGCGGGGCGGGCCAGCCGGCTTGCAGCGCGACCGCCTGGGCGTCGGGCAGCGCGCGACGTACGGTCTCCGCATCCTCGGGCGAGATGATCGGCCGCTTGGCGATCGCGCGGACCTCGGCATCGGTGAGCAGGCCGATCGAGATCGGGGTGCGCCGGACCTGGAACGCATTGGTGCCGATGATCGCCCCGGTGAGGTTCTCGCGCACGTACGCGTTCATGCCCTGGATCACGGCCACGACGGCGACAAGGAACGCCACCGACACGATGATACCGAGGAGCGTGAAGAACGAGCGGAGCTTGGCAGAGGCGATGGTCGCGACGGCCAAACGGAGGGCTTCGCCGAGGGGCATAGGGGGAAGGTTAAACGTGAAGGGGTGGGACAGCCTAGGTGAAACGTAAAAGGTGAAAGGGGACACGAATTTTGGCGTGCCCCCCCTGTTTCACCTTTCACCTTTCACCTCGCGCCCGCCAGGGCGCCCCTACTCGTACCGCAACGCCTCCACCGGATCCAGGCGCGCCGCCTTGTTGGCTGGATAGAGTCCGAAGCAGATCCCCGTGATGGCCGAGGCGCCGATGGCGGCCGCGACCGACCAGAGCGGGATGCTCGCCGGGATCGGGGTGAAGGTGTTGATCCCGGCCGCGATCAGTGCCCCGAGTGCCATGCCGCACAGACCGCCGAGGACAGTGAGCGTCGCCGACTCGACCAGGAACTGGAAGAGGATCTCGCCGCGGGTGGCGCCGAGCGCCTTGCGGACGCCGATCTCGCGGGTGCGTTCGGTGACCGAGATCATCATGATGGCGACCACGCCAACGCCACCGACCATCAGGCCCACGCTCGAGAGCACCAGCATCACGAGGAAGAAGCCGGCCGTCATCTGGTTGAAGCTCTCGAGGAAGCGGTCGCCCGAGACGAGGTCAAACGAGCTTTCCTCGCCGGGGCGCTGGCCGCGATCGATGCGCAGCGCCACGGTGACCTGATCCATCACGTCGCTCTGCGCGACATCCTCGCGTGGAAAGACCGCGATGTTGAGCCAGCCGCGCTCACCGTTGCCTGCCTTGGCCAGCGTGCCGTGGGGGATCACGATCTTGGGCGAGGAGTCATCGCCGAAGACCCCGGAGGGATCGCGGTAGAGTCCCACGATGGTGAAGGGCAGTCCGAAGATCTTGATGACCTTGCCGATGGGGTCGACCCCAGGCATCAAGGCCTCAACCGTCTTGTCATTCACCACGGTGACGAACGACCCCGATGCTGCTTCAATGGAGGAGAAGTTGCGCCCGTCGAGGAGGTCGCCGCCTTGCACGCGCATCCACGAGGCATCCATCCCCTCAATGGTGACGGTGGCAAGGTCCATAGAGCCATAGACGACACGCGAGACGTCGCGTTCGCGGACGTTCACGTCGCCCACGCCGGGGAGGGCACGAATCAGGTCGGCCTCATGACGCGACAACCGCGGGCGCCGGCGCCAGGGCGACATCTCATCCGATCCATCGGAGATCTGAATTCCATCGCGGAAATACCGCATCACGACGAAGGTATTCGGGCCAGCACGGTTGACGACGTCACCGACCGACTGCTGGATCCCGGTGATCATCGAGGCCATCGCAATCACCACCATCACGCCGATCGCGATGCCGAGGATGGTCAGCGCCGCACGCGACTTGTTGGCGCGCACGGAGTCGAGCGCGAGGGTCACGCCCTCGAGTGCGCGAGCAAAGAGGTTGCCGCGTCCGAGCGTACTCATTCGTGCCTCAGGGCTTCGATGGGGTCGAGCCGTGACGCCTGGCGTGCGGGGAGGATCCCCGCAATCATCCCGACGGCCACGCCCAGACCGACGCCGAGGAAGATCGACCACGGTGCCACGGCCGCAGGCAACGGGGTGAATTCACGGACGGTGAAGGCGAGGAGGATCCCTGTGCCGATGCCGAGGATTGCGCCGGTCACCGACAGCGTGGCCGACTCGACAATGAACTGCGCCATGATGTCACGGCCCTTCGCGCCGAGCGCCTTCCGAATGCCGATTTCCCGCGTGCGTTCGGCGACGGCCATCAGCATGATGTTCATGATCACGATGCCGCCCACGACGAGGGAGATCGCCACCAGCCCTGGCAGTGCCATGAAGAGGATCGTCGAAATCTTCTCCCACTCCGACAGCGCCGCTTCGGAGGTTTCCAGATGGAAGTTGTTCACATCAGCAGGCCGCAGCCCTCGGCGCACCCGCATGAGCGCGTTGGCTTCCTCCTCGGCGGCACGCATGGTCGGCAGGTCATCGGCCTGTACATGGAACGCATCGATGATCTGCGGCCGGTTGGCGAGACGCCGCACCGGCGAGGTAATGGGCGTCACCGCAAACTTGTCGAGCGAGATCCCGAAGAGGTTCCCCTGTTCGGCCACCACGCCGACCACCCGGTGGGGGAGCCCACCGACCGCAACGGTCTGGCCCAGCGGATCGCGGCCTTGGAAGAGTCGCTCTGCCAACTCATAGCCGAGCACGACGACATCGGCCGAGGCGGTGACCTCCTGCGGGGTGAAGAAACGTCCCTCGGCCACATCCCAGCGCTTGATCTCGAAGAACGAGGCGTCCACCGTGTGCACGTTAATGTCAGTCGCGTCCCGGCCGCGCCAGCCGACGGTCAGGCGATTCCATCCTTCACGAGCGAAGCGCACCGGAGTGGTCATCCGTTCCTGCAGGAAGGCGGCATCGGCGTTGGTGATGCGCGGGTTGCGCTGCCACTGACGCCACTGCTCTTCGGTGGTGTTGCCCATCTGGATATTGGGCTGGCTGCGCACCGAGAAGGTGTTGATGCCGATCAGCGCGCCGGCAAACTTGTCCGTCATGTAGACGTTCATTCCCTGCACGATCGAAACGACCGCGATCAGGAACGTCACGCCAATCAGCACACCCACCAGCGAGAAGAAGCTCTTGAGCTTCTGCGCGCGGATGGAGCTGAAGGCCAGCCGAACCGCCTCGAAGAGGGGCATCTCAGGCCGCCGCGCCGGTCGTCCGGACCGGGTGCAGGCGATCGGTGTCGATCTTCCCGTCGCGCAACACGATGACGCGCCGGGCGTGCTCGGCGATGTCAGGCTCGTGCGTGACGAGAATCACCGTCTGGCCCTGGGCGTGCAACTCACCGAAGACGCGCATGATCTCGACGCTGGTGGCGGAGTCGAGGTTGCCGGTCGGCTCGTCGGCCAGCAGGATCGACGGATTGTTGACCAGCGCACGCGCAATCGCGACGCGCTGGCGTTGCCCGCCGGAGAGCTCGTTCGGCCGGTGGTGCATGCGCTCGCCGAGGCCCACCCGACTCAGCGCCTCTTCGGCGCGCTGGCGCCGTTGGCGCGCGGTCGCACCAGCGTACACCAATGGCAGTTCCACGTTGGCGAGGGCGGACGCGCGTGGCAGCAGGTTGAAGGTCTGGAAGACAAAGCCGATCTCGCGGTTGCGCACCCGGGCAAGGTCGTCATCGATCATGCGCGAGACTTCCTGCCCGTTGAGCCAGTATGCGCCCCCATCAGGGGTGTCGAGGCACCCCAGCACATTCATCATCGTGGACTTGCCGGACCCCGACGGTCCCATGATCGCCACGTACTCGTTGCGTGCGATCGTGAGATCGATGCCGCGCAGCGCGCGGACGGTCTCGGTGCCCATCACGTATTCGCGGGTGATCCCCTCCAGCCGAATCACGGGCGCGTCGGTGGGGCCGTTCACGGGGTCACCGTTGCGCCGGTTGCCGCGGCCTTGACCTTGGTGGAGTCCTTGAGGTCACGAATCGCCTGATAGCTCCCGGCCACGAGCATCTCGCCCGCGGTCAGTCCCTCGAGCACCTCGAAGTGTTCATCGCCAGCGATACCGACCTTGACCGGGCGGAACATCGCCATCCCATTCTCGATGACGAAGACACCCTCGCGCTCCTTCGGCTTGACCGACGCCGAATCTCCCAGCGCCATCACCTGTGCCGAGTCGCCGGCGGCCTGATGGGCCCGGGTCGTCAGCGCGATGATCGGAATGCTGAGGACATCCTTGCGCACATCCGTGATGATGCGGGCCGTCATCGAGAGGTCGGGGCGGACATCACTCGGCGGATTGGTCAGGGTGACCTCCACTTCGAAGTCGACGGCACGATCGGCCGACTGGCCGGTGGCCGCTGCGGCCGCCGCACTGTTGGCGATCTTGGTTACTGTCCCTGCGAAGGCAGTGTCGGGGAAGGCGTCAATCGAGACGCTGACCGAATCACCCAGCTCGAGCCGGACAACATCGGTCTCGTCCACCTTGACGAGCGCCTGGATCACCGAGAGATCGGCGATGCGCATCAACAGGCCGACGTCACGCGAGAAGGTACCGGTCTGGGCGACTTCGCCCTCTTCGACCGCGAGGCGCACGACACGCCCGGAGATCGGCGCGAACAGGCGGGTGCGCGCGAGATTGTCCTTCGCTTCCTTCAGCGAGGCTTCGGCCTGCATCAGTTGCGCTTCGTTCGAGCGCAACACCGCCTGCGCGACATCGTAGGTCTGCTGCGCTTGTTCGACGGCCTCGTCGGAGATGAGGGTCGGGTTGGTCCGCTTGAGTTCATCCGCGCGGGCCAGGGTGCGCTGCGCCTGATCGCGGTTGGCGCGGGCCTGCATCAGCGAGGCTTCGGCCGAGGCGAGCTGCGCAGTGGTGCGATCCACGGTGCCCTTGAACTGCACCTGATCGAGTTCGATGAGCAGTTGGCCCTTCTCCACCACGTCGCCTTCCTTGACGGTGATGCGGAGGATGCGTGCCGTCACCTCGGATTGCACATCTACCTGGCTCTTCGCCTCGATCTTGCCGCTGGCGGTGACGGCGGCCACGAGTTCACGTCGCGCCACCGCTTCTTCGCGGACCTCGACGGCTCCGTCGCCCTTGCCGCGCACTACGCTCACGATGACGATGGCCACAACAGCCACCACGAGTCCGAGTCCGATCTTCGCTCCACGAGACATCTTGTTTGTCCTCTCCCGATCAACGAAGGGGTCGGCCGACGGCGGCTTCGAGCCCCACGACGGCGAGATGGTAGTCATACACCGCGGTCACGTAATCGACCTCGGCCTGGGTTACCGCGTTCTGGGCATCCGCCACTTCGAGGGCGGTGCCGTTGCCGAGCCGATAGCGCTCCTGTGCCAACTGCAACTGCTCGCGGGCGGCGGTCTGCGTCAATTCCTGGATGCGTGCCGCTTCCCACGCGGTTCGCACTCCGGAGACTCTGGCCTGCACCTGACCCGCAACTTCGAGACGACGTGCGCGCACCTGCTCGGTCGCATCGTCCTGTTGCGCCCGCGCCTGCGAGATGCGCGATGAGCGCGAGAAGGCGTCCCAGATCGGGAGACTGACGCCGAGCCGAATGGACCAGGGCTGCCGCGAGAAGTTGAATGGGAAGACACTGTTGCGATCCAGAAGGGACTGCTGCACATCGGGCAGCAATTGCGTGCCCGTGGCATCCAGCCCCGCGAAGGCGTTGCAGTCCGGGATGATGCCGCCGTTGGGCGACGGGTGCGGCGACGTCAGCCGGGAGAGGATACCGTTCTGGAAGGTGCAGTTCTGCGCCGAGCCGATCGCGCCACCGAGGGCATTCTGCACCAGGACGTCGGTGTCGGTGAACTCCTGCGTGAAGCCGCTGATCCCGGTCGAGACGGAGAATGACGGCAGATACTCGGACCGAGCAGAACGCACCCCGATCGTGCTCGCCTGCTGCCGAGCCTCGAGGGAGCGGAGCGCGGGATTCTCTCCCATGGCCAGCGCGGTGAGTGCCGGCGCGTCAAAATCCGGTTCGGTGAGCGGGAACGCCTCGGTCAGCTGGAGCTGGTCCACGGTCGGACCTGACGGGAGGCCCAAGCGGACGAGGAGCTCGATCCGTGCTTCGGTGGCGGCCTGTCGGGCGCGCAGCAACTGCACGTCGGCTCGCGCCTTGGCCACTTCCGCCTGGCGCACATCAATCAATGAGGCCTGCCCGACGCCGAGGCGTGCTTGCGCCAAGTCGAGGAACTCCTGATTCCGAACCACCTGCTGTTCAGCCACGTCCACTGCCGCCGTTGCGCGCAGGGCATTGAGGTACTGACTGGTGACCGCTGCGGTAAGATCGACCCCGGCCGCCGTGATCCCCTCCTCGGTGGCCTCCCGGTTGGCGCGCGCCTGCCCAGGTGCCAGCCACGTACGGGCATTGAGGCTCCACTGCGCATCAATCGAGTAGCTTGAAGAGACCGCGGGCGAGCTCTGATTGAAGAACGAGCCGCCGAAGGTGGAGCGGCCGGCGCCCGTATAGCCGAGGCCGCCACCCACCCCGAAGGTCGGGAAAAGCGCCGCGCGAGCGGCGCGCAGCGCGACGTTGGCGGGGTCGGCATCATTCAGGACTTGCCGGTAGGTTGGGCTGTTCGCGCGAGCGAGGCGCAATGCTTCGGCGAGAGTGAGCGACGCGGGGGCCGTTTGCGCCGCGACCGCTCGGGGGAGCGTCAGGGCAAGCAGCAGGATCAAGCGTCCAACACGACCGGTCATCATTCGTCCTTGCGAGAGATGTACAAATAAGACAGGGTTCCCGCCCATGAGAGCGAGCATCCGTGGCTTCATACCCTGAATACGCCAACCCAAACGATAAGTTTCAAGCTGCGACATCGGCAGTCCCCGGTACGACCCGGTGGCTGGTGGCAGGCGGCGTGGTGCTCCTCGTGGGGGAGGCGGCGGGGCAGGCGAGTTGGGGGTGGCTCGGGGCGGTGGCACTCCTCGCGGCGGTGGCTGCGAGCTTCGTGTGGCGTGGGGGGGGGCGAACGTCCCGGGCCCTCGCCTTCGGATTGCTGGGCGTCACGCTGACCCTCGGAGTGGGTGCAGCACGGAGCTGGCGCGTGGTCCACAGCGCGGATCGCCTCGCGGAGACCGCCGTGGCGGCCGCGACGCAGTCTCGCGATCGGGAACTCGCTGCGGTGGTCGCCGGTGCGCGTCAGACCGGCCGGAACATCCTCCAGCGCATCGGTACCGCGGGGCCGGGAGACGCCCCTGCGGTTGATGACCTCCTCGCTGGCAACGTGATCGAGCACGGGGTGGTGGTCCTGGCCGGGGACACCATCGTCACGGTGGCCGGTGCGCGTCGGGTGGGGCCAGTGCCGGGAAACTCGCCGGCAGCGTTGGTGACGACACCCTTCGCGCGGCTGCTCGTCGTGCGGGAATCGCGTGGGGGCCGCGAGGCACAGGTCGCCGTCCTCCTCGAGGCCGGGGCCGCGTTGCCTGCGGCTGGTCCGACGTTGGCCTCCCGCAGTGCCGGCTGGCAGGGGGTGCGCTGGGCCTGGCCCACCGGGCCCGCGCGCGACTCCGAAGCGTTCGCATCAGTCGACGAGGCGGTGCGTCACGTGCAGGACGTGATGCGCCCGGTGGCTCCCACCGCGGACGTGCTGCGCGCACGCGAGATGGTCGTGAGTCGCTGGCTGGCCGCGGCCGGCCTGCTCGGCTTGATGCTGGTCGTGCTCGCATCAAGTGCCCCCCCCCTCGTGCGGGTGGCCACCTTCCTCGTGCCAACCTGGGCCGTGGCGCGCGTGCTCGCCTCACCTGCGATTGCGGGTGGGAGGCTGGTGCTCGCCTTGCTGGTGGGACTCGCGCTGCTCATGTGTGCCGTCGTGCTCTGGCGGCGCCCCGCGCGGCGCACCCCGATCGGGATCATGGCGTCGGTGCTCCTCCTCGCGAGTGCCCCCCCCCTGGTCTTCGCGCTCGGTGGTGAACTCGCGCCGCTCGGGACGTTCGAGGGGACGGTCGGGTGGTTCGCCTGGCAAGCGGTGCTGGCGTTGGGTGCGGCCGCCTGGCTGGGGATCGCGGTCGCACCGTTACGTGGGGTGCACGATGAGGCCGCAGGCGCTCGCTGGGGTGCGCTGGCCACCATGCTGGCCCTTCTGGTCGGTGGCGCTGGAATCGAGGCCTGGACACCCGGTGGGTGGAGTTGGTGGCTCACGCCGGTGGGACTCCTCCCCCTCATCGCCTTGCTCCCGGCGACCAGCGCGATGAGTCGTCGCCTCGCGGTTGTCACCCTGGCTGCAGTGCTTGCCTCCCTGGCGGCGTGGGGGGCCTCACTCGACCAACGCCAGCGCCTCGCCGAGGCAGACCTCGACCGGTTGGGCGCCCGGCTGGATCAGAGTGCGGCCCTCGCCCTCGAGCGTTTGGGCGGCACGATCCGAACAGAGCGCATCACCCGGTTGGACCGACTCTATGCCGCGTGGCGTGCCTCCGAAGTGGCCGCCCTGGAGGCCCCCACGCAACTCGCGGTGTGGGTGAACGGTGATCCCCTCGAGTACGTGGCCCTCGACGCACTCAGCGTGAGCTGGACTGACCTGGAACGGTTGGTCGAGAATCGCCCCGGTATCGGCCGCACGATCACTCTCGCGCGCGGGAGTGGACGTCACGACGTCCTCGTGGTGCCGATGGCAGGCGACACTGTCGTCACGATCGCGATTGGCCCCCGCTCGCGTATCGTCCCACCGACGCGCTTCGGGCAACTGGTCGGATGGCGGTCGCCCACCGAACCCGCCTACCTCGTGCGGGCGCTGCCGGCTGGTCTGACGCCGGCCGATGGCATCTTCAGGCGTACCGGGCGCTGGATCCGGGCGGATCGTCTGGTCGAGGCTGGCGCCGTCCCGATCATTGCCCGTGCCGAGGTGGCGATCGCCGAGCCTCGCCCGTTTGCGGTCCGTGCCGCCCTCACGCTAGTGCTGGATGTGCTCCTCGTGCTGCTGGCATGGGTGACCTGTCGTCGCCTCCTTGGTGGTGGGGGGGGGATCACCCCAGGGGTGTTCCGCCGCTCCTACCGGCGGACGGTGGCCACCGCGCTCGCGGGTTTCTTCCTGGTGCCCGCGGTGCTCTTCACCGCCTGGACGCTGTTGCGCCTGCGCCAGGACTTCACCCGCAACCGGGGCGCCGAGGTCGCGCGCGTGCTCCGCGACGCCGCTGTGGGGGGGGGATTTGCAGTGGCTGGTCGCTCGGTACCGGGGGGCTCCGCGCTGGCAGAACTTGCCGACGGGGTGGGGGCCGATCTCGCTGTGTATCGGCGCGGCCGGCTCCTCGCCACGAGTACCCCGCTCCTGGCGGAGCTCGGCCTGCTGGCGCCGGTGATTGACCCTGCCCTCACGCGGGCCACCGCAGGCGAGGCCTCCGCTGCGCTGGCCGGATTGCCCGGGGTCAACCTGCGACTCGGGGCGGAGCCGGTTGATACGGCTGGCACCGTCCTCGCCGCGGTGCTCCCGGGGGCCGAGGCGCAACTGGCGCGCGAACAGGTCGACCTCGCCCTCCTGTTGCTGCTCACCTCTCTTGGGGGGGGGATCGCCGCGGTCGTCGTGGCCGGTCTGGTGGCACGCGCCCTCGGACAGCCCATCGATGCCCTCACACGGACCGCACTCGCGATCGGCCGCCGGCAGCCCGTACCCGATCCGGGCTCGCCCCCGGCCGAGTTCGATCCGGTCTTCGGTGCCATCGCCCAGATGGAAGGCGACTTGCGCGCGAGTGCTGCGCAGCTCGAGGCCGGACGCGCACGTACCGAGGCGATCCTCTCCACCGTCGCGACCGGTGTGATCGGTGTCGCGGCGGATGGCACGGTGATTCATGTCAATCCGCGCGCGGAGGCGTTGCTCGGCGGACCGATCTCCCGCGAACGCCCGCTGGTCGAGCAGCTGCCGCCAGAGTGGGCGCCGGTGGCCGAGGCGGTGCGTCGAGTGCTCGACCCGACATCGCCCGGTGCGGAGTCGCGAGAGCTCGATCTGGGTACGCGGCGCGCAGCCGTGACCGTCGCACCATTTCGTGATGGTGGTCTCGTGCTCGCCATCACTGACATCACCGAAGCCTCGCGCGCGGCACGGGTGCTCGCATGGGGCGAGATGGCGCGACAGGTTGCGCACGAAATCAAGAACCCCCTGACCCCGATGCGACTCGGCCTGCAGCACCTGCGGCGGCTACGGGCAGATGGTCGTCCCGAGTTTGCGGAACAGGTGGACCTCACGGCCGAGCGGCTCCTGATAGAGATTGATCGCCTCGATCGCATTGCGCGCTCGTTTGCGCGGTACGGGGCACCTCCCGCGGAAGTGGGCGGGCCGCTCGAGGAGGTCTCGCTCGCGCAGGTCGCGCGTGAGGTGGCGGAACTCTTTGCCCTGGCGGCGGGCGAACCTCAAGTGGTCGTCGAGGGTGACGCCGGTGCACCCGTCGCGGCACGGCGCGAGGAATTGATCCAGGTGATGCTCAACCTGCTCGACAATGCGCGCGGAGCCGGAGCGACCCGTGTGTCGATCGAGTTGGCACCGCGACAGTTTCATGTGCGCGACAACGGGGTGGGCATTGCCCCTGATCAAGTGGAGCGAATCTTCGAACCCTCCTTCTCCACCACGACCAGCGGCACGGGGCTGGGCCTCGCCATCGTCCGCCGTCTGGTGGAAGGGTGGGGGGCCAGCATCTCGGTCGAGAGTGCGCGGGGCGAAGGGACACTGCTGTCCGTCCACTTCCCGGAGCCCACCACCCCAACCCCAGCCGCCGGCGCGGCGTAGCATTGTCGGACCCGTGCTGCGCCGAATCCCGGTGGCGACGACGGGTGAACGCTCACCAGGGAGTGCATCTCATGTCGATTCGTTTTGCGCTGGTTGCTGTGCTTGCGTTGGGTGCCGCGCCGCTCGCGGCGCAGGGTGGGGGCATGGGCGGCGGGATGGGTGGGGGGATGCGCGCCGGCGGGATGATGGCCGGTGCACCCGACGCGGCCAAGCTGACCACCGACCTCGGGCTGGATTCGGCACAGGCCGCCAAGGTCACCGCGCTCGTGGCGGCGCACAAGGAAGCCACCAAGGGCGTGCAGGCGTGGATGGATGGCATCCGGGCCAGCGGGGACATGCAGGCGATGCGTACGGCGCCAGGTGCCCAGGATTCGCTCGCCAAGATGCGCACCGCTCGCACGAAGTTCGATACCGACCTGAAGGACATCCTGACGGCCGATCAGGCCAAGAAGTACGACGAGATGCAGGCGTCGGCCCGCCCGCGCCGTCCGGGAACCTGAGCCGGTGATTGGACGTCTGTCCGGGGCCGTCCTCTGGTCGGCCTTGGCAGTCGCGGGATGCGGTGGTGAGGCCGCGCCCGTCGAGCAGGTCGACGTGGACGGGGCACCGGTTGCGACTGGCACCCCTCCCGTCTCCCCTGCGTCACTGGCTGAGATTCCCCCCGGCGACACCGGGGCCATTCTCGGCCTGATGCGCCGGGTGATGACCGAGGGCGACGGCGCGGCGTTCACGGCCGAGAAGCGAGATACGACGCTCGCACCCGAGCCATCTCAGGAACCGCGTCGCGTCACGCTGCTTACCCGGAACGGGGAGCGGCTGAAGTTGATCTGGACCGAGCCCAATGACGCGGGCCGGATGACGGGCGAGACGCATGCGTGGTTCATTGACGGCGAGGTCCGGGTGTTGCAAGAGCCGTTCGCTGCGTTCTTCCTCGACGGCGACCGGATCGTCTTGTGGACCGACGAAGCGCTGGAGCCTGTGCCGGTCCCCGACGCCGACCGGATGGCGCGCGAACAGGCCATCACCGCCCAGCTTCGTTCCAGACTGGCGCTGTTCGGGATGGATTATCCTTAGGGTGTGAACCCGATCCTGTTGATAGTCCTGGGCCTCGGCCTCCTTGTCATCGGGGGCGAGGCCCTCGTGCGTGGTGCCTCGATGCTGGCCCGACGCCTCGGCGTGTCCTCGGCAGTGATCGGCCTCACCGTGGTGGCGGTCGGCACTTCCGTGCCGGAACTCGTCGTCAGCATCCTCGCCGCAATGCGTGGCGCGCCGGACCTCGCAGTGGGCAATGTCGTTGGCTCCAACATCGTCAATCTCACCGCCTCCCTTGGTATCGCTGCGCTGGTCGGGCATCTGTCGGTGCGCGGCCAGGTCATCAAGTTCGAGTGGCCGGTGCTCTTCCTCGCCACCGCCATCACGCTCGGGTTTCTGCGGGACGCCGACCTTGATCGGCTCGAGGGAGGCATCCTCGTGGCGGGCCTGGTCGCGTTCATCTCCTACACCGTGGTCATCGCTCGTCGCGAGGTGACGGCGATGGAGAGCGTGGAGCTCGATGATGTCGTGGCCGGTCGGGTGCGGTTCCTCGCCACGCGACCGAACCTCGCCGCCGGAGCGTTCATCATGGTAGGCGTCGGGGCGCTGGTGCTCGGCGGCGATTGGGTGGTGGATGGCGCCGTCACGCTCGCACGGGCCATCGGGATGACCGACCGGGTCATCGGCCTCACGATCATCGCGATCGGGACCGGCTTGCCGGAACTGGTCACCTCGGTCGTGGCGTCCTTCCGCCGCGAGTCAGACATCGCGGTGGCGAACATGATCGGCTCCTGCATCTTCAACCTGTTGGCGATTCTCGGCACGTCGGCACTCGTGCATCCATTCTCCTTTGATCCGTCGCTCGCCGGCACTGATCTGCTCTGGTTGCTCGGGATCACGATCGGAATCTGGCCCATCATGCACAGTGGCCGCGTCATCAATCGGATCGAAGGTGCACTGCTGGTGACGGTGTATGGCGTCTACGTCACCACGCTGCTGGTCTGAGCCATCGCCATGCGTGCGGTGACCTATCATGCATTCGGCGGGCCGCTCCGCGTGGAGCAGGTGCCCGAACCTGTCCCCCCCCCACATGGCGTGGTGCTGTCGGTGCGGGCCGCCGGGCTGTGTCGGAGCGACTGGCACGGGTGGCAAGGTCACGACCCGGACATTCGCGAGTTTCCGCACGTGCCCGGCCATGAACTGGCGGGGACGATCATCGCGCTGGGCCCACAGGTACACAACTGGCGAGTGGGGGATCGCGTCACGGCACCGTTCGTCTGCGGCTGCGGAGACTGCCCCGCATGCGCACGTGGCGACCATCAAGTCTGTGCTCATCAGACGCAGCCGGGCTTCACGCACTGGGGCGCCTTCGCCGAGCGCGTCGCGATCCACCACGCCGATGTGAACCTCGTGGCGATCCCGGAGCAGATCTCCTTCACCACGGCAGCGTCACTCGGGTGTCGCTTTGCGACCTCGTTTCGTGCGATGGTCGACCAAGGTCGTGTGCAACCGGGGGAATGGGTGGCCGTCTTCGGCTGCGGTGGGGTCGGCCTCTCGGCGGTGAGGATTGCACGCGCGTGGGGCGCGCGCCCGATCGCCGTGGACGTGCAGCCGGG
>JAABRY010000082.1 GCA_011390645.1 Gemmatimonadota bacterium
CTTCACGCCGCCGAACGGCAGGTGCGCCTCGGCGCCGATGGTCGGCGCATTGACGTAGGTAATGCCGTTCTCGAGGTCCTCGAGCGCGCGGAAGGCACGATTCACATCGCGCGTGTAGATCGCGGAGGAGAGGCCGTACTTGACCTCGTTGTTCACCTTGACCGCTTCCTCGTACGAGCCGACCTTGATCACGCTGAGCACGGGGCCGAAGATCTCCTCGGTCGCCAAGCGCGAACCGGCCTTCACGTTGGTGAAGACCGTCGGCTTGTAGAAGTAGCCGTTGGCCAGACGCGTCCCGCGCGGGCGCACCCCACCACAGGCGAGTTCGGCGCCCTGCTGCTTGCCGATCTCGACGTACCGCTCGACCTTCTCGCGCGCGGCTTCGTGGATCAGCGGCCCGACCTGCGTCTTGGGCTGGCGGCCATCACCCAGCGTGAGCTTCTCGGCGGCCTCGATCAATCGTGCGACGAGCTTGTCGTGCACCTTGCGGTGGACGATCAACCGCGACGTCGCCGTGCAGCGCTGGCCGGTGGTACCGAAGGCGCCCCAGAGGACACCCTCGAGCGCGAGGTCGAGGTCGGCATCCTCCATCACGATCTGGGCGTTCTTGCCGCCCATCTCAAGCGAGAGTCGCTTGTGCATCCGACCGCAGACCTCACCGATCCGCGACCCGGTGTCAGTGGAGCCGGTGAACGAGATGACCGGCACCTCCGGGTGCTCGACCAACGCCGCGCCAGCCACGCCGCCGCCGTGCACCAGTTGGATCACTTCCGGCGGCAAGCCAGCCTCAAGCAGACTCTCGACCAGCAGGTGCGATGAATGCGGCACATCCTCGGAGGGCTTGAGGATCACGCTGTTACCGCAGAGCAGCGCGGGGAACATTTTCCAGGTCGGGATCGCCAGCGGGAAGTTGAAAGGCGCGATCAGGCCAGTGACACCAATCGGTCGGCGCACGCTCATCGCCCACTTCTGGCGCAACTCCGAGGGCACGGTGTGACCGAACAGACGACGTCCCTCGGTGGCCGCGTAGTATGCGGTGTCGATTCCCTCTTGCACGTCGCCCCGCGTCTCCGCGAGGACCTTGCCCATCTCACGCGTCATTGCGTCCGCAAGCTCTTCCTTGCGATCCGTCAGGATGTCGCCGAGCCGGCGCAGCACATCACCACGGATCGGCGCCGGGGTGCGCGACCAGATCTCGAAGCCACGCTTTGCAGACGCAACCGCTGCGGCGATGTCCTCGGCGCCTGAATCAGGGAAGCGCCCGATGATGTCGGTGGTGTCGGCGGGATTCCGGTTCTGGAAGTGCTTGCCGGTCGAGGGAGCGACCCAGCGGCCGCCGATGAAATTCTTGAAAGTCTTCGCCATGGGTCCATTGGTTCAGATGGTGCAGCCCCACGTGAGGGCAGTGGCCGCATAACCGACGCGCGGCAGGATCTCCAACGCCGCCAGCCCGAGGGCTGCCAGCAGGGTGGCCAGGCCGAGCAGATGCGGAAGTCCGCGACGCGCCACCCATCCTGCGCGCATCGTCCAGATTCCGGCACCAGCCACGGCCAGCACCCCCACAAGGTACACCGCCAGCATCGTCCCGCAGCCCTTGGCATACGGCCAGATCGCGAGCGAGGCCGCGCCGAGCGGGCCCATCAAGGCGAGCGCCCAGAGCCCAAGCAGCCCGCCGCGCGTCATCGTGAGCGGTCCCTGTCGGGCAACCGGTGCCGGGGCCTCTCGGCGTGGCGCCGCCGGCGCGGACGGCGAGCCGGGTGTACTGGGCGCGCGCGCCGGCGTGCTGGGAGGACCGGATGGAGCGGGTGTGGCCGGTGGGCTGCCCTTGGCCATCAACCGGTCAATCTCGGCCATCTGCTTGTCCCAATCGCGTGAGTCCGCCATCAGCGCTCCCTCTCGATCCCGTACTTCTCGATCTTGTTGTAGAGGTTCGAACGCGGCATCCCGAGGATTCGCGCCGTCTCCGCGACGTTCCAGTAATGCTCGCGCAGGCGGGCGACGATGAACGCCCGTTCGGCGTCTTCCTTGAACTCCGCGAAGGTCCGATCAGCGGCGTCGGCGGCGAGCTGTTCGTGATCCACCGGCGGTGCGCTCTCGGGCGGCAGGACAAGGTCGACATCGGCCTCGGTCACCTCCGGGCCGGCGGAAAGAATCAGCAGGCGTTCGACCGCGTTCCGCAGCTCGCGCACATTGCCGGGCCAGTGCCGGCGTTGCAGCCGCCGCAGCGCATCCCCGTCAAATGGCTTGGGTGCCATGCCCGGGCCCTGGCCGAGCACCGCCACGAAGTGAGACACCAGCGACGGGATATCGCGCGCGCGGTCCCGAAGTGGCGGCACATGGATCGGCATCACGTTCAGGCGATGATAGAGATCCTCGCGGAAGCGACCGCTCTGGATGTCCTGTGCCAGGTCACGATTGGTCGCCGCGATGACCCGCACGTCCACCTTGATCGGCTTGCTGTCCCCCACGCGCACGATCACCCCCTCCTGCAACGCGCGCAGGATCTTCGCCTGCGCGTTCAGGGCGAGATCACCGATCTCGTCGAGGAAGAGGGTTCCGCCGTTGGCCGCCTCGAACTTGCCTGCCGCATCGGCCACTGCGCCGGTGAACGAGCCCTTCACATGCCCGAAGAGCTCACCCTCGACCAGGTCGTGCGGGATCGCCGCGCAGTTCACCTCGATGAACGGTCCGCTGCGACGCGGCGAGGCCTCATGAATGGCACGCGCGACCAATTCCTTGCCGCTGCCGTTCTCGCCCGTAATCACGACACGCGCATTCGTCGGGCCAACCCGCTGCACGAGGTCGCGAATCTTCTGGAGCCCCTCGCTCTCGCCGACCATCGCGAAACGCGCATCAGTCGCCCGGGCGAGTCCTTCGCGCAGACGGGCATTCTCGCCGACCAGTTTGCGGTGTTCGAGCGCGCGCTGCACGGTGACGAGCAGTCGATCACTGTCGAGCGGCTTCTCGAGGAAGTCGAACGCCCCGTCCTTCACCGCCTGCACCGCCGTCGCGATCGTCCCATGACCGGAGATCATCACGACACGCACGTCGGGATCGTGCACGCGCAACTGCGCCAGCGTGTCGAGACCGTCGATGCCCTGCATCTTGACGTCGAGGAGGATGAGGTCGAAGGGTTGCTGGCGGTGGAGGTTCAGCGCCTCGCCACCCGACGCCGCGGTCACGACCTCATAGCCTTCGTAGCCGAGCACCTGCGCGAGCACGTCACGGATGGATCGCTCGTCATCAACGACCAACAGCCGTCCCTGCATCATGGAACACCCCTGTAGATGGCCACACCCTCCGGGCGCACCCGGAAGCCGGCCACGCCCGAGGGCAACAGTATTTCAAGGCGACCATCGCGCTGACGACCGGTGATCTCGCCGACAACGCGCGCCACCAGATCGGCCGGCAGCGGCAACCCGCGTACCAGCACCTGCTCGAAACGCCACTCCCCGACACCCGGACGCGCTGGCACCACCTCGCCCTTGAGGATCACCTCCTCATAGGGTTCGACCGCATTCGGGAGGCGCGCACGCAGCCGCTCTGGCAGACGGTCGGTGGCAAGCATGGTGCGGACGCGGATGGTGCGGTCGCCGAGTTCGACACTCACCGAATCGATCCCCTGCACCCCAAGCAAGTTGCCCTCGGCCACCACGAGCGAGGCGAACTCGGACGCCGTGAGGAGGATCGAGTCAGCGCCGACCTCACCCAACGATCGGATCTTGGAGGTCGCCTGATCCAGCGCCGTCGCGGAAGGCGTACCGGTCCGGCGCACGGCGCTCATCGGATCGACGACCCCACGACCCCACCGGGAAAGTTCGTCGCGATACAACCATCCTGCCGCGAGGAGGAGGATCATCACGATCGCCATGACCAGGCGTCCAAGGCATGCCATCCCGGAAAACTACACCGCTCGCGGGCCCTCGCGCGGTGACCGGCGCGGCATTACCCTCGGGGATGTCCGAGAGCGATGCCATCCCGATCACCCCACGCCTCGCCATCCCGCGGGAGGAAGTCACCCTGCGGGCGACCCGGAGCAGCGGACCCGGTGGGCAACACGTCAACACGTCGTCGACACGGGTCGAGCTGACCTGGAACGTCGCCGAGTCGCCATCGTTGTCGCCGGAGCAGCGCGAGCGGTTGCTCGCCAAACTCAGCACGCGACTTGATGGTACCGGTACTCTCCGGGTGGTCGCGCAGTCGGAGCGCAGTCAGCTCCGCAACCGCGAGGAAGCCGTCACCCGTTTCGCAGCCATCGTGGCGCAGGGACTGGTGGTACCGAAGACCCGCCGACCGACCCGCCCCACGAAGGCCGCCAAGCGGGAGCGGCTCGACGACAAGCGCAAGCGCGGCGCGTTGAAGAAGGAACGCAAGCGGCGCGATGACGAGTGAGCAGTCCCCGTCAGCGTCCCAACACCCGATCAATCCTCGATTGCACCAACGGTGTCCCCGCGATGTCCTCCACAGCCGACCTCGCCCACCGTTGCGCTTCGTCGGGACGGTCGAGTCGGTCGAGCAATTCCGCACGCACCACGCGCGCCAGCACGACGGTGTGGTTCCACGCCCAGCGCACCATCAATTCGCGCCGCGGCCCCGGCCAGCTCGCTTCGAGCACTTGCAGCGCCTCCGCGTGAGCGCCGCGCTGCGCGGCCGCGAGCGCACGGAGCAAACCGGCGAGGTGACGCGCATACGTACCGTCGAGGTCAGTTCGTCGTGCCGCCCTGTCGAGCGTCTCAATAGCCTCGGCAACAGCGACCTCGTCACCAACCCGCAACGCCAGCGCACCGAGGTAGAACGGTTCGCGCAACGGCGCGAAGACCTGCAAGTCGGGGTCGGTGCGGGCGAGCATGCGGGCGGCTGGAGCGGCACGGAGGGTGGCAATGGCTCCACGCACCCGCGCCGAGTCTGCAGCATCCGCCGCGGCGATCACCGCAAGCGCCTTCGACTGCGCGGCCCGGAGTGGATCCACCTGCGAGAGGCGTTCGAACATCGAGTCCGCAGTCGCCCATTCGCCGAGTCCTGCCGCAAGGTGTGCGGAAATCTCCAGGCCAGCGCGACGGGGGAACTCCGGCACCTCGTCGGCGGTGAGTGGCCGCGCGAGCGTGAGTGCGCCAGCCCGGTCACCGGTGTAGACCGCCATCCGATCCACCGCCATGGCACGTGACGTCACGTCGACCGCATCGAGTGCCGCACGTGCCGGGGGGAGACGATCCGCACCCTCGCGCAAGCCGCTGCCGAGCAGGTGCAACTCGGCCAGTCGCGCATGTCCGGGTTCCTGGGCCGCGAGCACGGCCGTCAACGAATCGACCAGTGCCAGGTCGCCCTCCAGTGCCGCGAGCCGCGCGAGGTGCAACATCGCGGAGGCGTGCGTGGGCATCAGGCGCAGCACCTCGCGAAAATGCGGCATCGCCTCGCGCATGTCGCGCCCCATCCACGGGCCGCCATGGAAGTGCACCTCGGCAAGTTCGTACCACGCCTCGACGGACGTGGGTCGCAGCGTCACCAGTCGGCGATAGCGTCGTTCCGCTTCGGCGGCATCGCCGAGCCAGAAGTCCACGCGGGCATCCACCAGGAGCCGATCGGTCCCCGTCAGGCGGTCGCGATGTCGCGCCGCCTCCCGGATCGCCGTGTGGGCATCCTCCGCGCGACCGAGCCAGTCCGCCGCGCTACTGAGACGATAATAGGCGAGGGCAAACGTCGAATCGCGCGCGGTGGCTGCCGTATAGGCATCGTACGCCGCACCAAAGTCACCCTCGCGCATCTCCCGTTCGCCATCGAGGTAGTCCCGCAACGCCGGCAGCGACGCGGTCGAGAGCGCTGCGCCCTGGGCCAGCTCCGCTTCAGGACCGGTCAGAAAGCCGACCAGCAACTTGCGCGCGACGTCATCAAGCACCGCAAGCAGGTCGGCCAGTGGTGCGATTCCCTCCGCCCGTGCCAGTTCCTCGCCATCGCCGTTGTAGAGATAGGCGCTGATCTGCAGGCGTCCGCCCACTTCGACCACACTTCCCATCACGAAGCTCGAGCTGCCAAATCGGGCAGCGAGTGTTCGTGCCGTTCCAAGGTCGGGAGCCCCGCCATTGGGCACGCGCAGCGCGGCGTGCACTGATTGCGGGTCCACCACGTGGACGCCGCCGACCCCGTCGAGCTTGGCGGTCAGCAGGTCCATCATCCCGTCGCCCAGATACTGCACGGTGGGTCCCCCGTGCACGGTGAACGGCAGCACCATCGTTGCGCGGTGATTCACCGAGGTCGACTCCTGCCGCGGCCACACGAGGGCCAGCAGGAGGATGCTGATGATCGCGACGGCTGCGACAATCGGCAGGCGCCTGGTTCCCGAGCCGGGTGCTTCGGAACTCGTTCGTGGAACCACGCGCTCACTCGCCCCCACAGCCTCGGAGAACGTGTCAGGATCCGCCGGTGGTGCCACCACCGGTATCACGGAGGAGGGACTCGGTTGTAGCGCGATGGCCGACACAATGCGCGCCAGCGCGTCGCGATCGGAGGAATCGCCATCACTCAATTCCACCGCCCGCTCTGCCACGGCGACCGCGGCCGTCGGCTCCGCAGCGGCGCGCTGCTCACGCAGCGTGCGGGCGGCCTGGAGTGCGAGACGGCGGAGGCGGTCACGCTCCTGATCAAGCCATTGGCCGAATTCCGGCAAGTCGTTGAGATGGAAGGCCGCCAGGAGATCGCCGCGATACCAGCCGAGCGCCTCGTCCAGCGCACCAGTCGCCAATGCCTCCTCGAAGGCATGGACATCGACCTGCAGGTCGGGCGCGAGGCGCACCTCTTCACTGCCGCGACCCTCGATCACTCCCTCGCCCAGCTCGCGTCGCAAGACATAGATCGCGTCACGAAGTGCACGTCTCGCCCGCTCCTGGGTCGACTCCGGCCAGAACAAGGCGACGATGGCGTCGCGTCGCTGCCACCCGCGTGGCCGCGCGAGGGCGAGGTAGGCGAGGAGGGCGAAGCGCTTGGGTTGCGCCACGACCGAGCTGCCTGCCGCGGGGGCAGCAAACACGACGGAGAGCGTACCAAGCAGGGAAAGATGCGGTGAGGCCAGGGGAACCGAACCACGAAAAAAAGTCAGTGAATACCGCACGTTCCGCCAGACGACGGCAAATCGACGGCGGGACGACGCGGTGAATCGAGATTGGCAACAAGATATGACCACCACCCCGCGGTTCACACTCTTGCTAGCCGTCATCACGGCCGCCATGGTGTTGCATGGATGCGACGTTGCACCACGGGCGACCCATCTGGACGGGGAGTTCGACGTCGTGGTAGAGACCCGGACGCTCCCCCGGTACTACTGGGACGCGGCCGGCGCGTATTCGCTCCGTGTCGCACCTCGCGACGCACCGGCCACCCTCATTTGGGGGGTGACCGACACCACGGGCCGTCTCGCCTCACCGGTGGTTCACGGGGTTGTGCCCATCGGCGCTGTCTCCGTCGTACACCCTGCCTCCCTGCTCCAGCCCGACACGCATTACCGGGTGACCATCACGCTCGCTGATGGTCGCACGGGGCTCCAGCAATTCCGCACTGCACCCACCCTTCGGTGAGTGCCTCACCCCCACAGGAGTATCTGATGTCCTCGTTCCGTTTCCGCAGGTCGTGTGCTGTTGTCCCGTTGCTGGCGATCGTGCTCGCCTGCGGGTCCGATCCGAGTGGCCCCGGCCCGACGCCGCCGCCACCGCCCCCACCGCCCGCCACCCCGGCGTTCACGCTCGCGGCGAGCGGCGGTGCCGTAGCGGTCCTGCAGGGCGAAACGGCCACCATCAGCGTGACCATTACGCGGAGCGGCGGCTTTGCCGGCGCGGTGTCGGTCGCCGTCGAAGGGCTCCCCACGGGAGCCACCGCCGCACCGTTGACCATTGCCGCCAACGCCACGACCGGTCAGGTCTCGGTGATCACCACCAACGCGGCCACGATCGGGACGGCGAACCTGACGCTCCGGGGGACGGGCACCGGAGTCGAGCCACGCACCGTGACGGTCGGACTGACCGTGAGTGCGCCGCCCGCAGCCGGTACCTACACCATGACCGCCGCTCCCACGACCCTGAACGTCACTGCGGGCACGAGTGGTCAGGTGACGTTGACCCTGGCACGCACCGGCGGCTTTGCTGGGGCGGTGGCCCTCACCGCCACGGCGCCGGCTGGTGTCACGGTGACGTTTGCCCCCGCAAGCGTGACCGGCACCACGGCGACCGCCACCATCACCGTGGCGGGGGGCACCGCCGCATCGGTCGGTCAGGTCACGCTGCGTGGCAATGCCACCGGCCAGCCGGAGCGCACGGTCCCGATCACCCTGACGATTACGGCGGCTGGCGGCGGCGGCGGTGGCACCGGCAATGTCGCGTGGGTCTTCTGCGAATCCGCTGGCATTCCCATCTGGCTCGCGGCACAGGACGGCAATGGTGCGTGGACGCGGGTCACCCCGACCGGTCAGGAGTTCCGGTTCCAGATCAACGGCGCGCGCGGTGGCGTGGCCTACGTGACGCCTGAGGATGCCGGGACCGTGCTGAAGGTGTTCTACGGCACCACGGCGGAACTGCAAGCCCAGGGCGGCATCGCATGCGCGGGGCGGACCGGCCCCGCCCGCACCCTCACGGGGACGGTCGCCAACGTGCCGACGCCGGGCGCACTCCTGCTGAGCCTCGGTGGATCGCAGGGCACCGCGACCGCGCCAGGCAACACCTTCTCCATCAACCGAGTCCCTTCGGGTACCATCGACGTCCTCGGTGGCGCCTCCTCGCTCACCTTCGGCGGGGCTGGCGTGAGTTTCGACCTGCAGCGGCTCTTCCTGCGTCGCAACATCAACCCGGCCAACAACGCATCGCTCGGGACGCTCGACTTCACGGGCGCCGAATCGTTCGTGCCGGCGGCGGCCACGGCGACGATCACCAACGCCGGCGGTGAGTTCATCGCGGCGACTGGCTCCTTCATCTCGACCAATGGCCTCTTCCTGACCTACTCGGTGGGGACGGGAACGGCCGCGGCGTCCATTCCCATCAAGGGGCTGCCGGCCGACAAGCGTCAGGGCGGTGAACTCCACTTCTTCAACATCTCTGCGACACCGACCCTCGATCCGTTTGTCGGATCCACTCGTAACGTCGGGCTCGTCTTCGCCGCGATGGCGAATCAGACGATCACCTATGGCCCGACGATGACGATGCCGACCGTCAGCTCGTTGGGGGGGGGACGTCTGCAGGCGGTCTATCCCGTCCAGGCGGCGTACAACCGCTACTGGATCGCTTCCTTCGATCAGGGCACCATCGACCGCCGCGCCGACATCGAGATGACCAGCGGCTGGCTCGGTGGGGGGGGGACCGTCACGCTGGCGATGCCCGATCTCAGCGGCGTCAGTGGGTGGAATGCCTCATGGGCCCTCGCCCCGGGCACCACGGCGTCGTGGACGGTCTCCGGCACCGGATGGGACGGGGGCAATGGCATTACCTCGCCACCGTTCGTCGAAGGCGCCCGGTACATCTCCGCCACCCAGCGGGCGTCGATCACGCCGTAACGCAACAGCGGGGCTGAGCGGGGCATCATGACCCCGCTCACGATTCGGGTCGCATCGCCATATTGTTTGGGGATGCGACCTTTTCGTGCCACCCTTCGCACGCCGGCCCGCCCATGACCGACTTTCAACTCGCGATCGCAGCGCTTGCCGCCGTGGTGCTTTTCCTGCACGGTCTCCATGGCCTGTCTCGGGAGTTGCAGCGGGTCGGCGGCGAGCCACTCCGACATTGGCTCGCCCGCACCACCCGCAGCCGCACGGCTGGCTTCGCGTTAGGGGCTGGCGCCACGGCGCTACTGCAGTCAAGCAGCGCCGTCAGCGCGATCGTGGTCACATTGGTCGAAAGCGGGACACTGGCGTTTCGCGGGGCGCTTCCGGTCCTCCTTGGCAGCAACGTCGGCACCACGGCCACCGCATGGCTCGTCACCCTGAAGCTGACACAAATCGGTCCGATTGCGATCGTGGCAGGCACACTGATCGGCCTCCTGCCGTGGCGGATCCGTGTCGTTGGACGGATGGTGTTCTACTTCGGCTTTGTCATGTTCGCGCTCGATCTCCTGAGCAACGCGCTTGAGCCGCTCCACGGTGACCCCCGCGCGCTTGCGCTGCTGAACCAGGCGGACATACCGTGGCGTGGGGTCCTTGGTGGCGCGGTCTTCACGGCGGCCGTCCAGTCCAGCTCGGTCTCGACGGGTCTCGCGATCCTTCTCGTGCAGCAAGGCTTGCTCACGACACCAGGGGCGATCGCAATTGTCGTCGGCGCCAACATCGGGACCACCACGACCGCACTCCTCGCTGCGGTCGGGGCGGGCCCAGTCGCGCGCCGCACCGCGATGGCAAACCTGGGATTCAACCTCGGTGGTGCGCTGATGGTGTTGCCAGTGCTTGGGGTGGCAACAGCCCTGGTGGTCCGCGTGGCGGGACCGGGGGGCGCGACTGTCGCGACGGCACATCTGCTCTTCAACCTCTTCGTTGGCTTCACCTTCCTGGCGCTCTTGAGCCTGCGCGACCGGTGGCGCCCTACGGCGGCCGCAATCGAATGATGCCTATCGTTGCCTCCCTGATCGCGCTGATGCTCGTCAGAGGAGTCTCCCTGGCCCAGACCCTCACCCCGGGGGCCTGGCGCGGCGTCCTCTCGCTCCCGGATGCGCCGGTGCTCCTCGCCGTCGTTGCGGCGAGGGCCGACGGCAAACTCACGATGGAAATCCGCCCGTCCGGCGCGCCCAGCTACGGCCTCGGCAGCATCAGGGAGGAGCGGCGCCGCGTCCGCCTCCGGTGGGCGATCGGAGCAGGCACGGAGTTCGAGTGCACCCTCGTCGGACGCGACGACGGCCGTTTCGAAGGGCGCGACCGCTGGTGGTGATCCTTGCATCTTCCGCCACCGCGTTGCGTCTCATGGGTTGCAGGACAACCTTCAACGCACGCAAGGAGACGACCATGTCTGCCACCCCGACTTCATGTTGCACCCCGACCCCCACCACGGGCTGCTGCAATGGCGGTGGCGCCGGCTGCTGCAACTGCGGCTGCTGAACGCCAACCGTGCGACCCCGATCCGACGACGTCGGGTCCGGGGCCGCTCCGGCAGGAGCGAATGATGATTGATGCCGGCACCGTGACCCTCGTCCGAGAGCGCCTCGTGGCGTTCGCCGAGCGGCGTGTATCCGATCGCGCCGACGCCGAGGACCTGGTGCATGATGTGCTGCTGCGGGTGATGGCGCATCCGGCACCCCCCACCGGTGAAGCGCTGGAGCACTGGCTGTTTGCCGCCACCCGTCACGCGCTGGTGGACCACTATCGTCGGCGCGCCGCAAGCGGCCGCCGCGAGGATGGCTACGCGGCCGAGACGCCAGCGAACGCAGCGCCGGAGGCGTTCGTCGTGGACGACACCGAACTGCGTCAGGCGTTGGCTGGCTGCGTGACCCCGTTGCTGGCACAACTCCCGCCGATGTATGCCGAGGCGGTGCGCGCGGTGGACCTGGCGGGCGAGCGCCAGGTGGATCTCGCGGCGCGGACCACCACGCCGTTGCCGACCATCAAGAGTCGGGTGCAGCGCGGACGCGTGTTGTTGCGCGAAGCGTTCGATGATTGTTGTGCGATCGCGCTCGACGCGCGTGGCAGACCGACCGAGGCGGTGCCAAGGACAGGGTCGCCTCGCGCGACGGTGCGGTGTGGGGAGGGAGCCACGGTGAAGCGTGAAAGGTGAAAGGGAGCCATGCGGGGCCAACATCCCCGTCACTGCAGGCGTGCCCAACCTGACAACCCGTTTCACGTTTCACATTTCACCTTCTTCCGCCTCACCCTCCTCCCCTGTCCAGCACCCGATACTGAATCGCCTCGGCCACTTCTGCTGGCCCCACATCATCCGCGCCGCGCAGGTCCGCGAGTGTTCGCGCCAACTTGAGAATGCGGTGGTAGGCGCGCGCCGAAAGCCCCAGTTTCTCCACCGCTCCCTTCAGCACGACTTCGGTGCGAG
The DNA here is from genome assembly GCA_011390645.1 of Gemmatimonadota bacterium. Taxonomy (GTDB): domain Bacteria; phylum Gemmatimonadota; class Gemmatimonadetes; order Gemmatimonadales; family GWC2-71-9; genus Palsa-1233. Next base: position 11,997 of record JAABRY010000082.1, read on the forward strand.
GACACACCGGCACGAAGCGCTGAATCTCCACCGGCCCCATGTGGGCGTTGGCGTAGAGTCCAGGCACATCACGAAAGCGCTCGAGTTGCCGCGCGCGGGCGGCCTCGACCCGTGCGCGGATCACCTCGCTGCGCTCGCCAGGGTCACGGGCGGTGAGCTCGCCATACACCACCGGCGGCACATTCAGGTGGATGTCGATGCGGTCGAGCAGTGGACCGCTGATGCGCGCGAAGTAGCGCTGGACCGCCGCGGGCGCACACGCGCAGGCACGCTGCGGATCGCCGGCATGACCGCACGGACACGGATTCATCGCGGCCACGAAGAGGAAGCGGGCCGGATAGCTCAGCGTCATCGCGGCGCGGGAGATGGTCACGTGCCCATCCTCCATCGGCTGACGCAACACCTCCAGCACGCTGGAAGGGAGCTCCGCCACCTCATCCAGGAAGAGCACGCCATGGTGTGCCAGCGACACCTCGCCGGGACGCGGGATGCTCCCCCCCCCAATCAGTCCGGCGTAGCTCACCGTGTGGTGCGGTGCGCGGAACGGCCGGTGCGCGACCAGCGCCTGCCCCGGAGGTAGCAGCCCTGCCACCGAATGAATCCGCGTCACGTCGAGCGCCTCGCCCAGCGTGAGCGACGGGAGGATCCCGGGCAGGCGACGCGCGAGCATCGTCTTCCCTGCCCCGGGCGCACCGATCAGCAGCACATTGTGCGCACCGGCGGCGGCCACCTCCAGCGCGCGCTTGGCAGCGGCCTGCGCCTTCACTTCCGCGAAGTCCGCCAGGATGGGCGGCGCGGCACTCATCATGCGCGTCGTGTCAGTGTGCACGGGCGGCAGGATGCTCTCGCCACGCAGATGGGCACACACCTCCGTCAAGGTGTTCGCGCCGCGCACGGTCAGTTCGGCAACCACGGCGGCCTCGGCAACGTTGGCCATCGGCAACACCAGTTCGCGGCAGCCGAGCCCTCGTGCGGCCAGCGCAATCGGCAAGGCACCTCGAATCGGGCGGAGGTCGCCCTCGAGACCCAGCTCGCCGAGAAACATCGTGTGCTCGAGTCCATCGGTGGCAATCTGCCCGCTGGCGGTCAGGATGCCGATCGCGATGGGCAGGTCGAACGCCGCCCCGCGTTTCTGCACGTCCGCTGGTGCGAGATTGACGGTGATGCGCCGGAGCGGGAGTTGCAGGCCGGCGTTGCCGAGCGCGGCAGCCACACGCTCGCGCCCTTCCTTCACGGCGCCGAGCGGGAGCCCGACCGTGGTGAACGATGGCAGGCCATTGGCGATGTCCACCTCGACGTCGACGCCGAGGGCGTCAACACCGAGGACGGCGGCGGAGCGGATGCGAGCGAGCAGGGCGGCCTCGAGGGTGATGGACCGCTGGACGATCGCGCCCCTGCTCACCCGCACGCGGCGCGCCTGAACGCGCAGCGGCACCCACGACTGCGATCAGGGCGGCGTGATCACCGTGACGCCGGGATGGGGAGCCGTGTCCATCGTCATCAACGCCTCAGGCACGGCATCAAGATCGATCGTGCGGGTGATGAGTCGGGCCGGGTCGAGCCGGCCATCCGCGATCATCGCGAGCATTCGCGGATAGGCGTGTGCCGCCATCCCATGACTGCCCACGATCGTGAGCTCGCGACCAATCAACAGGTGGAGCGGCAGGCGCGGCTCGGCGTCAGGGCCGGCCAGGAGACCGA
>JAABRY010000083.1 GCA_011390645.1 Gemmatimonadota bacterium
GTCAGCAGTCGCTGCTTGAGCCCGAGAAACTCGACGAGCTGGTCCAGATCACGGCCTGGGCATCACACACCGCCGACGGCACGCTCGCGGACTTGCCAGTGACTCCCTCCAGCGAGGTATGGGACGAGGTCGCCGCGGAAGCCGACCTGTGCACGCGACTGCGCTGCCGCCACTTCGACAAGTGCTTCGTCTTCCAGGCGCGTCGCCGTGCGGCGCAGGCCGACGTGGTGGTGGTGAACCATCACTTGCTTGCTGCGGACCTCGCGGTGCGACAGGCGTCGGACAACTGGGAGGAGGCCGCGGTGTTGCCGCCGTACCAGCGGCTCATCCTCGATGAAGCCCATCACCTCGAGGATGTGGCCGCAGGGCACCTCGGCAAGCAAGCCTCGAGTCGAGGCGTCCGTCGGCTGCTCAATCGTCTCGAGCGCAACGGGAAGGGGTTGCTGCCCTCCCTCCAGCGTGACCTGGCCACCGCAGACGACCTGCTCTCGCGTGCATCGCTCGACCTGCTTCGCGAACGACTCCTCCCGGCCGTGGCGGATGCACGCCGTGCCGCAGAAGGACTCTTCCTCCGCCTCTTCGGCGTGATGGATGGGCATGGCATCGGCCAGATGCGGCTGGATGATGATTTCCCGCGGCATCCCTCGTGGGAAGAGGGACTCGATCGCGAACTCGACGCCACCATCCGCGCCTTCCAGTCGATGGCGGAGCAGATGGAGACGATCACCGACCGGATGGCGCAGGTGGAACTGACCGAGCGACGCACGCAGCTCCTCGGCGAGTGTCGCGGGGTGTTGCGCCGATTGGAGTCGGTGACGGATGCGCTGAATGCGGTCCTGCGCCCGCCGATCAGCCGTCCGCCGGATGTGCGGTGGCTGGAGCGGACCGGGCCGAAGGGCCAGGCACTGCAGCTCTCCGCCGTGCCGCTCGATCTCGCGCCGCTGCTGCGCGAGTTGCTCTTCGATCGGCTGGGTACGGTCGCCCTCACGAGTGCGACGCTCGCCACGGGCGGCGACTTCACCTTTCTCGCCTCGCGCATCGGCCTGTCCGGTAGTGATTCTCCCGTGACCGTGCAGGAGGTCTTCCCGTCGCCGTTCGACTACGCGGAGCACTGCCTGCTCGGACTGCCGGACGATGTCCCCGATCCGCGCGAGGACGAGGCCGGGCACGATGCGGCAATCGCCGACGTGGTGCGCGACCTCGCCTGGGCCGGCGATGGGGGCCTCTTCGTGCTCTTCACCTCGCACGCGGCGCTGCGACGCGCCGCGGTGACGATCCGTGCCGAACTGGGGCATCGCTTCCCGGTGCTGGTCCAGGGGGAGACGCAGCGCGACCTCCTGGTGCGACGATTTCGTGAGGCCGGGAACGCGATTCTGCTGGGCACCGACTCGTTCTGGGAGGGTGTGGACGTCCCCGGCCGGGCGCTGAAGGGGTTGGTGCTCGCCAAGCTACCTTTCAAGGTTCCCTCCGAGCCGCTGACGGCGGCCCGATTGGAGCGGTTGGCGGAGCAGGGCGAGGACGGCTTCTCGGGCTACCTGCTGCCGCATGCCGCGCTCAAGCTGAAGCAGGGCTTCGGGCGGCTGATCCGAGGGGCCTCGGATGTCGGTGTGGTGGTCTTGCTGGATCGCCGGGTGACGACCAAGCGGTACGGGGCCATGCTCCTGGAGGGGTTGCCGCCGGCGGAACGGGTGGTGGGACCGTGGGCACAGGTGCGCACGCGATGTGAGGACTTCTTCGCTCGACATGGAATTGGAGCAGCGCTATGACCGCAGGACGTCCCGGCAAGATCGTTTGCGTTGGCCGCAACTACGCCGCGCACGCGAAGGAACTCGGGAACGAGGTGCCGGAGCGCCCGCTGCTCTTCTTCAAGCCCTCATCCGCCGTGATTGCCAACGGCGACGCGATCGTGTTGCCGGCCGCCTCCTCGCGTGTGGAGCACGAGGCCGAGATCGCCGTCGTGATCGGGAGCACCGCGCGGCAGGTCGCCGAGGCCGAGGCGATGGCGCATGTGGCCGGCGTCACCTGCGCGAACGACGTCACCGCCCGTGACCTGCAGAAGCTCGACGGTCAGTGGGCACGCGCCAAGGGGTTTGACACGTTCTGTCCTGTCGGGACGGTCGTCACCGACCGATTCGACTGGGATGCACTCGAGATCATCGGGCGCGTCAATGGCGAGATTCGGCAGCATGGCCATGTGCGTGACATGATCTTCTCCATTCCGTACCTCATCAGCTACATCAGTCAGATCATGACCCTCGATCCCGGTGACCTCATCCTGACCGGTACCCCGGAGGGTGTCGGGCCGCTCGCCCCGGGTGACGTGGTCGAGGTCGAGATCCCCGGTGTGGTTCGTATCTCCAATCCCGTTCGGAGCACTGCATGATTCAGGTGAGCGATCGCGTCACCGCCCTTCCCGGATATCCGCTCGCGCGGATTCCCTCGATCAAGCGCCGCTTGCTGGATGCCGGTGTGGACGTCATCGACCTGGGGGCGGGCGACGCCGATGGTCCCCCCCCCTCAGGGACGATCGCGGAGCTGGTGCGCGCGCTCGACGAGACGGCGATGCACAAGTACGCGTATCAGCAGGGCCTCCCGGTCTTCCGGGAGGCAGCGGCGCGGTGGATGCTGCGCCGATTCGACGCGATCTTCGACCCGGCGACCGAACTCCTTCCGCTCATCGGCAGCAAGGAGGGACTGGCCCACCTGGTCTTCGCCGTCTGCAATCCGGGGGACATCGTCGTGGTGCCCGAGCCAGGGTATCAGGCGTACCTGGGCGGCACGGTGCTCGCGGGGGCGGTGCCACACGTGGTGCCGCTGCGCGAGGAGAATGGCTTCCTCCTGGAACTGGACCAGTTGCCGGCCGACGTGCTGGAGCGGACGCGGTTGGTCTTTCTCAACTATCCGAACAATCCAACGGCTGCCATCGCACCGCGCGACTACTTGGAACGCACGATCGCGACGTGCCGCCGCCACGGCATCGTGCTCGCATACGACAATGCGTACGTGGACATCACCTTCGACGGGTATGTCGCACCCAGCATCTTCGAGATCGAGGGCGCGCGCGACGTCGCCATCGAGTTCTTCTCACTCTCCAAGTCGTTCCAGATGACCGGGTGGCGGATCGGCTTCGCGGTGGGGAACGCCACGCTGGTGGGAGCCCTCTCGAAGGTGAAGAGCTATGTCGATACCGGGGTCTTCCTGGCGCTCCAACGAGCCGGCGCCTGGACGCTCGACCACGCAGAGGAGTTGATCGCGCCGATCGTCGCCGAACTGACCGTGCGCCGGGATGCAGCCGTCACCGTGCTGCGCGAGGCCGGTTTTGCGGTCGAGCCGCCCCAGGGGGCGATGTACCTGTGGGTTCCGATGCCTGCCGGGATTGCGTCGGCCGACTTCGCGATGCGGGCACTCGAGGAAGAGGGCGTCGTGGTGCTCCCGGGGAGCGGGTTCGGTCCGGGCGGCGAGGGTTTCTTCCGGATTGCGCTCACCGTGCCTGCCGAGCGACTCCGCGAGGCGGTCGCACGCCTGGGCCGCACACTGGCGGCCTGCCAGGCGGGCGCTGCCGTCGGCGCGGCAGGCTGACGCGATCGTGCGCCTCGGCGGGTGGGTCGGTGGCGGCCTCGTGGCCGTCGTGCTGTCGGCCTCGCCCGTGAGCGCACAGGACACGACGCGCGTCGAGCGGTTGGGGCCGGCGTTCGGCGATGGACGGTTGTGGGTGCGCCCGCTGCCGTTCACGCCCGCGGAACTCGCCGCACGGCTTGGGGGGGGGACGACGCAGGCGACCGTGGACAGCATCGTCTCGGAGATGATTCAGGAATACCTCGACGCCGTGGCGGCTGGAGCGGGCGCGGCACAACCGCCCTCATGGGTGACCTCGATCGGTGGCCAGACGGTCGGGGTGGATCCGAGGTGGATCCATCTGGGGCCGATCAAACTGCCCACGTTCCTGCTTGGGTTGATCCCGCTGAACGTGCAGGCGAATCCGCAGCAAGTGGCACAGTCCCGGCGGTGGGCGGAGATGCGGCAGATGATCCAGTTGCAGGGAGCGCGTGACGCGGCACTGGACGACATCGGTCGCGCCGCCCGCGAATTGCGGGAGCGTCGCGAGGCCGATCGGGAATTCGAGCGCAACCAGCGCACACCACCGCCGACGGGCGGGGAGGGCAGGCCGTGAAGTTGGTGGATACGGAAGAGACGATCGTCATCGTGATCGCCGCAGATCTGGAGGAGGGGCACGCGGATCGCGCCTCGGCCGCCCGCCTGGTCTCGGCCATCCTCGAACGCGGGGGTGGGCATCCCTACCGACGTGCCGTGGTGGTGAGCGACCTCGCATGGTTCGAGACGCCACTCTTCCACGGCAGTCCGACCATCACCATCGGCGGACCCGGTGTGAATGGGGTGGCTGGTCGCTTTGCCGGCGAACTGCCGACCGTCTGGACTGAGGCGGAGCGCGCGATGATCCAGGCCGAGTGGCAGGAGGGACCGCGGCGCGCGGCGCTCTGGGGGATGGATCGCGCGGCGACGACCGATGCGGTGGATGCCTTCATCGCACGGGGATGGCTCGACGAATTTCTCGACCGAAGCTGGCGGTACCGCGCCGGCACGTTTGCGTGACGACTGACGGTGAACGGTGAACGGTGAACGGCAGTAGGGTGAAAGGTGAAAGGTGAAACGGTTCGTATTTGGTGAGTGGGTGATGCGAGGCGCCGGGTTCCTCGCATTCGGGGTGCTGGCCGTCGCGCCGCTTGCTGCACAGCAACGCGTGGTGCCGGAGGCATTCCGCGGCGTCACCACCGCCGTCGCGGCGGAGCTTTCCGGTGAACGGGCGCGGGAAACCGTCGCCTTCGTCGAGCAGTTCTTCCGGCTCCCGGGGAATCCGGGGTTTGATGCCTCCATCGATACCGTGGCCGCCGTATTGCGCTCGGCCGGGTACGTGGAGGAGTCGCGTGCGGCACCCACCGACCGCCTGGTGTACCGGGTCGAGTCGCGGCCGATGTCGGCACCGGCCTGGAGTCCGGTCGGCGCTGCGCTGACGATCTTGGGTGAAGCCACGCCACTCCTCGAATGGACTACCAACAAGAGCATGCTGGCCATCAACTCGACGAGCACACCACAGGGTGGCGTGACGGCACGCGTCGTGGACGTGGGGGCGGGTGGCGAGGCGGAGTTCACGGCGGCAGGTGACATTGCTGGGGCGGTGGTCTTCGGCACCGGCAACGCCCGCACGCTGGCGCAGCGCGCGTTCCGCAAGGGTGCCGTCGGCGTGCTCGCGGTGCAGCGTCTCCCGGCCTACAACCAGCCCGACAAGAATGTGACAGCCATCGGCTTCACCGGCATCGCACGCGACACGACCAACCCCGGGTGGGTGATCTTGATGCATCCGCAGGCCACGGCCGCGATGCGCTCAGCACTCGCGCGCGGCCCCGTGCGGGTGCATGCCGACGTTCGAACGACGTTCACCGAGGCGCCCGAGCTCACGCTGGTGGCAGAGGTGCGGGGACGCACGCTGCCCGAAGAGCGCTTCGTCTATTCCGCGCACGTACAGGAGCCGGGGGCGAACGACAACGCCTCAGGCGTCGGGGCGCAGGCCGAGATGGCCCGCACGGCCGCCGTGCTGCTCCGCAACGGGACGATCGACCCCGCCCGCACCCTCACCTTCCTCTGGGGCGACGAGATTCGCTCGACGCAGCGCTTCCTGGCGGAGGATAGCGTGCGCCAGCGCGGCGTGAAGTGGGGGATGTCGCTCGACATGGTGGGCGAGGACACCGAGAAGACCGGCGGGACCTTCCTGATCGAGAAGATGCCCGATCCGTCGGCGGTCTGGGTGCGTGGCGAGGACCAGCACACCGAGTGGGGCGGTCGTCCGATGCGCGCCGACGAGATCTGGCCGCACTGGTTCAATGACTTCGTCCGCCAGCGCTGCCTCGACCGTGCCGCCACCACGGGCTGGGTCGTCAAGGCGAATCCGTTCGAGGGCGGCAGCGACCACACGCCGTTCCTGCGCGCGAAGATTCCGGGACTGTTGCTGTGGCACTTCACCGACCAGTTCTACCACACCGATCGCGATCGCATCGAGATGGTGAGCGCCGCGACGCTCGGCAATGTCGGCAACTGCGCCCTCACCACCGGGTTGCTGCTGACCGATGGTCGACCCGCCGTCGCAGCCGTGGCGCTCGACGAGCTCACACAGGTGGCGCTGCGTGAGCTCGACGTGCAGGGCAAGCTGTCGGCACAGGCGCTGGGCAGCGGTTCCACGGTGGTGGAGCAACGCACCATCCTCGAGGCATGGCGCGACTACTACGTCGCTGCGATCGCGCTGATCCCCGAGATGAGCGCGGTGCCCGCAGACCTGGCCGCCGCGATCGCTGCAGCGCAGGCCAGCGTGCGCGAGCGCGCCGACGCAATGATCGGCGCGCTCACGAAGTGACTACTCGGTCGTTGGCGGCGCGGACGCGACGCGTCCCAGCTCGCCGAGGAACCAGGCCCAGCCGAAGGGATAGTCGCTGATGTCTTCCGCGCGGGTGAAGCCCGTGTGGACGAACGTCAGCGTGGTCCCTCCTGCGCTCGGCGCGAGTTCAAAGGCGATCGTCTGGCCTGTGACATCCGGATCACCGCGCCAGTCGGGCCAGTCGAGCATCAGGCGCCGCGGCGGGTCGTAGGCGAGGATCGTGGTCGGGCCGCCGACCACCGCGCGGCCGTCAATCGTGTAGCGCCACCCCACCTTGTATGCCCCCCCCACGCGCGGGTCAATCTCCGCGGCTGTCGTGTTGAACCACTGGTTCACCGCCGCCGGGTCGATCAACGCCTGCCAGACCTGCTCCGGTGGTGCCGCGATCTCCATGACGACGCGTACCTCCGGGGCCGGATCGGCGAAGTCCGGCCGCACGACCGCGTTGCCTGCGAGGTGCTGACCGAGATTGCCGAAGGAGAGACGCCAGAAGTCGTCCACCAGCTCTCGTTGCCGCAGCACGGGCAGGTCACCATCCACGCGGTGGTGCAGCACCACTTGGGTCGCGTCGCCGTCGGCGCTGAGCGCGAGCCGGACGTCGGTTGGTGTGCCATGCAGCGTCCAGCGGAACCCCAGCAGTCGAGCCGGTTCCAGGGCGACGAGCTGCTGGTCGGCCTGCGCGGCCGAGGGCGTGCCCGGGGTGTGCCGCCCCCAGAAGCGGTACGCCTCGCCGGCGGAGGTGCCGATCTCCGCCGACTCAGCGAACCATGCCGTGAGTTCGTTTGCGTCCGTGAAGGCCTTCATGACGCGCTCCGGCGGTGCCGCGACCTTGAAGGTGTGTTCGTGGGTCCAGCTCATCGGCGCGTCTCCGGGTGGGGCGTGGGGCGGATCCGGTGTGAGGGATGGGACGTGAGCGCCTACTCGACCCGCTTCGATGCCATCGCCTCCACCGACGCCGTGATCAGCTCCTCCAGCACCGCCGAGTCCACATCAGCGAGACGCTTCAGGTAGAGACACGACTTGCCGGTCTTGTGCTTGCCCAGGCGCGCCATCAAGGCGTCGTAGCGCGTGAAGCCCGGCATGATGTAGAGGGTGAGGTCGTTCTTGCGGGGCGAGAAGCCGGTGATCATCCACTCGCCGGTGCGCCCGCTCTCGTACTTGTAGGCGTACTTCCCGAAGCCGACGATGCTGGCGCCCCACATCTTCGCCTCACACCCGGTCGCGCGCTGCATCATCGCGCGGACCGCCTCGCAGTCGGCGCGGCGCGCGGGATCGGCCACCTTCGCCAGGAAATCCGCCACGCTGTCGTCCGTCACCTTCGTCTTCAGTTCGGCCATCTGTCACCTCACGATTGAGATTCCCGGCCAGACCAGACCTACCCCATCCGTCGCAATGATTCCTCGCGGCCTACCACGACCAGCAACTCATTCACGGGCTCACTCACCGTGCCCCCGGTGAGCGCGACACGCACCGGCTGCATCACGTCGCCGAGCTTGAGTTCCTCGCGCGTTGCCGCATCGCGCATCGCGGCCTCCAATGCCTCGGCGGTCCACTCCGCCTCAGGCACCGCTGCGACCGCATCACGTGCAATGGCAAGGCATGGCGCGAAGCGCTCGCCCATCTTGGCGATCAGCGCTTCGCCCTTCACGTCAAGCGGAATCTCGGCGCCAGGCAGACGGATCGCCACCTGCTCGGCGACCATCGTGACCGTGCGGGCCCGCGCCTTGACGGCATCAATGATCGGGTCGAGGTCGCGATCGCCCCACGAGGCGCCCAGGCGCTCAAGTTGACGCACCACCGGTGCACGCAGCTCGGCCGCCGGCATCATCGAGAGATACTGGCCGTTCATCCACTCGAGCTTCGCGGGATCGAAGACCGCGGCCTTCGACTGGATCGCCTCCAGCGAGAAGCGACGAATCATCTCGTCGAGCGTGACGATCTCGTCGTCGTTGCCCGGCGACCAGCCCAGCAGCGCGAGGAAGTTGCGCATCGCGTCGGGGAGGATGCCCTGATCCTGATAGTCGCCAACTGCCGTGGCACCATGCCGCTTGCTGAGCTTCTTGCCGTCGGTGCCGAGGATCATCGGGACGTGCGCGAAGACGGGCGGCTCATGACCGAGCGCGCGATAGAGCGCGATCTGCTTCGGGGTGTTGGAGACGTGGTCGTCGCCGCGGATGACGTGCGTGATCTCCATTGCGATGTCGTCGGAGACCACCGCCAGGTTGTAGATCGCCGAGCCATCGGAACGCAGGATGATGAGATCGTCGAGATCGCGGCCCTGCCACGAAATCCGCCCGTGCACGGCGTCAATCCAGGAGATCTCTTCATCGGGCATCGCGAAGCGGATCGCGTACGGCGCCCCAGCGGCCTCACGGCGCGCGACTTCCTCGGCCGGGAGGCCCATCAGGCGCCGGTCGTAGCGGAACGCCGTGCCGTTGGCCTTCGCGTGCTCGCGCCACCGCTCCAGCTCCTCGGCGGTGAGGTAGTCCTTGTAGGCCTTCCCCTCCGCGAGGAGGCGTTCGGCATCGGCGCGATGGCGGTCAGCGTAGGCACCCTGGAAGAGTGGCCCCTCATCCCAATCGAGGCCCAGCCAGGTCATGCCGTCGAGGATGACCTGCGTGTGCGCGTCGGTCGAGCGCTCCTTGTCGGTGTCCTCGATCCGCAGCACGAAGGTGCCGCCGGTCTGACGAGCGTAGAGCCAGTTGAAGAGGGCCGTGCGCGCGCCACCCACGTGGAGGTAGCCGGTGGGGGAGGGGGCAAAGCGGACGCGGGGGGTGGGCATGGGGGCCTTCTGAGAAGTCGTAGGTCGTAGGTCGCAGGTCGTAAGTCACTGGTCGTAGATGACACCTCACGGGTCGCAGGACGTATCGGGGCGGCCGTGACCGACGAACAGTGTCTCACGACAAGTTCCCTACGACCTACGACCTACGACCTACGACCTCCGTGACCTACGACTAACGACCCACGACTCCAACGGAGCGAGAGGGATTCGAACCCTCGTTAGGGGTTTACCCCCTAAAACGGTTTAGCAAACCGTCGCCTTCAGCCACTCGGCCACCGCTCCCCAAGTAGGCAAAGATAGCGTCGTCGCGGGGGAGAGGGAAATGGGGGCGCGGCTGCGCCGCTCAGGGGTGAGGAGGGAGGGGGAACAGGGGTGAAACGTGAAAGGTGAAAGGGAGGTGCATTTTCCCTTTCACCTTTTACCCAGCGCGGCCGCAGGCCGCGTCCCCCTCACCCCTCACCCCTCACCCCTCACCCCTCACCTGCGCCCGTGCCTCCCGCACCGCCCTCACCCACTCCCCCATCGTCGGCCCGGCCCGGGCGAAGAGGTCTCCCGGGATCTCCAGCACGCGGCCGGCGCGCACGGCGTCGAGGTCACGCCAGCCGGGGGCAGCGCGGAGTGCCTTGAGGCGCTCATCGGGTGTGGAACCGGTGGAGGTGAGCACCCAGTCAGGCTGTCGAGCCACGAGGGCTTCCACCGAAATCGTCGGCCAGGGAATGGTGAGGTCGCCGAACGCATTCGTGAGACAGGCCGCCGCGAGGAGCTGATCCATCCAGGTGCCACCACCGGAGGTGACCGGGGGCTCGGTGGAAAGGATGATCACGACCGATTCCGCGTCGGCTGAACAACTCGCACGTGCTGCATCGAGCTCCGCGCGCAGCGCCGCGGCCAACGAATCCGCAGTGGCCTGCTTCGCCACGAGTCGGCCGAGGACGCCAAGCTGGGTGAAGACCTCGCCGGTGTCGGTGGCTTCGACGGCGATGACCGGGA
>JAABRY010000084.1 GCA_011390645.1 Gemmatimonadota bacterium
TGACCGGGATATCGAAGGGTGCGAGCGTGCGTTGCAAGTCTGCGGAGGCGCGGATGCGCCACCCGAGGACGACATCGGGGGCAAGCGACGCGATGACTTCGGCGCTCGGATCCAGCCCCCCCCCGATGCTCGGCAGGTGCGCGAGCTCCGGTTGGCGATCGTAGTCGGTGCGCGCGACCAACAGGTCGGCAACGCCGAGCAACACGAGCCACTCGGTCGCCGACTGCATCGTCGAGACGATGCGCTGCACCGGCAACGAGTCGATGCGGACCTGCGCACCGTCCGGGGCGGGAAAGCGATCCGCCGCCGCCGGCTCGGGCGTGGGAGCCCGGCAGGCGACGGCGGCGAACATCAGGCACAGCGACGCGCCAAAGCGCGTCACGGCTGATCTGGAATCGCGGCAGCAGCTCCCTGCATGAACGCGGCGATGATCTCCGGCGGGACTGGCCCGAGGCCGGGTGCGAGGACGAAGAGCGCAGGGTCAGCGCCCGCCGTATAGGAGGCGAGTTCCACATGGAAGCCACCCGTTCCCATGTCACCGGTCATCCGGAAGGTGGCGAGTCCTTCCTGTCCGAGGAGCTCGCGCTCCTGCTTGCGCCAGGCCGCCATCAATTCACTGATGACCGGCAGTCGTTCCACGAGGTCGTAGGCGAGCTGGAGGCCCGGGGGCCGCTGTCCCAGGCAGACCTTGGCCGTGACGGAGTCGGTGACCATCTCGTATTCGCGGCACGACAAGCCTGCAACTGTCGCCGTCGTGCCGAGGTCACGATAGGAGGCGTTGGCGTTGTCCATCGCCACCATGAGCGAGTCGCCCATCCCGGGTGGCACGGGGAGTGAGTCTGGGAGCACAAAGGCGAACGCGAATCCGCCTCCGCCACCGAGCGATTCCATCAGCTCGGGGGGAAGGGTCAGTCCGATCTGCACGGAATCGGTCGTGGAATCCCAGATCATGTGCATCAGCACGGCGTCGAGCGGAATCCCCATGGCCGGGCCCATCTGCTCGAACTGCATCATCGACGCCACCCGGCGCCCGTCGGTGCCGTAGGTGATGCGCATGCTGATCTCGTTCAGCCCGACTTGCGACATCGCTGCCGGCAACGTGTCCGGCAGCGAGATTCGCATCAGGGTGACGCCGGTACCGCCCGCGTCTTGCGCCGCGACCGGCGCCACCGACCCGAGCAGCGCCGCGCCGAGGAGCGTGAGTGCTGCGGAGGTTCGCGCCATCAGTTGTTCCGCCGCATGCCGCCCATGCCGCCCATCATCCCGCCCATGTCCTGATAGTCAGACGGAACGGCGAACACCGAGGCTGGCACCGTGCCCTGGGAGATCGCGGTGACTTCCATCATGCCGCGGCCACGACGGTCGGAGACCTTGAGCGGGAACTTCCCCTCGAGGTTGCGGGCCCACTTCGGGACGGACGCATCGCGACCCATGCCACCGCCCGCGGCCATCATGAAGCGACCGAGGCCGTCGGCGAGGCACATCTGGAAGGCCTCGCCCTCGGAGGTCACCTCGTAGTCGTCACAACTGCGGCCGGCGATCTGCTGCGAGGTGCCGAGCTTCTTCACTGAACCCTCGGGGGCCTTGGCGTCTTCGGTCGGGAGGTCGTTGAGGTCCATCTCCATCTTGATTCCCTTGGCGCCACCCATCATCGCCGCCATCTCGCCGGCGACCGGCATGAGCATCGTCATCTTCTTGGCGGCGGGGTTGAACAGCATCCGCACCTCCTGGCCGGCCATCGGACCGGCGGAGGCAGGCATCGCCATCGCCATTGCAAACTGGTCACCCTTGATGAAGTACTTGGCCTCGATGGCCTCGTTGCCCATCTCGGGAGAGGTGAGCTTCATGGTGATGGTGCCCTCGAATTGGGCCGCGAGCGGAGCAGCGGGGAGGAGGGCAAGGAGGAAGAGTGCTGAGGTACGCATGGTCGATCCTTTTGGGGAGAGGAACTGGCGTCGAGTATCGGACGGCGCGGGTGAGATTCGAACTCACGAGACCCTCACGGGCCCGCCGGTTTTCAAGACCGGTGCATTCAACCGCTCTGCCACCGCGCCCGAAGGACTAACTCGTAAATCTACAACACTTTACAAAATGTGACGTGGGCTCCTGCGGGCGCCTGTTCGACCAGATGCGGTACCGGTGTCGGTTACCGGTCCAACCGGTTATTCCTTATCAAGGGAAGTTCGCCCCCTTGGGGGGTGTTGCCAAGGGGAGCGCGGCGTCGCCGCAAGGACGGCTGGCTGACTCTGGCCGGCAAACATTCTCATGGTCCCTGATCGATCGGCCTTCCAATGACTGGGTACCCCCCGACAGTGCGCCGACCTCGTAGGTCCCCTCTGGTCTTCGCCACTCTTCTCGCCGCGGCATGTGGCGGTGGGGGCACCACGCCAACTCGCGAGACCAACCCTCCGGCGGTAAGCGTCAGTGGGAGCGGCGGTTTTGCGGTCGGCACGTTCAGTTCAAACGCCATCGGTGGGGAGATCGCGATTACCGCGCACACCCTCTACCTGAACGACATCCCGGTAAGGACTGGAGCCACGGGATTCCTTTCGGTGTTCGACACCGCCTTGGCGCCTGGCGAGTACACGGTGCGCGGCGAGGCCACGAGCGCCGGCGGCACGACGATCCGCGCCGCAACCTTCGTGGTCACGGCCCCGCCTGTACCGGCGCTCACGATTACCCCCGTCACCTTCCCCGAGGATGGTCAGGCAACGAGCACGCTCGTGGCCCGGCACTGTACCAACCCCGTCTACACGCTCGGCATCCCTTCCACTCCCGAGTACCAGCCCAGCCTGCTCGGTGCGGTGCTGACGCACCGCTTCGCGCCGGATGCCAATGGTGTCGGAACTGTTGATGTCACGGTAAGCTGCAGCAACGGCACCGTGGTGGTCACCGCGAAAGCGACAGCCACGCCGATGAGCGATTTTGCCTTCCGACTGGCGGAGGTCCGCAGCGACAGCACCATTACGACCCCAGCGACCTTTCGCTATCAGCTCGAGACATCGCCATTGGCGGTTTCAGTGCAGGCGGTTGACGGCGTCTTCCGCGGACAGGTTCCCCCGGTGAACGTGACGTGGCTGATCAGCGACAACGCCGACACGTTCGACAGCGATCGGCTGGAACTCGGGGACGGCACCTTGATCGGGGTGAACTGGGGGGAGAACCAACGCGTCACATACGCGCTCACCAGCGACATGGTG
>JAABRY010000085.1 GCA_011390645.1 Gemmatimonadota bacterium
GAACGAGGGTGCAGTCAAGGAAGAGCGCAGAATCGGGGCGGGAGCTGCCAACGTCCCCGCGCGGCGAAGCGGTTCCCCCTCACCTTGTTTCCCCATCACCAGTTTCTGCGTACATTCAAGAGTTCCCACACAACACGCCTCCCACCGGAATCTTCGTGACCGCTGACGGCCGCATTTGCCCCTCGTGTACCACGCCCCTGCCGCCGCAGGCGCACTTCTGCCTGAACTGCGGTACGCCCACTCCCACTGAGCCGGGTGTCCCCGAACGCACGATGCCCACCGGCGCGATCGAAGTCTCCAAGGTCCGCACGGCGCTCGCCGATCGCTACAAGATCCAGCGCATCCTCGGCGAGGGCGGGATGGCGACGGTCTACCTTGCCGAAGACCTCAAGCACAAGCGTGAAGTCGCGGTGAAGGTGATGCGACCGGAGCTCAGCGAAACGCTCGGCGCCGATCGCTTCCTGCGCGAGGTGGAGATCGCGGCCAAGCTCTCGCACCCGAACATCCTGCCGGTCTACGACTCGGGCGCCGCGGATGGTGTGCTCTACTATGTAATGCCGGTGGTCGAAGGTGAATCGCTCCCGGCCCGCATTCGGCGCGAGAAGCAGCTCCCGGTGGAGGAGGCACTGCGCCTCGCGCGCGAAGTCGCCGAAGCGATGGCGTACGCGCATGCGCGCGGCTTCGTGCATCGCGACATCAAGCCCGCGAACATCCTGATCAGTGCCGGACACGCGTTGGTTGCTGACTTCGGGATCGCGCGTGCGATGGAGGGCGACGGGCAATCCATCACGCAGACCGGCCTCGCGATCGGCACGCCACAGTACATGAGTCCGGAGCAGGCGAGTGGCGCGACCGATCTTGACGGCCGCAGCGACATCTACGCACTCGGCTGCGTGCTCTACGAGATGATCTCGGGCGAGCCGCCGTTCACGGGGCCCACGGTGCAAGCCGTGATCATGCGCAGCATGACCGAGGCGCCGCGCCCGCTGGAGCAGACGCGCACGTCGCTGCCACCGGCGGTCAGTGCGGTCGTTACGCGAGCCCTCGCCAAGGCACCGGCCGATCGCTACGCCAATGCGGGGGCGATGGTCACGGCGCTCGTCGCGGCGGAGCGCGATACGCAATCTGGATTCGTGACGGCCCCTACCGCGGCGCGCAGCGGCTTCAAGCCCTGGCAGATGGGCGTCGCGGCTGCGGCAGTGCTCGCCGTCGGGGCACTCGGCGTCAAGGCGCTTGGGGGGGGGAACGATACCACCGCCACTGCGACCGCTGCCAAGCGCATTGCCGTCTTGCCGTTCCAGCACATTGGCGCCGACGAAGACGCCTACCTCGCCGACGGCATCGTGGATGAACTCCGCGGCAAGCTCTCGCGGCTTGGCAACCTGACCGTGATTGCGTCTGCCAGCGCCGACCAGTACCGCGGTACAGCCAAGACCGGCCCGGAGATCGCCCGGGAACTGCGCGTGGATCAGGTCCTCACCGGCAAGGTCCAATGGGCGGGCAGTGCCGAGGGCGGGCGTCGCGTACGTGTGAGCGCGGAGATGGTGGACGGCAAGACGGGCCAGATCACCTGGACCGAGACCTTCGACGCCGACCTCACCGATGTCTTCGCGATGCAGAGCCAGCTCGCCACGCGCGTCGCCGGCGCGCTTGGTGCGGTCCTCGGACAGGACGTCGCCGCCGACCTCGCGTCGCGGCCGACCCAGAACGCCGTGGCGTATGACCTCTACCTCAAGGGTCGCGCGATCACCAACAACGCGGCCGGGCCGATGCGCCAGGCGGCGGGGTATTACGCGCAGGCGGTGGCTCTCGACTCAAATTTTGCCGAGGCCTGGGCACGCCTCGGAGTGTCCCTTACCATGGCGCATGCGAACGGCAATCGCGACCCGGAGACGGGGCGACAGGCCAAGGAGGCGGTGGACCGAGCCATGGCGCTTGCTCCGGACAAGGCCTTCGCCCATCGGGCCATGTCATCCTATCAGACCAACGTCGCGCGCGATGCAGCAGCCTCACGTCGTGCCACTGACCGCGCGCTGCAGCTTGAGCCCGACAACCCGGAGATCCTCGCCAGCTCCGCACTCGACGACTACGAGCGCGAGGACTACGCCACCGCCTTCGCCAAACTGTCCCGGGCGCGAGAGCTCGACCCCCGCTCGGTCACCATCCTCCGCAACCTCATCTACGCCCTGACCTTCCTCGGCCGCGCCAACGAGGCCGTGCAGTTCAGCGACGAGATGATGGCGCTGGCGCCCAACAACCCCAACGCCTTACAGGCGATCGTGGTCGCGCACCTCGGCGCGAACGACCTGGCAGGGGCCCGCCGCGTGGTTCGTGAGGCCCTCACCCGCATCCCCGCCACCGAACTCGTAGCGTACTTCGCCGGCTACCAGGAGATGGCGTTCGTCTTCGAGAAGTCGGAACTCGACCTCCTGTTCCGACTCACCCCGGCCGCCTTCGATGGGGACCGGGCGTGGTGGGGACAGGCACTCGCGATCGCCGCGCACCAACAGGGGGACATGGTCCGCGCTCGCGCCTATGCCGATTCGTCGCTCGCGGAATCGAAGCGCCAGGTGGATGCTGCCCCCAACGATCCGCAACTGCGGGCACTCTACGCCGTCATGCTCGCCTACGCCGGCAAGACCGAGGAAGCGCTCCGGGAAGCGGACCGCGCTGTGGCAGACGCCCCACCCGCCAACAACAACGATGTGCCTTATGCGCGAGTACAGCGCACCCGGGTCCTCCTCGCCGCCGGCCGCACCGATCAGGCCCTCGACGCAATCGAGGAATTGATGGGTTTCCAGTACTATTTCCACCCAGGCTACCTCCGCGTGGACCCGATGTTCGCGCCCCTCAAGGGCAACCCACGCTTCGAGCGGCTGCTCGTCGGCGGCCTCGACGTGCCAAGGAATTGACGATGACACGCACCTGCCCCACCTGCGACACCACGCTCGACGCCGAGGCCATCTTCTGCTCGAAGTGCGGCACCCGGACGCCGACCGAGCCCGGCGTGCCGGAACGGAGCGCGCCCACCGGCGCGTTCGAGGTGTCGCGCGTCCGGCAGGCACTCGCCTCGCGCTACCGCATCGAGGGCGTGCTCGGCGAGGGCGGGATGGCGACGGTGTATCTCGCCGAAGACCTCAAGCACAAGCGGCAGGTGGCCATCAAGGTGATGCGCCCGGAGCTCGCGGCCACCCTGGGTGCCGGCCGCTTCCTGCGCGAGGTCGAGATCGCCGCCAAGCTGTCGCACCCGAATATCCTGCCTGTCTACGACTCCGGCGAGATGGGCGGGATTCTCTACTACGTCATGCCGGTAGTCGAGGGCGAGTCGCTCCCCGCACGGCTCAAGCGCGAGAAGCAGATGCCGGTGGGCGAGGCGCTGCGCCTGGCGCGCGAGGTGGCCGAAGCACTCGCCTACGCCCACGAGCGCGGCTTCGTGCACCGCGACATCAAGCCGGCCAACATCCTCATCAGCGCCGGCCATGCGCTGGTGGCCGACTTCGGTATCGCGCGCGCGATGGAGCAGGGCGGCGAGGCGCTCACGCAAACCGGCCTCGCGATCGGCACGCCGCACTACATGAGTCCGGAGCAGGCGAGTGGCGCGCTCGACATCGACGGTCGCACCGACATCTACGCCTTGGGCTGCGTGCTCTACGAGATGCTCACCGGCGAGCCGCCGTTCACGGGGCCGACAGCACACGCCGTGCTTGCGCGCAGCCTCACCGAGGCACCGCGGCCGATTGACCAGACGCGGACCTCGTTGCCGCCGCAGGTGAGTGCGGCCGTGATGCGCTCGATCCAGAAGACGGCGGCCGATCGCTACGCCACCGGCACCGAGATGGCTGCCGCACTGCTCGCGGCGGAGGACAATGCGCGCACGGGCTCGGGCGCGGTCCCGGTCGCCACGGCGTCGCGGGGCCTCAAGCCCTGGCAGTGGGCAGCAGCGGCCGTGGCGGTGCTGGCGATCGGCGCCGTCGGCGTCAAGGCCGTGGGGGGGGGAGCCGCTTCGGCGAACGTCTCGATGGCCAAGACCGTGGCGGTGTTGCCGTTCGAAAATCAGGGCACCGAGGACGACGCCTACTTCGCCAGCGGGATTGTGGAGGAGCTGCGCGACCGCCTGGCGCGGCTTGACTCCCTTACCGTGACAGCCTCGGCCAGCGCGGATCAGTACGCCGCGTCCGAGAAGACGACCCAGCAGATCGCCAAGGAACTTCGTGCCGACCAGCTCCTGATGGGGAAGGTCCGCTGGGCCGTGGGTGCCGACGGCGCGCGACAGGTGCGCGTCACGGCCGAGCTCGTGGATGGCACCACCGGCGAAGTCACCTGGCGCGACACCTTCGACGCTGACATGACCAGCGCCTTCGAGATGCAGGGCCAGATTGCCACCCGCGTTGCCACCGCCCTCGGCGCGGCCCTCAAGGTCGAGGATGCTGCTAATCTCGCGAGCAGCCTGACAGACAGCCCTGAAGCGTACGACCTCTACCTGAAGGCCAACGCGATCACAGGGCAGACCCCGGGCGCGGCGAGAGCGCGCGCCGCACTCTATGAGCAGGCGGTGGCGCTCGATTCGAACTTCACCAGGGCGTGGGGGGGACTGTCATTCGCCTTGACGACCGCATACGCCAACGGCACCCGTGATCCGGTGCTCGGTCGGCGTGCCAAGGAGGCGATGGATCGGGTGATGCGATTGGCGCCCGACTCGGCCAACGCACACATGGTCGCTGCAAGTTTCTACACCGACGTCGCACGCGACCAGGCGGCGGCGCGACGAGCCACGGCACGCGCACTTGAGTTGAACCCGAAGAGCGTCTGGGCGCTCACGTCGGCAGCAGATGATGATCTGCGCGAAGGGAATTACCGAGGGGTCTTCGATAAGCTCTCCCGCGCGCGCGAGATCAACCCGCGCTCCACGGGTGTGCTCACCAATCTGATGCGCGCCCAGCTCTACCTCGGCCAGTATGCCGATGCCGTCGCCACCAGCGACGAACTCCTCACGCTCGAACTGACCAACTACGCGCAGATGCAGTGGATCATGCACGCGCGACTGGCAGTGAACGACACAGCGGGCGCCAAGCAGATCGCGCAACAATTGCTGGCGCGCGTGCCAGCCACCGAAATGGTGACCTACTTCGCTGGTTATCAGGAGATGGCCTTTGTCCTCGGTGACAAGGAACGCGAACTGCTCTACCGGATGACCCCGGCCGCCTTCGACAACGACCGCGCCTGGTGGGGACAGGCCCTCGCCATGGCGGCGATGCAGCAGGGCGACGTGGCCCGCGCTCGCGCCTTCGCCGATTCATCGCTGACCACCGCGCGCCAGCAGATCGAGGAGAACCCCACAGATGCCCAGCTCCGCATCCTCAATGCCGTGATGCTCGGCTACGTCGGCCGCCGCGAGGAAGCCGCCCGTGAGGCCGACCGCGCCATCGCCGACACCGTGGGCGCGAGCACCGAGAACTCCAACTACACGCTGCTCCAGTACGCCCGCGTCCAGCTGGCGATCGGCAACCAGGCGAAGGCGCTCGACGTGCTCGAGCAGTTGATGGACCGCCAATACTGGGTCACCAAGGGGCACCTCAAGTCCGACCCGATGTTCCGCCCGCTCGACGGCAACCCGCGCTTCGAGCAGCTCAAGGTGGGTGGGATCGAGTTGCCGAAGAACTGACGGGGGCGCCGCTGCGCGGCGGGTGGTGAAAGGTGAAAGGTGAAAGGTGAAAGGTGAAAGGGACCGGAGTTAGGCCCCTTTCACCTTTCACGTTTCACCCCAAACCGATCCAAGAACACACCGATGGCATTGCTTGGTCAGACTAGTCTGACCATATTCCCACCATGCCCGACGAATACCCCCTCTATGACGCTAAAGCCAAGCTTTCCGCCCTCGTTCGCCAAGTGCGTGAGGGCCGAAGTTTTGTGATTACCGTCCATGGCGAGCCGGTGGCGGAGCTGCGGCCGTACGAGCCCAAGCCGAAGGCCCAGACCCTCGCCGAGCGGATCGAGGAGTTGAAGGCGAAGGGGTTGATCACGCCCTCACGGTTGTCGCCGGGAGAAGCCGGCTCGTTGCGCGTTGGTCCGACCGTTCCGGGCGCGCTCAAGCGTTTCCTGGACGACCGCGACTGATGCTGGCCTACGTGGACACGTCGGTGATCGTCGCGATCACCTTCGGGGAGCCCGGCGCTGACGCCATCCTGGAGAAGGTACGACCGTTCGAGTTGGTGTCGGCTCCGCTGCTCGAAGCCGAGTGGCGGAGCGCGTGTCGTCGCAATGCGGTCACTCCCGATGCGTCGGTCCTCCGCGAGATTGTCTGGACGCACACCGAACGCCCCCTCAGCGACGAGCTGGAGCGCGTCTTTGCCGTGGGCTACCTCCGCAGTGCCGACGCCTGGCATCTCGCCACGGCGCTCTACCTCGCGCCCGACCCGAGCGAGCTGACCTTTCTCACGCTCGATGACCGCCAGCGCGGCGTGGCGGAACAGCTGGGGTTTGGGACGTGACAACCAGCCGGCGGTGTCAGCCGCCGGGGCGTTTGCCTTAGGTCGTAGGTCGTAGGTCGTACGATGTTGGATATTGGATATTGGTGTGGGAATTGTCCCGTTTCACCTTTCACCTTTCACCTTTCACCCCACGCGGCGAAGCCGCGTCCCCCTCACCCCTCCCCCCCTCTTCGGCGCTATCTTTCCCGTATTCCCACCACACTTGTTCCCGTCTCCCCGGACTTCCTTTGAGCGTGCTCGAACACCTCGCCGCGGAGCTCGTCGCTAAAGCGACGGCTCGGCGGATGTCGCTAAAGCGACAGGCTCTCCCCGGCACCGCACCCGTCGCTTTGGCGACGTGCTCATGGGCAACGAGGGCACGATGACATTCGATCGTCTCGCCGCAGCACTATCCGACCGCTACACCCTCGACCGCGAGCTCGGGCAGGGCGGAATGGCTACCGTCTATCTCGCACGCGATCTCAAGCATGAGCGTCAGGTCGCCATCAAGGTGCTCAAGCCCGAGCTCGCGGCCGTGCTCGGCGCCGAGCGGTTCGTGGTCGAGATCAAGACCACGGCCGCGCTGCAACACCCGCACATCTTGCCGCTCTTTGATAGTGGCACGGTGGACCTCGAATCGCCCTCTCACGACTCCCGTCCCACGACGCATCTCTACTACGTCATGCCCTACATCCAGGGCGAGACGCTGCGCGACAAGCTCGATCGCGAGACGCAGTTCAGCGTACCCGAAGCGGTGCGCATTGCCACCGATGTCGCCGATGCGTTGCACTACGCGCACAGCCAGGGGATCGTCCACCGCGACATCAAGCCCGAGAACATCCTGCTCGCCAATGGCCGGCCGATGGTCGCCGATTTCGGCATCGCGCTCGCGCTGAGTGCCGCGGCCGGTGGCCGGATGACCGAGACCGGGATGTCGCTCGGCACGCCGCACTACATGAGTCCGGAACAAGCCACGGCCGACAAGGAAATCACCGGTCGCAGCGATGTTTATTCGCTGGCGAGCGTCCTCTACGAAATGCTCACCGGGAATCCGCCGCACACCGGCTCGAGCGCGCAGCAGATCATCATGAAGATCATCGCCGAGGAGCCCGCCGCGGTCACCACCTACCGGAAGAGCGTGCCGCCGAACGTGGCCGCTGCGGTGGCGAAGGCGCTGGAGAAGTTGCCGGCCGATCGCTTCGAGAGTGCCAAGGCGTTCGCCGACGCGCTCGCCAATCCGCGCTTCACCACCGTCAGTGCGGCCGCGACCGCACACGGCACCAGCTCGGCGTCGCGCCGCGGGCTGTGGTGGGCGGGCTGGGGCGTGGCGGCCGCCGCCTGCGCGGTGGCAGCGTGGGGATGGCTGCGTCCGACCCCTCCCCCCCCCGTGCTCCGCTTTGCCATGACGTTGCCAGATGACCAATCGCTGGGCAGCAACCGCGGGGTGCGGATTGCCCTCTCGCCCGACGGGTCGCAGCTCGTGTACGTCGGTGCGGGGCCCACTGGGCAGCAGCTCATGCTGCGACGCCGTGACCAACTCACGGCCACCGCCATCCCGGGCACCGGTGATGCGATCAACCCGACGTTCTCACCCGATGGCAATCGCATCGCGATGTCCGGCGCGATCGGCTCGGCTGGCATCCAGGTGGTGGGTTTCACTGGTGCCCCCCCGATCACCATCGTCGAGGGCACCGTAGGCTCCGATGGGCTCACCTGGGCGAGCGACGGCAACATCTACTACGACGGACTCACGCAGGGCAGCACCGTCGGGGTGATGCAGATTCGTGCCGAGGGTGGTGTGCCGATCCAGGTGACCACGGTGGACACTGCCGCGGGTGAAATCGATCACATCTGGCCACAGTCACTCCCTGACGCGCGTGGCGTGCTGTACACGATCCTGTCGCGCAACACGCGCGACGCATCCCAGGTCGCCGTCCTCGACCTCAAGAGCGGTGAATCACGGGTGTTGTTCGAAGGACTGACCGCGCGCTACGTGGCATCGGGCCACCTGATCTACGTGTTGGCCAACGGCAGCATGGTGGGCGTCCCGTTCGACCTGGGCACGTTGGCGGTGACCGGTGATCCGTTCGCGATCACCAACGAAGTCGCCACGCGGCCGTTCGGGGCGGTGGATCTTGCCGTCTCCGACGATGGCACGCTGATCTACACCACTGGCAGTCAGACCGATGGCGACACCGATCTCGTCCGGGTCGCGCGCGACGGCAGCGCGGAGGTCGTGGACAGTACCTTGCCACGCGACATGCAGACGATGGCACTCTCTCCGGACGGCACGCGCCTCGCACTCAGTGTCAATGCCGGCGCCGAACTCCAGATCTGGGTGAAGGATCTGCCCCGCGGCCCGCTGATCAAGCTGACCTTCGATGGGACCCTCAATGGTCGCCCGGCGTGGAGCGCCGACGGTCAGACCATCGGCTTCTCCAGCAATCGCGCCGGCCCGCTCGAATTCTGGAGCGTCGCAGCGGACGGCCGCAGTACGGCCCCTGAGCGTCTCGTGGCAAGCGCGGGCCCCCCGGTCAATGAAGGGCTCTGGTCGCGTGACGGTGCGTGGCTGCTGAATCGCCTGGCAGACGGCGCGTCGGTGCTGCAGGCCCGGCGCACGTCGGGGGACACGACGACGCAGAACCTCACGCTCGGCACGGCAGGGATCAGCAACATCGCGCTCTCGCCCGATGGCCGCTGGATCAGTTACATGTCGATCGAGTCCGGCACCTTCGAAGCGTATGTCCGACCGTTTCCGGAAGTGACCACCGGTCGGTGGACGGTCTCGACCGGTGGCGGGTGGGAGACAACCTGGAGCCGCGACGGGCGCGAACTCTTCTACATCACGGCCGACAACCGCGTGATGGCTGTGGAGGTTCTCCCCGGCGCGAGCTTCACGATGGGCCAGCGCACCGCCCTCTTCGATGTCTCCAATTTTGCCCCGGGCATCCGGTCATGGGACGTGACGCCCGATGGCGAGCACTTCTACTTCTTTCGACTGGGGGGCGAGATGCGGACGAAGTCGGAGCTGGTGGTGGTGGAGGGGTTCGGGCGGGAGTTGATGATGAGTCGTTAGTCGTTAGAGGTCGTGGGTCGTAGGTCGTAGGTCCCACGCTGTTCCCGTTCACCCCGCGCGGCCGTCACCCTGAGCGAAGCGAAGGGCCCCTTCACCCCTTCACCCCTCACCCCTCACCCCTCACCCGACGTATCCCCATCCGTCGATCAGCACTATCTTTCAGAGATTCCCACCACACTTGATCCTGCCACACGGGACCCCCCTTGAGCGTGATCGAACGCCTCGCCGCCGCATTGTCCGACCGCTACACCCTCGAGCGCGAGCTCGGGGCCGGCGGCATGGCCACCGTCTACCTGGCTGAGGACATCAAGCACAAGCGCAAGGTGGCGATCAAGGTCCTCAAGCCTGAGCTCGCCGCCGTGCTTGGCGCCGAGCGCTTCGTGCAGGAGATCACCACCACCGCGGCGCTACAGCACCCGCACATCCTGCCGCTCTTCGACTCGGGCGAATCCGGCGGCTTCCTCTGGTACGTCATGCCGTTCATCGATGGCGAGACGCTCCGAGGGAAACTCGATCGCGAGACACAGCTTGGCATCGACGAGGCGGTCCGCATCGCCACGGACGTCGCGAGCGCCCTGCACTACGCCCATACCCACGGCGTGATCCACCGCGACATCAAGCCGGAGAACATCCTGCTGCACGACGGCCGGCCCATGGTCGCGGACTTCGGCATCGCGCTGGCGGTGAGCGCCGCTGCTGGCGGCCGGATGACCGAGACCGGCCTGAGCCTCGGGACCCCGCACTACATGAGCCCCGAGCAGGCCACGGCGGAGAAGGAGATCACCGCGCGGAGTGATGTCTACTCCCTGGGCAGCGTGCTCTACGAGATGCTCACCGGGAATCCGCCGCACACCGGCGCGAACGCGCAACAGATCATCATGAAGATCGTCACCGAGGACGCGGCACCGGTGACCCGCCTGCGGAGGAGCGTGCCCGCGAATGTGGCAGCGGCCACGGCCAAGTCAATCGAGAAGTTGCCGGCGGACCGCTTCGCGTCCGCGAAGGCGTTCGCCGAGGCGCTGACGAATCCGGGCTATACGACCGATGCCGCCGTCCTCGGGACACGACCTGCGACGGTCCATTCGCAACTCCGGAGCCCGCTCGTCCTCGGGCTGGCCGCGGCACTCATCGTCGCCGTCGGGACTGCACTGGCGGCATGGCGTGGCTCCGCGCGCGAGGTGGCGCGGCCGGTCGTCCGGTTCCAGGTCGCCCTGCCATCGATGATGCTGATCGCCAACGCCGCGCCCGGACGAAACATGGCGGTCTCTCCTGACGGACACACGCTCGCGTTCACCTTCGCGGATTCCACCGCGGCGGTTCGGCTGTCCGTGCGCCGGATTGATGAGGCAACGATTCGAACGATCCCCGGGACCAACGGCGCGCAGCAGCCCGCCTTTTCCCCCGATGGCGAGTGGATCGCCTACATGGTCGGCACCACGGTCTGGAAGATCGCGCTCGCCGGAGGCTCGCCGGTCCTCATCGGCGATGCGGGGCTCTCGCCCGTCGGGATCACGTGGAGTAGCGCCGGAATGATCCTCGTCGGAGGCGTCGAAGGTTTGCTCGCGCTTCCCGAGTCCGGCGGTCCTGCACGCCTCCTTGCCGTGCCGGACTCCGCGCGCCGCGAGGTGTATTTCAACGGTCCCATGGCGTTGTCGGACGGCGAGACGGCGTTGGTCGCGATCCAGTCATCCAACGGCCTGTTCGATACCCGGCTTGGCGCGGTCTCCCTCTCCACCGGCGAGGTGCGGCGCTACGACCTTGAACTGCTCGACGTCGTCGGCCACATCGATGGCACGTTGGTCTATGTCCTGCCGACCGGGGCGCTCATGGCGATCCGGCTCGACCTCGCATCCGGAGCCACTACCGGCGCGGCCGTCGCGCTCGGTCCCTCCGTGGTCACGACGGTCGCGGCGGGGACCCAGGCCGCGCTGTCGGCAGGCGGTACCCTGGTGTACCAGCCGGCAGACGAAGACGCGACACTTGGGTGGGTCGACCTCGATGGTCGCTTTGCGCCGCTCCTCGAGGAATCGCAGGGCTACGGATTCCCGCGACTGTCACCCGATGGGGACCGCATCGCGGTGACCATCGGCGCCAACGGGCGTTCCGACATCTGGCTCTACGACATCGCCTCCTCCACGCCGTCCCGCCTCACCAACGCCGGTGGCTCGAATGATCGCCCGGAGTGGACGCCGGATGGCCAACGCATTGTCTTCCGCTCGGACCGCGTGGAGCGACCGGCGCTCTGGTGGCAGCGCGCCGACCTGGGCTCCCCCGCCGAGCCACTGCAGGCCGGCGCACCGCACTCCTTCTTCGAGGGCGTGATCACCCCCGATGGCCGCACCCTCGTCTATCAGGTCGACGATGCAGGATCTCAGCAGGCGGACATCATGTACCGGTCGCTCGATGGCGACACGACCTCGCACCCCGTGGCGGCGACCCGGTTTGTCGAGGCCCAGGCGCGGATATCACCCGACGGCCGATGGATCACCTACGTCACCGATGCATCGGGAACCTCGCAGGTCGTGGCCCAGTCGTTTCCCGTCGCGGGAGGGAGGGTCCAGATCTCGGTCTCGGGTGGATCAGAGCCCGTCTGGTCACGCGATGGCAGGACGATCTATTACCGCGACGGTCGCCATCTCATGGCGGCATCCGTCTCACTGGGTGATCGCATCGCCGTGACGAACCGCACGGAGCTCTTCCCTGACAATTTCCGATTCGCACAGGCGCCCCATGCCAACTACGATGTCGCGCCTGATGGGAAGCGTTTCCTGATGACCCGCAACTCGCGCACTCCCGAATACCAAGTCGTCTTCGGCTGGGCGACGGAACTGCGTGCCCGGATGCAGTCAGGGGGATCGGAGTGAGCAGACGAAACGTGGAGGCGTTCGGGGCGACCCTCGGCGACGGGCTCCGCATCGAGCTCGCGGCGCGGAGCGAGCGCATCACCATTGAGCTCGCGGCTAAAGCCGCGGCTCGGCGGGTGCCGCTAAAGCGGCGGGGCTCCCCATGGCGTGGAGAGCTCGCGGCTGAAGCCGCGGCTCGGCGGATGTCGCGAATGCGACGTGCCCCCCGTGGGGTGGAGAGCTCGCGGCTGAAGCCGCGGCTCGGCGGATGCCGCTAAAGCGGCGGGGCTCCCCATGGCATGGAGCCGGTCGCTTTAGCGACATCTGCCGAGCCGTCGCTTTAGCGACGTGCTCAATGGCGACGTGCCCGTGCGCGACGCACTCAATGCCGAGGCGTCCACGATGACCATCGATCGCCTCGCCGCAGCCTTGTCCGATCGCTACCGCCTCGAACACGAACTCGGCGCGGGCGGGATGGCGACCGTCTATCTCGCGCACGACTTGAAACACGAGCGCGATGTGGCGATCAAGGTGCTGCACCCGGACTTGGGTGCCGCACTCGGTGGCGAACGGTTCCTGTCCGAGATTCGCACCACCGCGCGGCTGCAGCATCCGCACATCCTGCCGTTGTTGGACAGCGGTGATGCGGATGGACTCCTCTACTATGTCATGCCGCTCGTCACCGGCGAAACGCTGCGCACCCGCCTCGAGCGCGAACGCCAGTTGCCAATCGCCGACGCGGTGCGCATCGCACGCGAAGTCGCCAGCGCACTCGATTACGCACACCGCCAAGGCGTGATCCATCGCGACATCAAGCCCGAGAACATCCTGCTCCACGATGGCCAGGCACTGGTCGCCGACTTCGGGATCGCACTCGCCGTGCAGAGCGCCGGTGGCCAGCGCATGACGCAGACCGGCCTCTCGCTG
>JAABRY010000086.1 GCA_011390645.1 Gemmatimonadota bacterium
TTGTATGAACAGGTCGACTGGCCCATCGTCGTCCTGCTCGCGGCGATGATCCCCGTCGGGACAGCCTTCGAACTCACGGGCGCTGCCACCACGGTGGCCACGGGCGTGTTGTGGGCCGGGGAGCGCCTCACGCCCGCCATGACAATCGGGTTGGTGCTCGCAGGCACGATGGCGCTGTCAAACGTGATCAACAACGCGGCAGCCGCCGTCCTGATGGCACCGGTGGCGATTGCTGTCGCCCGTGGTCTCGAGGTCTCGAGCGATCCGTTCCTGATGTCGGTGGCGGTCGGAGCGTCCCTCCCGTTCCTCACCCCCATCGGACACCAATCCAACGTGCTCGTGATGGGTCCCGGCGGGTATCGATTCCAGGACTACTGGAAGCTCGGCCTTCCACTCTCCATTCTGGTGCTCCTGCTCGCTGTGCCGCTGATCCAACGTGCGTGGCCGCTCATGCCATGACCCCACCCACCGCGGCGGTCGTCATGTCATTCACGAGGTCGGTGCATCCGGGACGGCCCACAACGCCGACAGGAACGGATCTCGGTGCAGCCCTAGGTCATGCGGCATCCCAGCGGCGTACGCTGCGCGCAGATGCGCTACCGCCTCCAACGGGTTTCCCTGCACGCACGCGAGCGCCGCGAGCCAGCGGTGCTGTGCGCCAAACAACCACGGTTCGTCTGCCGAGGCCAGCCGAGCGGTGAGTTCGTCCCGCCGATCGTCGTCACCCATCTGATGGGCCAGCACCGCGAGGTGCCCGGCGTCGAGGTGGCCACTGAGGTGCGGGTGATGGGGCTCATCGGTGAGCCCGACCCGGATCGTGTCATCCCACAGCGCAACAAACGCGGCGTGGGCCTCGTCCAGGCGTCCGGCCTCGTGGAGACTCCGAGCGATCGAGCGCTGCAGTCGCTCGGACGGACGCGGGACCGAGCGATACCATGCCACCGCCCGATCGTACCACGCGGCGGCGTCGGCCGATTGCCCGTGGGCGGCTGATTCGAGCGCCGCCTCGCGCATCAGCAAGCCCGCGGACGGGCCGCGCGGATCCGGCAACAGCAATCGTTGTTCGATCGCCTGCTCGACGCGCACCTGGTCATGCGCCGCTACGCGCGCGCGCACCGCGAGACGCAGGACGGCTGGGTCGCTCGGCGCGGCACGAAGTGCGCGTTCTGCGACTTCCGATTCCTGCGCGTGGTCACCGCACAGGTGAAGGCAGCGGGCCATCTCGATGGCCACGAACGGCGAGGCGCCCAGTTCCGAATCGCCTGGATCGAGTGCCGCCAGCAACGACAGCGCTTCCCGCGGTTGCCGCAACCGACGGGTCTCCTCGGCGACGCCGTAGGCCGCGATGGATCCCGGGAGCACTCGCGCCTGTGCTGCGGTCGCGTCCCGTGCGCCAACCCAGTTACCGGTCAGCCAGTGTGCCACCATCTCGTACACATCGCGTTCGAAACCACCCAGCTCCGTATGGTTCGGGTCAGCGCGCCGGAGCATGGCAGCGGCTTCCTCCACCTCACCGAGGTTCCACGACGCAATGGCCGAGACAATCACCGCCATCGGGTAGGGGGGGGAGGCCTCGGTGGCGGGGCGGAAGAGCTCGATGGCGCGCGGCCAATCCGCTCGAAAGAAGGCATCCTGGCCCGCCACGAAACTTTGGTAGTGCGCGACGGTGCGCGGGCGCGCGACCGCCCGCGCCGGCCCCCTCCGGGTCTCGAGGTGCACCGCGAGGCCTGCGGACGTCCGCTCGGCGAGGGTGTCCAGCAGGCCGAGCATGTCATCTGGTGCCCCCTGGACGGCGTCGGCGGGGAGAAGATGATGCCCACTGGTGTCGGTCGTCTGAAGCTGCACGCGCAGCATGGCGCCGAGCTGGTATATCCCCCCCCCAATGATCGTCCCCGCCGTACTGGTGGCCTGCGTCGTGACGCTCACACCCTCGAGTCGGGCCACCGCGTGCGCCACGATGTCGGCGGCCATGAGGCCGACCGCATCGAGCGTCGGGTCCGTGGTGTGATTCGCGAGCGCGCGCACCAGGACAGATCGGCGATCTGGGGCTAACGAAGGTGAATCACCGACATCGCGTCCACTCCGTCGCATCGCGGTCATCGCATCGCGGGTGGCGGCAGATGGCACCATGCGCAACTCGGCATAGAGCCGATCAGCGAAGGCTTCATACGCCGCAGCGGCCGCCGCGTGGTTGCCTGAGCGCTGGAGCAGGGCCAGCAGGCGACGGAAGCCGATTTCATCGGTGGGGTCCAGCGCAATTGCCCGGTGGGCCCAGCCGAGTGCCAGATCGAGCCGCCCCCCGTCCTCGGCGCGACTGACGAGTTCCCACGCGGCCCGCGCTGCCACCGTCCGGAGTCGGCGGCGTTCGTCATCGAGCCAGGTCGTGAATCCTTCGGCGTCGATGCTCAGACCTCGCATGAGGTCGCCGCCATAGGCGGCGAGTGCCGCCTCTGGTTCTCCTGCTTTCGCCGCCTCCTCGAAAGCGACAGCATCGCACCAGCCGGCGAAGCCGATCTCATCGTCACCACGCGAAGGGATGGCCCCTGCGCCAAGAAGCTTGCGGAGATGGTGAACCGATTGCCGCAAGGCGCCCCGCGCCAAGTCGTCGCGCTGGTGGGGCCAGAACGTCCGCAACACCTCGGCCCGGCGACGATATCGCCCCGTGCCTGCCAAGGCGAGATACCCGAGGAGCGCGATGCGGTGAGCCCGCCCTTGGAGTTCCTGGCGCACGACGCCCTCGATGTCGGTGACCCGGATGGCACCGAGGAGCTCGAGGCGTGGCCCCCGCGATAACGCTGTGGTCACGCGCCCCTCACCCCCGAGCGCGAGCTTGCTGCATCACCACTCATCACGGAGGAAGACATGCAGGAATTCTCGCTTCAGGGGTTGGCAGCACTTGGCGTGGCGGTCGCCACGATCGGGTGTGTTCAGGAGCCCTACCCGTCCCAGACCCAGGAGATGCAGGCGAGTGCCCGTCCCGCGTCGGCCGGGTTGGTGCGACTGACCCTCCCCGATCAGGACCCGGGGCCGCCCTTCTATGCGCGACTCGGCGTGCAGTTCTACGAAGCGGATGGTTGGATCGCAATCCCCTTCTATCGTCCGCCGCAGTGCGTCCCGTCGGGGTTCAACCTCTTGGAATTCTACCACTTCCCGGGCCCGATGGGGCCGGGGGCGTTTGGATGCCCGCTGCTGCAAACCGGGCATGTCCTGACGGAGGGTGATGCGCCGCTTGGTACCTTCCCGCGGTCGGTGGTGATGGAGGGCACTGGTATCCCGGTCTGGTTCGTTCGGGCGGCGGACCTTGCGCCCTACCGGTTGGCGGGATCGCTCACCATGCCGGAACTGGAAGCGATGCACCCCCTGAAGGGTGTCGCGGACCGGTATCACGAGACGTTG
Organism: Gemmatimonadota bacterium; assembly: GCA_011390645.1. GTDB lineage: Bacteria > Gemmatimonadota > Gemmatimonadetes > Gemmatimonadales > GWC2-71-9 > Palsa-1233. The sequence goes on from JAABRY010000086.1 coordinate 3,397, forward strand.
CATCCTCGAGACGGCGATCACCGCGTGATCATCAATACGTTTGGGCAACTGGCGGATGGTCGGCGCTTCGCCTTCAATGTGACCGACATCGACTTCGTGGTGCGGGCAATCGGGATTCGTTTCCGGTAACCACGAGTCGATGGTACCTCACCCCAGGGGCGAATTCAGCCCCCGGGATACGTCAGTGGAGCACCGGGCCCGAGCGGCAGTCCGGTGAGGATCCAGATCACGAAGAAGAGGCTCCAGGCGATCAGGAGGGCGACGGAATAGGGCACCATCATGGCGATGATGGTACCGATCCCGGCGTCCTTCTGGTACTTCTGGGCGAAGGCGATGAAGAGCGGGAAGTACATCATCAGCGGGGTGATGATGTTGGTGGTGCTGTCGCCCACGCGATAGGCCGCCTGCGTGAGCTCGGGCGAGAAACCCATCAGCATCAGCATCGGGACGAACACCGGTGCCATGATCGCCCATTTCGCCGACGCGGATCCCACGAAGAGATTGATCACCCCGGACACCACGATGAATGCAAGCACGAGCGGAATGCCGGTCAGGTTGATCGCTTGGAGCGCTGCGGCACCGTTGATGGCCAGCAGCAAGCCCAGATTCGACCAGTTGAACCAGGCGATGAACTGCGCGGCGGCAAACGCGAGCACGATATAGCTGCCCAGTACCCCCACGCTCTCTGAGGACATTTTCGCCGCGTCGCGATCAGAGCGAATTGACCCGGTCGCTGCACCGTACGTGAGACCGACGGCGAGGAAGACCAGCATGAGCATCATCACCAGCGAGTCGAAGAACGGCTTGAGCTGGACCAGGACCGGTTCACCTGCGGCCTCAGGATTCCGGAGCACCGCGCCGTCGGGAATGGCCATCCAGGCCATCAGCGCGAGCCCTGCGAGAAAGACAAAGCCTGCCCGTCTGAGCCCGCGCCGCTCCACGGGGGTGATATCGGCCAGCATGTCGTCGGATCCACCGGCAGGGGTCCCATCATAGCGACCGAGCCGCGGCTCGACGATGCGTGTGGTGACGAACGTCCCGACCGCGGTGATCAGGAAGGTGGAGGCCACCAGGAAGTAGTAGTTACCGGTCGGCTGGGCCGTGTACTCAGGGTTCAAGAGCCGGGCCGCTTCAGTGGTCAGGCCGGAGAGCAGCGGGTCCAGGGCCGTAATGAGGAGGTTGGCCGAGAATCCGCCCGACACGCCCGCCGCGGCCGCCGCCAGTCCTGCCAGCGGGTGCCGCCCCGCCGCGTAGAACATCGTGGCGCCGAGCGGTACCAGCACGACGTAGCCGGCATCAACGGCCAGCGAGCTCATCACCCCACCGAAGACGAGGGTGGCCGTGAGGAGGGCAGGGGGGGTGGCGGCCAGCAGCCGCCGCAGCGCGGCGACCACCAAGCCGCTCCGCTCGGCCACCCCGATTCCGATGACCACCACGATCACGAGCCCGAGTGGCGGGAAGGCCGTGAAGTTGCGCACCCCCTCGGCCAGCATCCGACGGACCCCCGCCGCGGAGGCGAGGTTCACTGGCGTGATCGTCTCTCCCGAACTCGGGTGGGCCGCCGAGAGCCCCAACATGGTCGCCACCCAGGAGGCCGCCACGACCATGAGGGAAAGGATCACGAAGAGGGTGATCGGGTCGGGCAGCGCGTTGCCCACGCGCTCGACACGGTCCAGGGCGCGGGTCAGCCAGGGGCGGGGAGCGGCCAAGGGAGGCTCCGAGGAGAGTGTTGGAGGAAGGGCAGAAGTATATCCTTCGGCTGGCGCCTCGGCGACCTACGACCTACGACCTACGACCTACGACCTACGACCTACGACGCAAGCTCTTGACACCCAACCCCCCGCCCGGTACATTGCCCGGGTTAGAAGTGGACGGGAGACCGTCCCACCCCGAGCCGGACACAGTGGCGAACGGGTCCAAAGAGTCATAAGCATCCGGCGTCACGGCGCCGAGGTGCGCCTCTTCGGACACCCCGCCCACAGCGGGGTGTTCGTTTTTTGTCCCAAATGGAAGGAACGGCCACTGTCCAGCTACGATCGTGAGCGGCGCGTGCGGGTGAATCGCCAGATCCGGATCTCCCCGGTTCGTGTGGTCACCGCAGAGGGAGAACAACTCGGCGTCCTGTCCATCGAGGATGCCCTCGCACAAGCGGCCGAGCGTGGCCTCGACCTCGTGGAGGTGGCGCCGACGGCCCGCCCGCCCGTGGTCAAGATCATGGACTATGGGAAGTACAAGTTCGAGGAAGCCAAGGCGGCACGGGCGGCCAAGAAGAAGCAGCACGTGATCCACCTGAAGGAAGTGAAGTACCGGCCGGGAATCGATGACCACGATTTCGACTTCAAGACCCGTCATGCTCGGGAGTTTCTGGGCGAGGGGAACAAGGTCAAGGTCACGATGATGTTCCGCGGTCGCCAGATGGCCCACCCCGAATTGGGGCGCGCGGTGCTCGACCGAGTGTCGTCTGAGCTCGCGGATGTGGCCAAGGTCGAGCAGGAAGCCAAGCTCGACGGACGCAACATGATCATGGTGCTCGCGCCGAAGTAGGCCGGGCTGACGCCATCACCGAAGGACCGAAGGAATTTTCGATGCCGAAGCAGAAGACCAAGCGCGCCGCGATGAAGCGCTTCACGATCACCGGAAGCGGCAAGATCAAGCGCGCAAAGGCGAACAAGCGCCATATCCTGACGAAGAAGACGACCAAGCGGAAGAACCAGCTGGGCAAGTCGGCCCTGGTCTCCTCGGCGGACTTCCCGCGCACCATCAAGCTGCTTCAGGCCTGAGGAGAGTAGACCATGCCACGCGTCAAGAATGGTGTCGCGCACCACGCGCGCAAGAACAAGATCATGAAGGCCGCCAAGGGCGGCGTCGGCGCCCGGAGCAAGCTGTACAAGGCCGCCAAGGAAAACGTCGAGCGTGGGTTGGCCTACGCCTACCGCGATCGCCGCAAGAAGAAGGGTGACTTCCGCCGGCTCTGGATCGTGCGTATCGGGGCAGCCGCCCGCTTGCACGACCTGTCGTACTCGCGGATGATGGCTGGGCTCAAGGCCGCCGGGATCGAGATCAATCGCAAGGTGCTCTCCGAGCTCGCGATCTCCGATGCCGATGCCTTTGCGAAGTTGGCCGAGGCGGCCAAGGCGCACCAGGGCTGATTCGCCCGGTCGTGCCTGCGCCACCTCGTGGGGCCGTCCGTCACTTGATCGGTCGGCCCCGCGCCGTTTCCTGACCTCTCGCTGTCCGTCTCGGAGCTGCCCTGACCGTGTCGTACGAGCATCCGTCATTGGCGCCGCTAGCGGCGCGACTCGCCGCCGTGCCCACCCTCCCGGCTGATGCCCTCGACGCCGAGGAGATCGCGGTCATGGGCCGCAAGCAGGGGGAACTCACGCTCCTCCTCAAGTCCCTCGCGACGCTCTCCATCGAGGAGAAGCGCGCCATGGGTGGCGCACTCAATCAGCTCAAGCAGGCGTTCGACGCGGCCTTTGCCGCGCGACGCGCAGAGCTGGCCGCCACCGCCGCCGCCGTCGAGGCGCGCCAGGTCGACCTCACCATGCCGGCCCGCCAGAGTTGGACGGGCACCCGGCATCCGGTCACCCTCGTGGTCGACGAGATCGTCGAGATCTTCCGCGGTCTCGGCTTCACCGTGGCGCTTGGCCCCGAGGTCGAGACCGACGCGCTCAACTTCACGATGCTCAACTTCCCGCCGGATCACCCCGCGATGGACATGCATGACACCCTCTACCTCGGTGGTGAGGGGGGGGGAGGTCAGGTCGGTGAACGGCTGTTGCTGCGCACGCACACCTCGCCCGTGCAGATCCGCGTGATGCAGGATGGGCCGCCGCCCTACCGCGTCGTGATTCCGGGGATGGTGTATCGCAACGACGCCTTCGATCCGTCACACGCCCCGGCGTTTTCGCAGATCGAGGGACTCGCGGTCGATGAGGGGATCACCTTCGTCGACCTCAAGGCGACCCTGACCCACTTCGCGCGCCGCTTCCTCGGCCCCGACACGCGGGTGCGCTTCCGCCCGTCGTTCTTTCCCTTCACCGAACCATCGGCGGAGATGGACGTCGGGTGCCGCCTCTGCGATGGTGCCGGCTGCCCGGCATGCAAGGGCACCGGCTGGATGGAAATTCTCGGCTGCGGGATGGTGCACGAGCAGGTGCTGCGCAATGTCGGCCTGGACCCCGAGCGCTGGACCGGCTTCGCCTTCGGCATGGGACCGCAGCGCATCGCGATGCAGCGCTACGGGTTGCCCGACATCCGCCTCCTGTATGGTGGCGACATGCGCTTCCTGACGCAGGTTGGGGGGGGCACACCATGAAGGCATCCCGTCGCTGGCTCGAGGCCTTCCTGCGGCAGCCGCTGGACCCCGCCGACGTCGCCGCGCGCCTCGGCATGCTGGGCGCGCCGGTCGACGCGATCGAACAGGTCGGGGCGGATCTCGGCGCGTTCGTCGTGGCCCAGGTCACCGACGTGCGTCCGCACCCCAACGCCGACAAGCTCCGGGTGACCACGGTCGACGACGGCTCCGGGACCCTGTGGACCGTGGTCTGTGGCGCACCCAACGTCGTGGCGGGGGGGAAGTATCCCTTCGCGCGCCTCGGCACCACGATGCCCGACGGCCTGCTCATCGAGCGCCGCAAGCTGCGCGGCGAAGCGTCCGAGGGGATGCTCTGCTCCGCGCGCGAACTTGGTCTCGGCCAGGACCACGACGGTCTCCTCGCGCTCACCACCGATGCCGCGCCGGGCACACCGATGGCGGATGTCCTCGGCGCACCGGATCATCGCTTCGAAGTGGACGTCACCCCCAACCGCCCCGATCTGCTCGGTCACAAGGGCATCGCGCGCGAGCTGGCGCTGTCACTCCGCGTGCCGTTCCGCCTCCCCGCCATCCCGGGTGAGGTCGGACTCGATGTCCCCCCCCCACATCGTGCCGGGGACGAGGCGACGGTCGGTGGCGTCCGCCTCGCGATCACGGATCGCGGGTGCGCGAGATTTCTCGCGGCGGTCATTCGTGGGGTCACGGTCGGGCCGTCGCCGGCGTGGCTGGTCGAGCGACTCCAGGGTGCCGGGCTGCGCAGCATCAACAACGTGGTGGACGTCACCAACTATGTGATGCTCGAGCTCAACCAGCCGATGCATGCGTACGATGCCGGCACGCTGCGCGGGCCGGCGGTCCTGGCACGCACCGCACGCGATGGCGAATCGCTGGTCACGCTCGACGGCGTGACGCGAACAATCCCCGCGGGCGCGTTGGTGATCGCCGATGCCGAACGCGCGATCGGGATCGCGGGCGTGATGGGCGGCCATGACACCGAGGTGAGCGCCACCACCACCGATGTCTTCCTCGAGTGCGCGTGGTTCGACCCCTCGCGCGTGCGTGCCGCGCGGCGGGCCGTCGGCCTCTCCACCGATGCATCGCATCGCTTCGAGCGTGGCACCGACCGATGGGGAGCGTCCGACGCCTTCCAGCGCGCCGTCCGGCTGCTCCTGACCGTCGCCGGGGGCACGGTCGATGGCCAGACGGTGGACTGTGTGCCGGTCGCGGCCAATCCGCCCCGGATCTTCCTGCGTCCTGCGCGAGTTGCGCAGGTGCTTGGGCTCGACCTCGCCTGGACCGAGATCGAGCGGTGTCTGGTCGGTATCGGAGCGACGGTTGTCTCCAAGCCCGATGACGGACGCATCGCGGTGGACGTCCCCGGCTGGCGCCCCGACCTCCTCTCCGAGATTGATCTCGTCGAGGAGATCGCGCGGGTGCACGGCTATGACGAAATCCCCACCGAGGTCCGCCCATTCCGCCCCGGAGCCCGGCAGGATGATCCGGCGTGGAATGCAGCGGCCCACGTTCGGACCGGGATGGTTGGCCTCGGCCTTGCCGAGGTCATGACGCTGCCGATGGTCGCCAGCGGAGGGCCCGCGGCTCCCCACCTCCTCAATCCGTTGTCGGCGGAGCATGGGTTGCTCCGCGATGCGATTGTCCCGGCGCTCGCCCGTCAGGTCGAGGCAAACTGGGCCGCGCACACTGGCGATGTCCGCCTTTTCGAGGTCGGCACGGTCTTCGAACGGGCTGGAGGGGGGACGCGGCCGATCGAGCGCATGGCGGTCGGTTTTGTGGTCACCGGCGGTCGTCGCCCCGCGCACTGGAGCGACGGCGGCGCAAGGGCCGCCTTTGATCGTTGGGATGCTCGGGGGATCTTCGACCGGATGGTGGCTCTGGCGCATCCGGGGGCCTCGGTTCAAGTTGAGGGAGATCGTTGGGTGGCCAAGGACCCTGCCGGCCTCCCCGTGGGGTGGTGCGGGGCGGTGGCCGCGGACGTTCCCGCGTGGGCCGATCAGCTCTTCGGCGGTGAGGTCACGGTCGTCGTGAGCACTCGGTCGGCACCTCAGTACATCCCATTGCCAACCTACCCTGCGAGCGTACGCGACCTCGCGCTGTTGGTTGGGATCGAGCAGCCGGTGGCCGCCATAAGCGACCTGCTCCTGCAGCGTGGCAGACGCCATGCCTTGGAGGCGGTCACTGTGGTGGACGAATATCGTGGTGCCGGCCTCCCGGAAGGGCGCCGGAGTGTCGCGGTCCGGCTCACCTTTCGGGCGCCGGACCGCACCTTGACCGACGCCGACGTGGATCAGGCGATTGGTCGCCTCAGGACCTCGCTGGAGCGCGAACTTGACGTTACCCTACGTTCGTCCTGACACCGCATCGCTCACCGACCTTGAGCGGGTGCTTCGGCACCTGACCGAGGAGTTGGCGGGGTGGCGGCGTCGCTGCCTGAAGGCCGAATCCGAAATCCAGGGGCTCAAGGCCCAGGATGGCATGGTGCCGGGCGACGAACTCCTGCAGCTGCGCGCACGGCTGCTCGATCTGGAGCGAGAGAACCTCGAGCTCACCGCGCGGATGGAGCGCGCCCGCGAAATGGTCGGTCGATTGCAGCATCGCCTGGCCTTTCTCGAGGATGCCGTGGACGAGCAGGTGGCGACGTGAGCGGTGCCAAGCAGGGCGTGCGGGTCTCGGTCGGCGGGGAGGAACTCGTCGTGCGTTCCGACCTGCCCGCGGAGTATACGCGCGAGGTGGCGGCACACTTCGATGATGCACTGCGACAGATCCGGGCGATGATGCCGACCATCGAGGCCCACAAGGCGGCGATTCTCGCGGGACTCGCCGTGACGGACGAACTCTTCCGCGCTCGGCGCACCGATGCCGAGCAGGCGACGCGGATGACTGCGCTCGCCGATGAACTGGCCCGCCTCCTCCCTCCCGCCAAGCGCGGGACCCGGGCGGGCACGGCTGACTGACCACTATCCGGCGCCCCGGCGCCGGTCGGGGTATAGATGACGGAACCGATCGTCCTCGCGGCCCTCGCCGCGGGTGTGTTGGTGGGCGCCCTGCTCGGCGCTGCGGTCCTCAATGCCTTCCTCGCCTCGCGTGGACGCAACGCGCGTGGGCTGGTCGTTGCCGCCGATCGCGAGGCCGCCGCCATCCGCGCGGAGGCCGAACGCGATGGGTTGGCAACTCGCGAACGTCAGCTCGATGCTGCGCGCGCCGAAGCCGTCACCATTCGCGATGACGCGACCCGTGAAGTGTCGCGCCGTCGTGTCGAGGTCGAGCGCCTCGAGACCCGACTCACCGAGCGCGAGCAGGCACTGACCGGTCGAGAAGGTCAACTCGGAGAACGCGAGCAGCGGAATCGCAGCGATGAGGAAGCACTCGCCCGCAAGCACGAAGCGTTGCGCCACCGGGAGGCGGAGATCTCCACCTTGCGAAGCCAGCTCGAGCAGGCGGCGAGCGAGGTGCAGCGCCGACTCGAGCAGGTGGCCGGGCTCACCGCTGACGCCGCCGCGCGAGAGGTGCGGCAGCAGGTGGAGGACGCTGCGCGCACGGAAGCCGCGGCGTTGGCCCGGGAGATCAAGGATCACGCGAAGCGTGATGCCGACCGCGAAGCCCGACGCCTGATCGCGATGGCTGCGCAACGGCTGGCGTCGGAGCACACCGCGGAATCCACCGTTGCCGCCGTCCCGCTGCCGAACGACGAGATGAAGGGACGCATCATCGGACGCGAGGGGCGGAACATCCGCGCCTTCGAACTGGCGACCGGCGTGGACGTCATCATCGATGACACGCCGGACACCGTGGTGGTCTCCTGCTTCGATCCGATCCGGCGTGAGGTCGCTCGTCGTGCCCTCGAGGCGCTGGTGGTGGATGGTCGCATCCACCCGGGTCGCATCGAGGAAGTCGTGGAGAAGGTGCGTTCCGAACTCGATGGCCAACTCACTGAACTCGGCGAGCGTGCGGCCTATGATCTCGGCGTGCACGGCCTGCACCCCGAATTGGTGAAGCTGGTCGGACGGATGCGGTATCGGACGTCGTACGGCCAGAATCTCTATGAGCACTCGAAGGAAGTCGCGTGGCTCGCCGGGATGATGGCGGCAGAGCTGCATGCCGACGTGGCGCTTGCTCGGCGCGGCGGCCTCCTGCACGATGTCGGGAAGGTGCTGACACACGAGCACGAGGGTACCCATGTGCAACTCGGCGTCGAGGTCGCACGGCGCTGGGGTGAGACGGCACCGGTGCTCAATGCCATCGAGGCACACCACAACGACGTGCCGCATGAGAGTACCGAGTCCGTGCTGGTGCAAACCGCCGATGCGATCTCCGGCGCACGCCCAGGGGCTCGACGCGAGGCGTTCGAGAGTTACGTCAAGCGTCTCGTGAAGCTGGAAGAAATCGCCGCCGCGATGCCGGGCGTCGAGAAGACGACCGTGATTCAAGCTGGCCGCGAGATTCGGGTGATCGTCAAGCCCGATCAGGTCGATGACGCCGCGGCACAAACCCTGTCCGAGACCATCGCGCGGCGCATTGAACAGGAACTCCAATATCCGGGGCAGATTCGCGTGACCGTAATCAGAGAGACCCGAGCCACGGACGTGGCCAAGTGACCGCCCGCCTGCTTGATGGCGTCGCCATCGCCGCTGCCATTCGTGCTGAAGTGGCTGAGGACGTGCGTGCCCTCGCCGCACGGGGCATCATCCCTGGACTCGCGGTCGTGCTCGTGGGGGAAGACCCCGCATCGGACGTGTACGTGCGCTCCAAGGGGAAGGCCTGCCTCGAAGCCGGAATGCACTCGGAGACGATCCGGATGCCGGCGGAGAGCCCTGCGGCCGAGGTACTCGCCACGATCGATCGACTCAACGCCGATCCGGCGATCCACGGCATTCTCTGCCAGTTGCCGTTGCCCCCGCACATCGATGCCGATGAAGTGTTGCAGCGGATCGACCCGGGCAAGGATGTCGACGGATTCCATCCCGTGAATGTCGGCAAGGTCGTCCTCGGTGATCCGACGGCCTTCAAGCCCGCCACGCCATATGGGATTCAGCAGATTCTCCTTCGATCGGGCATCGAGACTCGTGGTGCGCGGGCCGTGATCGTCGGCCGCTCCACGATCGTCGGGCGACCGATGGCGAACCTCCTGATCCAGTCCGGCCCTGGCGGCGATGCGACCGTCACGGTGGCGCACTCGCGGACGCGCGATCTCCCTGCCGTCTGCCGCGAGGCCGACATCCTCATCGTGGCGATCGGTCGCGCGGAGTTCATCGGTGCGGATGCCGTCAAGCCTGGCGCCACGGTCATCGATGTCGGGATCAACCGTGTCGAGGACGCCAGTCGTCCGCGCGGGTACCGGCTCGTG
>JAABRY010000087.1 GCA_011390645.1 Gemmatimonadota bacterium
GCTGATGGAGGAGTTCAACGAGGCACATCCTGGTGAGGGCCTCCCGCTCACGACCGATGACCTCTTCGAGGTCCACGGCCTGCTCGACGCGTCCGACCTCTTCGGGATCGCGGCGATTGACCTCCCTGCCCTGAAGGACCCGCCGTTCACGCCGCGCACGCCGCCGCGCCTCGCGGAGGGGCGCGACATCTTCGGTGCGATCCGTGAGGGTGACATCCTGCTCCACCATCCGTACGACGCGTTCCAGACCTCGGTCGAGCGGCTGATCGCGACGGCCGCCGAAGACCCCGATGTGCTGGCCATCAAGATCACGCTCTACCGCACCGGAGGCGAGATCGCGCGATTGTTGGCGGAGGCGGCCGAACGGGGCAAGCAGGTTGCGGTGCTGATCGAGCTGCAGGCGCGCTTCGATGAAGAGGCCAACATCTCGTGGGCCAAGCGCTTCGAGGATATCGGCGTGCACGTGAGCTACGGGGTGGCCGGGCTCAAGACGCATGCGAAGGTGTTGCTGGTGGTGCGGCGCGAGGGCGATGCGATTCGCCGCTATGTGCACGTCGGCACCGGCAACTACAACCCGAAGACGGCGCGGCTCTACACCGACTTCGGCTTGTTGACCTGTGATGAGGAGATCGGTGCCGACCTCTCCGATCTCTTCAACATCCTCACCGGCTTCGGGGTGCCTGCGGGGTATCGCAAGTTGATCGTGGCACCGCGCTGGATGAAGGCGCGCTTCCTGGAGCTGATCCATCGCGAGGCCGCGCATGCACGGGCCGGGCGGCCGGCGCGGATTCTCGCCAAGATGAACGCGATCGTGGACCCGGCGATCATCGAGGCGTTGTACGAGGCGTCACGCGCTGGGGTGGAGATTGACCTGATCGTTCGCGGCATCTGCTGCTTGCGGCCGGGAATTCCCGGGGTCAGCGAGCGGATTCGCGTGGTCTCGTTGCTGGGGAGGTTCCTGGAGCATTCGCGCGCGATGGTCTTCCGCAATGGTGGGCGCGAGGAGGTCTACATCTCGAGTGCCGACTGGATGCCACGCAACCTGGACAGGCGTGTGGAGGCGGCGGTACCGATCGAGGATCCGCGGCACCGCGCCGAGATTCGCCGGCTACTGGAGTTGATGCTGGCGGACCGCCGGCAGGCGTGGGAGATGCAGCCCGACGGCAGCTACGTGCAGCGCGTGCCGGGGCCGGGTGAGGATGCGCGTGGGACGCATGCGGTGTTGGTGAGGTAGGGGGCTCCCGCACGAGCCTTAGCGGATGGCGTACCTGACCAGTTCCTCCGCGCCGTCGGCGTCCTCCTGGACCGCCCAGATGGAGTCAAGACGAGCCCAGCGAACATCAACACCTCCGGGCAGGGTGACACTCCGGATCTCACGGCCCCAGGCATTGAACACTCGCCACCGTTGTGGCAGGCCACGGTCCTGATGTTCCTTGACCCAGACTGTTCCGTCGGCTCCCAGGAGTAGGCGTTCCACCGGTGGGAACCAATCGGGAATGGGCAACTCGTCGATCCATCGCTGTACGTCCACCGGTAATGTCTGGCCCGCCGTGAGGGACTTCCGGACGCTGTCCTTGGCGGCTTGATCCGCCCGGACCGGAGCAAGGCTTTGTGTGATGATGGTGGGTGTGGCATCACCCGTAGTGGCCACGACCTCGATGCGGTAGGTGTCCCGCCCGGTGGGATGAGCCGTGGCAACGCGTTGACCATCAGGTGAAACGGCATATTGAACTCTGGGACAGAGCGGGATGACTGCGATGAGCTGTCCGGAGCGCTTCGTGCACTCGACCGGCTCCCGCACCGCGCCGAGTATCCGCGAGAACTTCCGTTGCGGGTCGGCCGCCACGAGAACCAGCCCGCCATCACGCTGAATGGCCGCGTCTGTGATTGCGAGCCAGGCAGGAAAAGGAGTCTCAGGGTTGTATAACACGGTTCGGATCGTGGTCCCGCCTACGGCAACCATTTCCACCGACGTCCGTCGATCTCGTGCCTCACCATCTGGTTGGCCGCTTGGTGGCAGCAAGAGCGCGGCGTCGGACTCCACCCGCAAGAGCTTCCCGTCGGGCCCGAAGAAACTCATCCGGCCGACCGATCGCTCGAACACCCAGAGGGTATCTCCAACCCAGCCCACCGAAGCGCCAAACATCCTGGAGAACTCGCCGGGAGCCTCTCCCCGGCGTCCGATCGTCGCGACTGGGGTACCCGCGGAATCGAATACCCGGACGTTGAAGTCCTGGGGCTGGACGATAGCGATCATGCCGCGGTGAGAGACCGACACGTTGCCGATCCGACTGAGCATCGGACTCTCCCCGCCGATGCGCGAGACCGGGTGGGCAGTGACCCCGGATTGTGCGGTGAGCGGCTCGGCCACAAGGAGCGAAAGACCCGCGATGACGAGCATCAGGCCACCGATGCCGCGACTCGCATGCAGGGGGAAGAATGGGAAACGCGGCATAGGGCTCTCCATCAAGCTGCGAGTCGGTGTTCCGCTCACACCAATCATCATTCGTTGGCACGGTATGCCAATCACTGCTCTACGGCCACCTCGCCACAGCAATCGTGGGCACATCCAGGCTGTCCACCATCACCCCGTACAGTCCGTCCGGTGTCGCATCGAGAAGTGTGAAGCTCTCCGGAAACTGCAGCTGTGACACAGTGCCATCCGGCACGCAGGCTACCCAGCGCGATGCGCGCGGTAGCCGCTGAAGTGGTGCCTCGTATCGTTGAGGGTACCCGATCCTGCACAGCCCTACTGATCCAGGATACGAGGCCTGACAAGCCGGTACTCGATCACGTCGCTATCCCCATCCGAAGCGAGCGTGGCGAGAACATCGGACCCCGGCCGCCCCCAGAGGGCGCTCCCATGTCGAAGCTCCGCGATCCGCTGTCGCGCCTTCGGATCCACGACATGAATGATCCAGTCGTAGATCGCATCATATTCCTCGACCGTGTAAGCGACCTCGGCATCGGGATCCGGTCGCGGCGTCCATGCCGCGTCCGCCACGCGCAGTAACAGGAAGATTCGCCCCGCGTCATCGGTCCAGATCGACTCGACAACTCCCGGCGGACGCAGCGAGCCGTCCTCTGGCCACGACGAGATCGGCACGACCTCCGGCTCCGCCAACTCGAACGAGTCCAACCGCTCGCCGCTGGCAGGGTCCCAGTGTTCAAGCATGTAGCGACCAGGGGGGACGGTCCAGATCGTTCCCTCCGCGGTGGTGGCCGCAAGCCGGCGAGTCGCGAGCCGAGCGTTCGGCACGTACTCCCGGGTGTCGGCACCGAAGGAGCGCTCGATCTCGCCGTCGGGGCCGATGAGGTGAAGCGGATAGCCCATCTGCTCCGGTGTCATGATCTCTTCGGCCATCAGCATGCGACCGTCATGCAGCGCCAGGTTGGGGAGCAAGGTGGAGGGCATCGTCCTGACGACATTCAATGACTCATCCACGAACGTCAGCCGACCATTGCCCCAATCGGAGACGATGAGCGAATCGCCCTGCCCGATCAGTACGCGTCGGATGCGCAAGAACTCGCCCGGCCCACTTCCCCGCTGGCCGACCTCGCGCAACATCGTGCCATCTGGGTGAAAGACGAGGAGGGGGGCGCCGTCGCGATGCACCGTCACGAACGTCCCATCGCTCCGTCGCGACACGTACATCATGCGCTCCGGCAACACACCGTCGGCGTCCAGCAGGCGACCAACCGACGCAAGCTCGAAGGTGCAACCGCTACATGACGCAGCAGTGTCCGAAGTGGCGGATTCCCGGGTTGCGCAACTCGCGAGCGTGATTGCCAGCACGAGTGGCACGAGTGCCAACAAGCGACCAGTCACACTGTCGCCTCAACTCCCCGCGAACGCCTTGAACGCCTCTTCCTGCTCAGGCGTCAGCTTCTCGGGGATCTTCACCTTCATGGTGACGAGTTGGTCGCCCTTTTGTCCCTGCTTCTCGAGCCCCTGCCCGCGCACGCGGAAGACCTTGCCCGGCTGCGTCCCCGCAGGAATCCGCAGCTTCACCTTGCTGCCGTGGACGGTGTTGACCTGGATCGTGGCACCGAGGACCGCCTGCGCGAGTGTCACCGGGACCTCGCAGCGGATGTTGAGTCCGTCGCGCGAGAAGAACCGATCCGGCTCCACCGTGAACGTCACCAGCACGTCGCTCGCCGGGCCACCTGCCTTCTGCCGCGGACCCTGCCCCTTGAGCCGGATGCGCGTCCCGGTCTCGGTGGCCGGTGGAACGGTCACCAGCAACTGCCGCTCGGTGCGCTGCTCGCCGCTCCCCGCACAGGTCGCACAACGCAGTGATGGCACGCGCCCCCGCCCACGGCACGCCGGACACGGCCGGTTCACCGCAAAGCCGCCCTGCCCGAACGAGATCGTGCCGCGCCCGTTGCACTCGCCACACGCGCTCATCGTGGCCCCCGGGGCCCCGCCGGTGCCGCCGCAGGTCACGCACGCGTCGGTCATCGCCAGCGTGATCGGGACCTTGCCCCCCACCGCCGCCGTCCGGAACGGCACCGTCACCGTCACTTCGGCGTGATCCGGCGTCCCCCCCCCATCGTCGCCGCGCCCCTTCCGCCCGAAGATGCTGGAGAAGATGTCGCCCAGCCCGAAGGAGCCGAAGTCGGCCGAGTCGAAGTCCGGTGGAGGCTGTTGGGCGCCGCCTGACGGTTGGCGTTGCCGGAAGCCGCCGCGGTCCATTCCGCCGAACGCGCCGAGGCGGCGCATCTGATCGTACTTGGCACGCTTCTCGGTATCGGAGAGCACACCGTTCGCTTCGGAGAGCTGCTTGAACTTCTCCGACGCCACCGGATTGTTCGGGTTGGCGTCCGGATGGTACTGCTTCGCCAGCTTGCGGTACGCCTTCTTGATCTGCTCGGGCGTGGCCGTCTCCGGCACGCCGAGCACGGCGTAGAAGTCGGGCGTGGCAGCCACTTAGAGCGACCCGTCCACCGACCAGACCTGCACCTTGGCCGGTCGAATCACGTTGCCACGGAAGCGGTAGCCCACCTGGAAGGTCGCCTTCACCTGATCATCGAGTGCGGCGTCATCCGGCGTGTCGATGGCGACGGCGTCCTGCTCGACCGGGTTGAACTTGGTACCGACCGGGTCGATCCGTTCCAGTCCCCCCCCCTCGAGTTCCTTCGCCATCTTCTTCATCACCAGCTCGAGGGCGGTGCGATACGCGGCGTAATCGGTCGTGGCGGTGTCGCTCGCGGCGAGCCGATCGAGGTCGTCGAAGACGTCGAGCAGTCGAGCCACCAGTGCACCGGCCCCGCGATCGAACGCCTCGGTCTTCTCGCGCGTGGTCCGCTTGCGGTAGTTGTCGAACTCCGCGGCCAGGCGCAGGAAGCGCTCCTCGGCATCGGCGACCGCACTCGCGGCCGCTGACGCCGGGACGCTCTCCGTCTCCTCCCAATCGTCCTCGAGATGGTGCACCACCGGCTCGGCCGGGAGGTCGGTTTGCTCGTCAATTGGCTCGACAGGGGGCTTCTGCTGGTCAGACATCTACGTGTTGCTCCGTGAAACGTTTAGGGCTGTAATATAAGGGGGGCGCGGGGCATGTGACGTCATCCCAGCCGGCGGTGTCAACCGCCGGTGAGGTCAGACAAGGCGCCCAACCAGCCGGCGGCGTCAGCCGCCGGGACATCGGGATCGTCCGGCGGTTGACACCGCCGGCTGGGATTAGACCGTCGTCCCCCCCCACACTCCCGCCGGCTGACGCCGCCGGCTGGGATCGATGCGCCGGAGCAGTCCGAACATCGCCGCCATCACTGCGCGCGCACGGATCTCCGGACGCGTGCCCGGGAAGCCGACGCGGACCGACTCCACCGTGCCGCCATGCCACACCCCGAACCAGACGGTGCCGATCGGCTTCTCATCGCTCCCGCCGTCGGGGCCGGCGACCCCGGTGATGCTGATGGCCACGTCGGCCCCGGTGCGCGCTACCACGCCGCGCACCATCGCCTCCGCCACCTCGGCCGAGACGGCGCCGTGTGCTCGAAGCAATTCGGGTGAGACGCCCAGCAGTTCTGTCTTGACCGCGTCGGCATAGGCAATCACCCCGCCCGCGAAGACCTCCGAACTCCCCGCCACGCTCGTGAGTCGCCCGCCGAGCAGTCCGCCCGTGCAGCTCTCGGCGACGGCAATCGTGTGGCCCGCCTGCCGCGCAGCATCGAGAAGCACCGCGGCAAGGTCATCATCTTCCTCGCCGTAGATCCACCGCCCGGCCACCTCGCGCAATCGGGTCAGCCCGGCGGTGAGCAGGGTGTCAGCCTGGCCGGCCGGGAGCTGCCACGCGGTGAGGCGCAGGTCGACACCGGCGACGTCGGGCAAGTAGGCCAGTGAGAGCGGCGCGAGTTCAGCCTCCAACGGGTCGAGCAGCTCGCCGAGCACCGACTCCGGCACGCCCGCGGTGCGGAGAGTCCGCGAGCGGATCACTCCCCCCCCCTCACCAGTGAGGAGCGGCAGCACCTCGTGGTCGAGCAGGTTCCGCATCTCGAACGGCACGCCGGGCAGCATGATCACCACGCCAGTCGCGGCCGGGATCCAGAGCCCGGGGGCAGTGCCCCACCGATTCCTCAGCACCGTGGCACCGCGCGGCACCATCGCCTGCGTGCGGTTGCTCTCGCTCGGCACGCGGCCGATGCGATGCCAGCGTGCCAGCAAGTGCCCCCCCCACAGCGTCGGCAATGTCGTGCGGGTCATCACCCACCGACGTGCGTCGCACCACGCGCACACCAGCGCCCGCGAGCTGGCGGCCCGCGTACGCGGAGTTGGTGTCTACGGTATGGCCGAGGAGGAGTTCGTGCCCGACGGTCACCAACTCGAGCGCGGTGCCCGGACGTGCCGGTGCGCTCACGCGGCGGAGCGGAAGAGGCGGCGGTACTGGATGAGGTACACCACGAACGAGTAGATCGTCAGCGTGGTGGCGATGCCCAGTGTCGCGGCGACGAAGCCGCCGTGGAAGGCGTTCCACCAGGTGGCGAGTGCGGTGCCTTCCCACCCGAGCGGACGCAGCGCGTCGCGGAACGCGAACCACGCCAGCGTGCCACCGATGAACACATTCTGCAGCGCCGCCTTCATCTTCCCCGCGTGGCCTGCGGGCATCAGCACACCGCGTCGCTCCGCCCACGCACGGAAGACCGTCATCGCGAATTCCCGACCGATCAACACGAGGCAGACCCAGAGCGGCACGCTCCCCCAGAAGGGGATGCCGTACAGTGCCTCGCGCTCGGTGCTGATCCACCAGATCGGGCCGAGGGTGGCGAAGAGGAGGAGCTTGTCGGCGAGGGGATCGTACGTGGTGCCGAAGTCGGTGATGAGACCGCGGCGGCGCGCAATGCGTCCGTCGATCACGTCAGTGATCGCGGCGGTGACGAAGATCACGAAGCAGGCGAACTTCGGCCAGTACCCCTCGATGAACGGCAGAAACGCGACCACGGGCGTGATCGCGATGCGTGCCATCGTCAGCACGTTGGGCAGGTTCCAGATGACCGAGCGCGCGTTCATCCGAGAGTCTTCAGCACCTGCTTGCTGACGGCCTTGAGCGTATCGAAGACGCCGTCGCCCTTGACCGCCACCGCCTCGTAGGTCGGTACGCGCTCGACCCACGTGCCATCCACTTCACGCACCAGATACTCGCCCGGCCGATTCGGATCGGGCGTCGGCTTCTGCCGCGCCGGGTCGGTGACTGCCCACCCCGGATTCAGCGCCGCGTCGAGATCGGCCACGGCCGCCGCATTGGGGAGGTCGCGCTTGTTGTACTGGATCACGAACGGCATCGTGGTCAGATCGTAACCGTGCTGTGCCATGTTGTCGTAGAGGTTCTGCATCGCCTCGAGATTCGCTTCCATGCGGTCGATCTGCGAATCGGCCACGAAGACCACGCCGTCCACGCCCTTGAGGATCAGCTTGCGCGAGGCGTTGTAGTACACCTGCCCCGGCACCGTGTAGAGGTGGAAGCGGGTGCGGAAGCCGCGAATCGTGCCGAGGTCCACGGGGAGGAAGTCGAAGAAGAGCGTGCGCTCGGTCTCGGTCGCGAGGGAGATGAGCTTCCCCTTGGACGAGGGCGCCACCTTCTCGTAGACGTACTCGAGGTTCGTCGTCTTCCCGCCCAGTCCCGGGCCGTAGTAGACGATCTTGCAGTTGATCTCGCGGGACGCATAGTTGATCAGGGACATTCGAGCAGGCCTCTCTCGTCAGCTGCCGAACAGTTTGTCGAGTTCGTCTTCGGCATCGTCAACGAACTCCGCGTCCACGCGCGTGGTCGTGCCAGCGTCGCGATCGAACATGGCGGTGAAGATCGTGGTCAATTCGGGCACGGCGTGCTTCATCCGGAGCTTCACGAGCCCCAAGGTGGTGCGGTTGTCGAACAGCACCACCAGAATGACACGCCGTGCGATATCGGCGAGGTACAGCGACTCCCGCTCGCCCTGGTGAAAGAGCGCACCAAACTCGGGCTCACCCAGCAGCCGCGCCAGTTGATCATTGGCGGAGAAGTCGGCCGCCGTCAGCGACGCAAACGCCGTCGGATCGAACGCCGGCGGCTCACCCACCGTCACCAGCATCTGCCCGGCACGATCCACCAGCAGTGCCGTACGGGCCGAGGCGTCGCGCAGGAAGGCGTGGAGCACCCCGTGGATCTTGGCGGAGTCCTCCTCGTGGAACGCCCACGACGACGCGCGCGGTGCGGTCACGCGAACGCCGCCTCGAGTGACGCCAGGGCCCGCTCACCACGGGAGCGCAGCGCGGGCTGCGTCTCCCACGCGAGATAGTCGCGCAACACCCCGATGGCCTCGACGTCACCCTCGCGCTCCAGGTAGCCGAGCGCCGCATGGCGACGCCACGCCGTCTTCGAGAAGAGCGCATCGCGCTGGGTACGATCCACCGAACGCGCGAGCCAGAGCCCGCCGACCACCCCGACAAGGGCGGCTCCGGCAAAGGTGGCAATCGCTGTGTGGTCGCGTCGGCTCATCGCAGCGCCTCTCGGGCGGTCAGGGCATGGTTCAATGTCACGCCGTCAACGTACTCCAGATCTCCACCTACTGGCAGGCCGCGTGCCAAGCGCGAGACCCGCACCTCGGTCCACGGCGCCAGCAACTGCTGCAGCCAGGTCGCCGTCGCCTCCCCTTCCATCGAGGAGTTGGTGGCCAGAATCACCTCGACCACCCCGCCCTCCTGCAACCGTCGATCGAGCAGTTCCACCCGCAGCGACTCCGGCCCGATGCCGTCCAATGGCGACAACCTGCCACCAAGCACGATGTACCGCCCCCGGAAGACTCCCGCTCGCTCCAGCACCGCCACCGCCGAGGGCTCCTCGACCACACAGAGTATCGACGCGTCGCGCCGCGGGTCGCGGCAGATGGTGCAGGTGCCGTCTTCCGTCGGCTGCCCGCACCCCTCACAGGGATGCACCCGCTCCGCGACCGTCTCCAGTGCCCCCGCGAGCGCGGTCATCCGATCCCGCGACTGCTGCAGGAGATGATACGCCAGGCGCTGGGCCGTCTTCCGGCCAATCCCGGGGAGCCGAGCGAATTCGGTGATCAGCGTCTCGAGCGCGCTCACGCGTTACGCGGCACTCGGCGCGTCGGGCGGATACGACGCCGCCATGGAGATGGCCCGCCGCTGCGCCTCGGAGAGCGCACCCAGAATCAGGTCGGCGAGCAGCTCCGGGTCACGATCGGCAAAGACCTCAGCGGTGAGGTCGAGACCGATGACATGCCCGAGACCGTTGAGCCGGACCTTCACGACCCCGCCACCTGCAACGACCTCGATCGTGCGGTCCGCGAGCTCGCGGTCGCGACGGGTCGGCCGTCCCCGATTCTGCTCGGCGACGAAGGATGAAACCACCTGCTTGATGCCCTCAAGATCGGCCAACGCATCCACCTTGCGAAGGGTTCGAACCGGGAGGAGGCTACTCCTCCTCCACGAGCTCCAAATCTAACGCGTCGGCCGCCGCATCGAGCACCGGATCCTTCCGGCGCAGCTCCCGCAACCGATCTGCGTGCAAGTCCTTGACTGTCATGCGGTTGGACCGCTTCCCGCCAGCAGTTGGCTCGTTGGAGGCCGTACTGACCCGGACCTCGGTGCCCAGCCGAGCCGAGAGGATCGTCACCACCACCCCAACCTGCCGCTCGACCCCTTCCCGGAACACCGCCTCGTCGGCCCCGAAACGCAGCGACACCACCCCGTCGTCCACCCATTCGGGCGTCGCATGCTCCAGCGCCTGCCCCAGCAACCGGGACTGCCGCGTGGCGGTCTCGAGGATCTCCGGCCACACCGCATGGAGTCCAGCCGTCGTCCGGGGCACCGGCATCACCGGCGCATGCTCCCCCCCCCTCGATGCCGTGGCCGCAGGCTCATCGGGGTGCGACGGTGGGGGGGGCTCTTCCGGTGTCGGTGGAGCCGGCGCCTTCACGGGCGGGGCCTTCTCCGTTGCGGGAGGTATCGTCGGGCGCGGGGAGGTGTTGGAGGGCGCCGAGGGTCCCGCCCCCCCCGGCGCCGTGCCACTGAGCAGCGCCTTCAGGTCGAGGGCTCGATCCATCATCGCCCATCGGAGCAGCAGGGTCTCGAGCACGAGACGCGGATTGGCGCTCCGACGCAGCCCCTGCTCCGCTTCACCGAGGAGCTTCAGCATGCGCACGACATCTTCGGATGCGAGTTTCGGCGCGGATGCCGCAATCACCTCGCGGGTGGTCGTCGGCAGTGCTTCTGCCTCAACGCCGAGCTGGTGCATCAGCAACGCGCGCAGGATCTCGCCGAGCCCGCCCGCGAATTCCGCCAGGTCGGCACCCGAATCGACGAGGCGATCAAGCACCGCGAAGACATCGGCTGGCCTGCGATCGGCGACAAGTGTGAGGATTGCGGCGTAGGAGTCGTCGTCCACCAACCCGAGCACATCACGCACGCGATCGGCCGTGAGGCGACCTTCGCCAAACGACAGGCACTGATCGAGCACACTGAGCGCATCGCGCATCCCGCCGTCGGCGTGTCGGCCGATGATCAGCAGCGCGTCATCATCGGCCTCGACACTCTCCTGATTCAGCACGTCACGCAGGCGGCTCTGGATCGCCGCGGGCCCGATGCGGCGGAAGTCGAATCGCTGCAAGCGTGACATCACCGGTGCCGCGGTGTTGGCGATCTTCTGCGGCTCGGTCGTGGCAAAGACGAACACCACGCCCGGGGGTGGCTCCTCGAGGATCTTCAGCAGCGCGTTCCACGCTTCGCGGGTGAGCATGTGCGCCTCATCCACGATGTACACCTTGTGGTGGCCGGGCTCGGAGGCGGCGTACATCGCGCGCTCGCGCAGATCGCGGGCATCGTCTACACCGCGATTGCTGGCCGCGTCGATCTCGACCACGTCGAGGTTCGCCTGACCGTTCCACACGCGCATGCAGGCACCGCACTCGCCACACGGCTCGCCGGTCGGGTGCTCTGGGTCGCGCCGTTCGCAGTTGAGCGCCATCGCGAGGATGCGTGCCGCGGTCGTCTTGCCCACGCCGCGCGGACCGGTGAGCAGGTAGCCATGCCCGACGCGATTCTTGGCCACGGCGCCACGCAAGGCGGCGGCAACGTGATCCTGCACGAGGAGGTCAGCAAATTTTCGGGGACGGTAACGGCGGGCGAGGGCGATGGACATCAATCAGAATCCCGCGCGGGGGGAAAAGCGAAGTGCCCCAGGCGACCCACAGCGACACCGAACATCGCTTAGCGCTGCTACCGGCAAGGTCCTGACGCGATTCACGCGACGGCACCCTGTGGACCTGAGGCGACGCAAAGATAGCGGCGACGGCGCACAGCGGGAAGGGGCACACCATCATCCCAGCCGGCGGCGTCAGCCGCCGGACTAGCGGTGGAGTCCACCACCTATCCGGCGGTTGACACCGCCGGCTGGTTACTTCCCCGCCCCGTACATCACCGCGTTCGCGAACATCATCGCCGGCCCGCGCCAGAAGCTGCGGAACAGCGGGCTCTCCGCGAACGCCACCACGCTGCCACGGCCGGCGCGGTCTACTGTCGCCCACACGCTGCCGGGGAGGAACTTCTCGGTGTTCCCGGGCCAGGTGAAGCCGGCCAGGATCGCGTCGGCGCCCTCGAAGACCGCGACATTCACGCCGGTCTGGGTGGGCCGCAGGAAATCGCCGGGAATCGGCACCGCCAGCTCATCACGGCCGTAGCCCCAGGTGAGCCAGTGCGTGAGGTCGAGCGAAGCGCGACCGATCGCCCCCGGCACACTCTCGGGCCGCGTGTTGCCGGGTGCGGACGGGCTCACGAACGGGGCGACGTCGCGCGACGTGAGCGCGGTGTCCGCGGCGGTGAGTGTGTCGGGCTTCTTCGGCGCGTCCGTCGGGGTGCGCAGGCCCATCTCCTTGTGTTCGAGCACGCTCACTGCGCTGCCGAGCGCGATGATGGCGCCACCTGCGCGCACCCAATCGCGGACACGATTCATTCCGGAGGTGCCAAGCTGGCCCGCATACCCACCC
>JAABRY010000088.1 GCA_011390645.1 Gemmatimonadota bacterium
CTCGGGAAGAATCAGGACGTTGTACTCATCGAGGTCCATGCTGCCGAGTCGACGCGCTTCGACCGGAACAAACGGCTGCTTCAGTTCGCGCTCGAGATACCACCAGACATCGCCGTACGAGGTTTGCGAGACGCCGTCGCCTGCGGCCACGAGCACCTTCGGTGCGCGCACCGGCCGCACGGCCTCGCTGCCGATCCCTGTCTGCCCGCTGTCGGGGAAGGCGCTCTGCACCGGATGCACCACGGTGCGATGCGTGCGTTGCAGGGCCGACAGGCGCGCATACAGCGAGTCCGGATTGCGCACCGTCCGCGCGACGAGGGTGCCGGCCGGGTAGGAGGCGTTGCCGGCGCGGAGTGGCGAGGTGGCCACGCCGAGCGTGAAGCCCTCGCGCAG
>JAABRY010000089.1 GCA_011390645.1 Gemmatimonadota bacterium
GGCCATTACGAGCGCTTCATCGACCGAGCACTCTCCCAGCAGAACAACGTCACGACGGGTCGCATCTACCAGACGGTGATCAGCAAGGAACGCCGCGGCGAGTACAACGGCGGCACCGTGCAGGTCGTCCCGCACATCACAGATGAAATCAAGGCGGCACTCCGACGTGCCGCCCCCGGGCACGATGTCGTGCTCGTCGAAATCGGCGGCACGGTTGGCGACATCGAGTCGCTGCCGTTCCTCGAGGCAATCCGACAGTTTCGTCAGGACGTCGGACGCGAGAATGCGATCTTCGTGCACCTCACCCTGGTGCCGTGGATTGCGGCGGCTGGTGAACTGAAGACCAAGCCGACGCAGCACTCCGTGCGCGACCTGATGGAAGTCGGGATCCAGCCCGACATCCTCATCTGTCGCAGCGAGCGCGCGTTGAGCGCCGAGATCAAGCGAAAGATCGCGCTGTTCTGCAACGTCGACTTCGCCGCGGTGATCGAGAGCCCCGACGTCAAGAGCATCTACGAGCTCCCGCTTCGTTTCTTCGAACAGGGCTTTGATCGCGAAGTCTGCACGCGCCTCGGCTTGGAGACCAAGGAACCGGACTTGACCCAGTGGAGCGCCATGGTGCAGCGCGTGCTGCACCCGCGGGGCCGGGTACGGATCGCGGTGGTGGGCAAGTACACCGAGTTGCACGATGCCTACAAGTCGGTCGGCGAGGCGTTGCTGCATGGTGGCATCGCGCACGAGGTCGGTGTCGACATCGACTGGCTTTCCAGTGACCGGTTCACGTCCGCCGACGCGGCCGGTGAGATCCTCACGGAGTACGATGGCCTGCTGGTCCCCGGCGGATTCGGGGTGCGCGGCATCGAAGGGATGATTGCCGCGATTCAGTGGGCGCGAACCAACCAACTGCCGTTCTTCGGCATCTGCCTCGGCTTGCAGGTCGCCATCATCGAGTTCGCGCGCCATGTCTGCGGCATGACCGGGACGACCTCCACCGAATTCGAACCGGATTGTCCGGATCCGGTGATCGCCTTGATGGCATCGCAGCGGGATGTGAAGGATCTCGGTGGGACAATGCGTTTGGGCGCGTACGCCGCACGCCTCCGCCCGGGCTCGCGTGCCGCAGAGGCGTATGGAACGACGGAGATCAGCGAGCGTCACCGGCACCGGTGGGAGGTCAACAACTCCTACCGCGATGTGCTGGCGGAGAACGGCATGCGGCTATCCGGGCAGTCGCCCGATGGCGGCCTTGTCGAGATGATCGAGCACCCGGAGCATCCGTGGTTCGTGGGCTGCCAATTCCACCCGGAACTGAAGTCCCGTCCGACGCGGCCACACCCGCTCTTCACGGCGTTCATCGGGGCAGCCGTGGCAAAGCGGTTCGGGACCACCGACAGCACCGCGCGTCCGGCGAGTCTGGCGGCCGCCACGTGAGTGGCTTCGCCTTTGGACCCGGCCCGTTCCTGATCGCGGGGCCGTGCGTGGTCGAATCGGACGACGTGATGTTGCGCGTCGCCGAGACGCTCGCCACGGTCGGTGCGCGACATGGACTGCAGGTCTGCTTCAAGGGGTCCTGGGACAAGGCCAATCGTGCCCGTGGCGACTCGCCACGTGGCCCGGGGATGGAGGCGGGCCTGCGGTCGCTCGAGCGCGTGCGTGCGGCCACCGGTCTGCCGATCCTCACCGACATCCACGAGTCGGGGCACGCGGCCCCCGTGGCCGAGGTCGTGGACGTGCTGCAGATCCCGGCGTTCCTGTCGCGCCAGACCGACTTGCTCATCGCGGCAGGCGCCACGGGGAAGCCGGTGAACATCAAGAAGGGCCAGTGGATGGCGGCCGAGGCGATGACCGGGGCGGTGGACAAGGTCCGCAGCGCCGGTGCCTCAACCGTCGCCGTCACAGAGCGCGGCACCTTCTTCGGTTATGGCGACCTCGTCGTGGATTGCCGCAACTTCGCGCGGATGCGTGACGCCACCGGCGTCCCGGTGATCCACGACGCCACGCACAGCGTCCAGCAACCCGGGCAAGCTGCTGGTGGTGCCAGCGGGGGACTGCGTGAGTTCATCCCGCCACTCATGGGTGCGGCCGCCGCAGCCGGCGCCGATGGTTTCTTCCTCGAGACCCATCCAGACCCTGCCGCGGCGCTCTCCGACGCCGCGACACAGTGGCCGCTCGACCAACTTGAGCCGTTGATCAGTCGCACGTTGGCGATCTGGCACGCCGCACGGGAGGGACAGCATGTTTGATCTGGCGGCCTCGCGACGGATCAAGCTCATCGGCTTCGACGTCGATGGCGTGCTCACCGACAACGCGCTGTTCCTCGGCATGCACGACGGCCAGCGCGTGGAGCTCAAGCGCTTCGACGTGCAGGACGGCGTCGGCTTCGCGCTGCTCCGGGAGAGCGGGATCGAGACGGCGTGGGTGAGTGGTCGAGTCTCGGAGGCGACCACCCTGCGCGGCAACGAGCTGCAGATCCCCGAGGTGATTCAGGTTCCGGCGCAGGCGAAGGTCCCTGCGATCGAGGCCCTGCTGGAGCGCAGGGGAATCACCTGGGAAGAGATGGCGTTCGTCGGCGATGACCTGGCGGACCTGCCGGTCTTCGAGAAGGTGGGACTCCCGATTGCAGTGGCCAATGCGCGCGACGAGGTCAAGCGCGCGGCACGCCACGTCACCGCGGCGGCTGGAGGGCATGGTGCGGCGCGCGAGGTGATCGAACGATTGCTGCGAAGCCGCGGCACCTACGAGGCCATCATGACCGCGTACCTCTCGCGTGACGTGGTGACACCGTGACCTCGGCGCTGCAGGCCGGTCAGCGCACGCTGCGCATGGAAGCGGCCGCGGTGATGGCCGTCGCGGATCGTCTCGACGATCGATTCAACCTCGCCGTTGATGCGCTGGCCACTGCGGGGCGCGTGATCGTGAGCGGCATCGGCAAGTCGGGGATGATCGCCCAGAAGATTGCGGCGACGCTTACCTCGACGGGTACCCCTGCCACGTACCTCCATCCAGTGGAGTCACTGCACGGCGATCTCGGGCTCGTCTCACGTGACAGCGTCGCGATCGTCCTCAGCAAGAGCGGCGAGACGGACGAACTGTTCGGACTGCTTGCTGCGCTTGCGCGGTTGGGGGTGCCGATCATCGCCATCACGGGCGGTCCGACCAGCGCACTGGCCCGGGCATCGCAGGTCGTGCTGGATGGCGCGGTGAGCGAAGAGGCATGCCCTCATGACCTCGCACCCACCACCAGCACCACGGTGGCGCTCGCACTCGGCGATGCCCTTGCGGTGGCTTTGCTGGAGCGGAAGGGGTTTCGTCGCGAAGACTTCGCCGCCTTGCACCCCGGCGGTCGGCTCGGTCGACGTCTGCTGTTGCGTGTCGCCGACGTGATGGTGCCGGTCGAGCACCGGCTCGGTCCGGATGCGCGCATGCGCGACGTCGTGGTCGTGCTGGCGCACGCGCGTGGCATCGCCGCCATCGTGGAGGGTGACGTCCTCGTCGGCGTGATCACTGCTGGCGACCTCACCCGGCTGATCGAACGTCAGGGCGACCACCTCGACCTGACCGCGGCGGAGGTGATGACCCGTACCCCGCGCCTCATGCATGCGGACGACCTTGCCGCCGCGGCCGTGGGCCAGATGGAGCGGCAGGCGATCGTGGCGGCGCCGGTCCTCGACGCATCCAATCACCTCGTGGGCGTGGTGCACCTGCACGACCTGCTCCGCGCGGGGGCCGCATGATCCGCATGCTGCTCCTGGTGGCGGTGATCGCCGCGAATGCCGCCTGCGCCGAACCGGGTATCGCACCCGTACGCTCAGTCGTGTCCGACACCTCCGACATGGTCATGGACACCATGCGGACGATCATCACGCGTGATGGCATCAAGACGTCACAGATCGAGGCCGACACGGCGTGGATCTACCAGTCACGCCAGGTCGCTGACATGAAGGGCGTCACGATGACCTTCTACGAGGAGAACGGCAGCATCTCCTCGACGGTGACCGCCGCGACCGGTGTCTACCAGATGCGCGACGGCACACTCGACGCCCGGGGCGACGTGGTGGCCGTGACACCCAATGGTCGCACGTTGCGCACCGAGCACCTCGTCTTCGATCGGATCGCCAATCAGATCCGCTCCGACACCGCCTACACCTTCACCTCGCCCGACGGCAACGGCGCCGGGATGGGATTCGTGACCGATCCCGACTTCCGCCGCCTCGAGACCTCGCGTGCCAGTGGTCGCCAGCGGGGCAGGGGTTTCGTCCTGCCCGGCCAGACGCGGGATTCGACGCGATGATCCGCCTCGCGCTATCGCTCGGCGTGCTGCTCGGGCTCGCGTGGCCCGGCACTGCGGAAGCGCAACGGCCGCAGGAACGTCGCTGCCTCGTGGTGCTCCTTGGGAACGAGCGCGGACTCGTCTTTGATGAGCCATTGCCCGGCAACGAGAACTACTACGCTGGGGGCAACGTCCGTCTGCGATGCCAGAACCAGCCGGTCTTCCTCGGCGCCGATTCGATCGCGTCATATAATGGCGATGTCGTGCAACTGATGACTCGCGCGTACTACCGCGACGAGGATGTGGACATCAAGGCGGACACGCTCTTCTACACCCGCCTGGATGAGCGACTGCAAGCGCGTGGCAATGTGATCATCGTCAACCGCGCCAATGGCAGCACCCTCACCGGGCCATGGGTCGATCACTATCGAGCCGTGCGCGGCATTCGGGACACTGCGGAGACGACCGCGCTGCAGCGGCCGACTGTCGAGTACGCCGTGTCCCGGACCGAAGCCGACACCGTCGATCCCTCCCCATATCGGATCGAGGCCGACCGGATGCGCGAGCGCGGGCCTCGGCTCGAAGGATGGGGTGGGGTCGTCATCACGCGCGATTCGCTTCGCGGTTTGGCGGATTCCGTCCTCTACCTCACCGACTCCACGGGGATGGCCACGCTGTTTGGCCCACCGGCGGAACTCCGTCGCACGGGTGCCGACTCCTTCCTCGTGCGTGGTGATGAGGTCCGCCTCGGGATCGCCGGCGAGGAGCTGGATCGCATCGAGGCACACGGTGGTGGACAGATCACGAACGGTACTGCTGACGTGATCGGCGAATCGGTGGCGATCGCGCTCGTCGACGGCACCGTCAGCCAGACGCTCGCGTGGGAGAGCGAGGGACTGGCTCGCGTCCTCGCCGAGGGGTATGATGTGCGTGGTGACTCGGTGGCAATTGATACCCCCGGTGAGCGACTGCGCGAGCTGCGTGTCTTCGGGAACGGTGTGCTGCGGTCACCCGAGACCGATTCGGTACCGCTCGTCTCCGATTCGCTCGCTGAACCGGTTGTTCCGACCGACAGCATCCCGACGGATACGCTGGCGGTGGAGGATGAGGACGAGGAGCCGATCCGCGACCAGATGACCGGCGGACGGATCACCGCACGATTCGTGGACGTTGATTCCGCCGGCACGGTGCTCACCCGCCTGCGTGACATCGTGGCCACCGGCAACGCAACGTCGCTGTATGCGCGGGAGGTGGAACGAGACGGCCGGCTGGAGCCCACCATCAACTATACGCGGGCGGACACGATCATCATCCTCATGAAGACGGGCGATTCCACCGGGATTCACGAGGTCCGGGCCTTCCGCGGCCGTGATCCGGTGGATGGGGTGCAACTCGAGCGTGCGTCCGTGCGCGCTGCCCGTCGTCCGACCGAGGGAGCTGCGCGCCCCGAGGAGCGGCCATGAGCGTGCTTCGTGCGACTGGGCTGCGCAAGACCTACGGGAAGCGCGCCGTGGTTGACGACGTCGCGGTCGAACTCGCGCAGGGAGAGATCGTCGCCTTGCTCGGCCCGAACGGTGCCGGCAAGACCACGTCGTTCTACCTGATCACCGGCCTCATTCGGCCGGATCGTGGCGAGATCTTCCTGGACGATCTCAACATCACCGGACAGCCGATGTACCGTCGTGCGCGCGCCGGGATAGGGTATCTCGCCCAGGAGCCCTCCATCTTCCGTCGCATGTCGGTCGAGGAGAACGTCCTCGCGATCCTCGAGACGCTGCCGCTGACCAAGCCGGAACGGCTGGCTCGCCTCGAGACGATGCTCGAAGAGCTCGGACTCACGCCGTTGCGGAAGGCGCGCGCCCTCACCTTGAGCGGAGGCGAACGCCGTCGGCTCGAGATCACCCGTGCGCTCGCGACCAACCCGAAGTTCATGCTGCTCGACGAGCCCTTCGCGGGCGTGGACCCCATCGCCGTGCATGACATCCAGACGATCGTCGCGTCGCTGCGTGACCGCGGCATTGGCGTCCTGATCACCGATCACAACGTCGAGCAGACGCTCGAGATTGTCGATCGCGCGTACATCATGCACGAGGGCAAGGTGCACGCGGCAGGCACCGTCCGCGAGCTGGTCTGGAATGATCGCGTCGCGGAGCTCTATCTCGGCCCCACCCTCACCGCACGGCTTCGCAGCCGGATGGAGCAGACCGCATGAAGACCGGCCTCCATCAGCAAACCGGGATGCGGCAGGAACTGCGCATCAACCCTCGCCTGTATCAGGCGATGGACATGCTCTACATGCCGATGCTCGACCTCCAGCAGCACCTGCAGCAGGAGCTGCTCGGCAATCCCTTCCTCGAACTCGAGGAACCCGAGGACGAGGAGTCGAAGGAAAAGACGATCGAGGAAGAGCAGGAGATCGCCAAGAAGGACGATGAAGTGGACTGGGAGGAGATCCTCCTCAACGGCTTCGACGTCAGCGGAGGTGCCCGCGAGCAGTACGAAGCGCACGAGTATACCGAGCCGGTGACCGTGGATACCGAGAATCTCGCGGATCACCTGAACGAGCAATTGCAGATGCTCGACCTCCCGGCGCGTCATCGCCTGCTCTGCGACGAGATCGTCGGCAACATCACCGATGACGGCTGGCTCGGTTGCTCGTTGGACGAGATCCTCGCGTCGGCGAACCAGTGGCTCCGGTCCAACCTGCCGGCCGCGCACTACCGCGATGCAGAGGACGAGGACGACCCGTTCGCCATCGAGGAAGAGGTACCGGAGCCGGAAGAGGTGCCACTCCCCCCCGGCGTCACCCTGTTCACGATGCCCGAACTCGAGGCCGCCCTGGTGACCGTCCAGTCCCTCGATCCCGCAGGCATCGGTGCGCGCGACCTGCGCGAGTGCCTGCTGCTCCAGCTGCGCGAGGCAGGAGAACACGGGACGATCGCCCACCGGATGGTCGATGAAGCCTTCGAGGACCTCAAGGCGCACCGCTGGAACGATATCGCCCGCCGCTTCGGCGTGAGCGCGCGCGATGCGCAGCAGGCGGCCGACACCTTGGCCCGACTCGACCCGAAGCCGGGGCTGCGCCATGCCGACAAGGGCGATGCCTACATCATCCCCGATCTGATCGTGGACAAGATCGAGGACCGCTATCAGGTCTTCCTGAACGACACGGGCGTGCCACGGCTGCGCCTCTCCAGGTCGTATCAGGACCTCGCGCGCGAGCGCGGCAAGATGAGCACCGAGAACAAGGACTTCATCGCCTCTCGGATGAACAGCGCCACCTGGATGATCCAGGCGATCGAGCAGCGGCGACAGACCATGCTCAAGGTGATGAACTTCATCGTGGATCGGCAGCGCGACTTCTTCGAGAAGGGGGTCGAGTATCTGCGGCCCCTCACGTTGCGTGAAGTCGCCGAAGTGATCTCGATGCACGAGTCCACGGTGAGCCGCGTCACCAACGAGAAGTACGTGCAGACACCACGCGGGGTGTTGCCGCTGAAGTTCTTCTTCTCGAGTGCCCTCTCCACGGCCTCAGGCGAGGATGCATCGGCCCGCTCGATTCGCGCGAAGCTCGAAAAGATGGTCGGCGACGAAAACCCGGCGAAGCCGCTCACCGATCAGCAGATTGTCCACCTCTTCGAGGAGCAGGGCGTCCAGATCGCCCGCCGCACCGTCGCCAAGTATCGCGACCAGCTCGGCATTCTCCCCGCTCGGATGCGGAAGCGGGTATGAGCATGCCCGTGGTATCGGTGCTGGTCCCGGCCAAGGACGAGGCCGAGAACCTCCCGGAGTTCGTGCGGCAGTGCGCGGCGGCACTGCCAGCGCTCGGGGTGCCGTTCGAGGTGGTCGTGGTGGACGACGGCTCTCGCGACGACACCGGTGCGGTGCTGGCCGCGCTCGAGGCCGACCATCCCTTCCTCCGGCACGTCACGCACCGGAGACAGCGCGGGATCGCCGATGCGTTGCACAGTGCCGGCAGCGAGGCGCGTGGCAGCATCTTCGTCTTCTATCCCGCGGACCTGCAGTACCGCCCGGAAGACATCCCCGCGTTGGTCGCCCCCATCCTCGCAGGCACGGCGGACATCGTCACCGGCACCAAGCAGGGGAAGTACGAGAAGGCCTTCGTCTCCACGGTGTACAACACGCTGTGCCGCTGGCTCTTCGGCGTGCGCGTCACCGACCTCAACTCCGTGAAGGCGTATCGCCGCGAGGTGATGGCCAATGTCCCGTTGCGCCCCGATTGGCACCGCTTCATGGTGGTGATCGCGGCGGCCGAGGGGCACCGCCTGTCCTCAGTGCCCGTGCCGCTCTATCCGCGCACGGCGGGTGTCTCGAAGTTCGGGTGGACCCGTATTCCCGTGGGCGTGCTCGACCTCCTCTCCGTGTGGTTCCAATTGCGCTTCGGCCGCAAGCCGATGCTGTTCTTCGGCCTCGGCGGCGCGGCGCTCTTTCTCGTCGGCCTCGTCGCCGGCACGGTGGCGGTGGTGCTCCGTTTCACGATGCGCGCCGACGTGGCGTTGCTCGTGAATCTCGTCCAGACGATGCTGATCACCGGCGTGGTGCTCTTCGGCTTCGGGCTCGTCGGCGAGCTGGTCGCCGGCATGCGTGAGGAGCAGCGCGAGTTGATCCGCCGATTTGATGCCGCCCGCCGGGACTGACCGCCTTCGGGTGGTGTTCCTGACCCACAACTATCCGCGCCATGCGGGTGATGTCGCGGGGGGATTCCTTCACCCGCTCGCGCTGGCCCTCGTCGAGCGGGGCGTGGATCTCCGTGTCGTCGCCCCGAGCGACGCAGGACAGGGGGGAGAGGACGTCATCGATGGGATCCCGGTGACCCGCGTCCGCTACGCCTCGCCGTCCCGCGAACGGTATGCCTACACCGGCACAATGACCGATGCGGTGCGCTCGCCTCCCGGAGTGGTGGCACTGCTCCACCTGCACACCGCGTTGCGTGACGGGGCGCGCGCCGCGGCACGCGGCGCCGATCAGGTGATCGTGCACGCACACTGGTGGATTCCTGCGGCGCTGGCGGCACCACCAGAACTGCCGATGGTGGTGACCTGTCACGGCACCGATGTGCGCCTGCTCGAGAAGTCCGGCATCGCGCGCTGGCTCGCGCGACCTCCACTCCGCCGTGCACGGGTCGTGACCACCGTCTCCTCTGCGCTGGCGAAGACCATCGAGGCGCGTGCCGGTGTGCAGCTCAGCCCCGACGCGATCCAGCCGATGCCGGTCGCCTCGCTCGACCGTCCCCGATCTGTGGGGGGAGGAGGCCTCGTCGTTCTCGGCCGGCTGACCGCCCAGAAGCGAGTCACTCTCGCCATCGACGCGTGGGCAATGGCGCGAGCCGCCGGCCTGAGGTGGCCACTCACCATTGTCGGCGACGGACCGATGCGTGCCCAACTCGAGGCGCATGCCCAGCGGGTGGCACCTGATGGCGGCATCACGTTCCGTGGGGCGGTGGCTCCGTCGAGTGTCCCATCTGAACTCGCGTACGCCGACCTGCTGTTGATGCCGGCGGAGCAGGAGGGCCTGGGACTCTCCGCCGCCGAGGCGCTGATGCAGGGCGTACCGGTTGTGGCGTGTGCTGATGGTGGGGGTGTCCTCGATGTTGTGAAGGATGGGGAAGGCGGACGCGTGGTCGCCCCGGACGCGGCAGCGCTCGCTGGCGCGATGCATGCGGTCTCTGCCGATGATGCAGCTCGCGACGCCGCGTGGCATGCCGGACGTGAGTGGCGTACCCATCTCTCGCCAGCGTTTGTGGCCGATCGCGCAATGACCTGGTACCAGCGAGCCTTGCGTGGGGAGTAGCGGCTGGCGGGTGGTGCGCGCGGTGGCGGGCGTGCTGGTGGTGGCGTTGGCGATCCGCGCGCTCGCCGGTCAGTGGTCCGAGATCCGTGCCCAGGGCATTGCCTGGCAGTTGGACTGGGCGTGGATCGCGGCCTCGCTCCTGCTGACCTGGGCGATGTATCTCCTGTTGGTGTGGGGGTGGCGCGCGTTGATTGTGGCATGGGGTCAACAACTCCCGTACCGGACAGGAGTCCGGATCTGGCTGCTCGCGAGCCTCGGCAAGTATGTCCCCGGCAAGGTGTGGGCACTGGTAGGGATGGGCGTCCTGGCCCAGCGTGCAGGGGTCAACGGTGGGGTGGCGGTCGGATCGTCGGTGGTGATGCAACTGCTCGCACTGGCCACGGGTGGCGCGGTCGCGGTCGGCTTCCTGGGAGCCACCGTTCTGGACGACGTCCTGCCTGGAGGTGCAACCGCCGCGTATGCCCTCGCGGCACTCTGCCTCGCAGGATCGCTGGTGGTGATCAGCCCCGCCGCGATGCACTGGATTGGTGCACGCACGGGTCAGCCCGGCAGCGTTCGAGCCATTCGCCCGGTACAGTTGCTGATCGCAGGGACTCCGAATCTGATCGCATGGCTCGGCTACGGCTTGGCACTCGTCTGGCTCCTGCGTGGCACCTTGGGCGGGGTAGAACTTGATTGGTTCCGTGCAACCGGGGCGTTCACCGCCTCGTATCTTGCTGGATACCTCTTTCTCCTGACACCCGGTGGTCTGGGCGTCAGGGAGGGGATTCTGGTCCTGCTCCTGCAGGACTCGATCGGTCCGGGCAACGCCGTCGCGCTCGCCGCAACATCGCGGCTGGCCCTGACCGTGAATGAACTCGGAGTGGCGCTGCCACTCCTTCTCCTGGGGAGGTCGTCGCGTGACGACACCTGAAGCGCCGCGCCCGTGGGCACCACGGTCCGCCACCTTGATCGCCTGGCTCGTCTTCGTGCTGACGGCCGTCTCGCTGATGCTGCCGATGTTCAGTGGGCAGTTCCTTGGCGGCGATGACCAGCTGATCGCCGGGTACGCGTTCCGCGACTTCGGTGCGACCTTCTTCAAGGAACACGGACGGATTCCCGAGTGGAATCCGTACCTGTTCGGTGGGATGCCGTTCATCGCCGCGATGCACGGCGACATCTTCTACCCGACCGCCTGGCTGCGCTGGCTCGTGCCAACCGACATCGGCATGACGCTCGGATTCTTCATCCACCTGATCGTGGCCGGTGGGGCGATGTACGCGCTGCTGCGCGGCCTCGGGCTCGCGTGGACTGCGGCGGTGGTTGGTGGCGTCGCCTACGAGCTGTCCGGCATCGTTGCCTCGATGATGCGCCCAGGCCACGATGGCAAGCTCTTCGTCGCAGCCCTCGCACCACTGGCCTTCCTCGCCTTGTTGCGGGCAATCCGGCACGGCCGCATCGGTGGCTTCGGAGCGTTCGCGCTGGTGATCGGCCTCGCGATGCTCTCCCCGCACTACCAGATGACCTACTACCTCCTCGTCGCGAGTGGGCTCTTCACGCTCTGGCTGGTGTTCCTCGACCCCGAGCGCACCCGCCCCAAGGCCGTCGTTGGTGATCTTGCCGGCGCATCAGTCGGTGCCGCCCTGGGCATCGGCATCGGGATGATTCAAGGACTCCCGTTCCTCAAGTATGTCCCTTTCTCGCCGCGCACCGAGGGCAGCGTCTCGTCAGGTTGGGATTACGCGACCTCGTACGCGATGCCTCTCGACGAGATCGCCTCCACGGTGCTGCCGCAGTTCAACGGCATGTTCGAGCTGTACTGGGGCGGCAACTTCTTCAAGACCCACGTCGAGTACCTCGGTGTGCTGGTGGTCATCCTCGCGATCCTCGGCCTCGGTACCGCGAAGCGCCGTGGACTCCTGCTGGGCTTCGGCATCATCGCCGGACTCTTCCTGCTGGTGAGCCTCGGCGGACACACCCCGTTCTATCGCCTCTGGTATGAGGTGATGCCGATGATGAAGAAGGTCCGCGCCGCCGGGATGGCGTTCTTCCTCGTCGCACTGCCGATCTGTATCTGGGCCGCGCTCGGTGTCCAGCAGTTGCTGACCGGGAAGGTTCCCGCGAAGCGACTCTACACCTTGCTCGGCGTCTTCCTGGTGATCGGCCTGCTCGGCGCGGTCGGCGGACTGCAGCCGTTCGCGGAAGCGTTCGCACCCGACCAACGTCGGGACCGTGTCCTTGAGAACGCCGCTGCGCTGCGGTTGGGGTCGATCCGGCTTCTGGTCGTCACGCTCCTTGGCGGGGCGGCCTTCGTCGCGATCCAGCGCCGGATGCTGGGGGGGGGGCTTGCGGCCGCGGCGCTGATCCTCACCGTCGGTGGCGACAACTGGAGCGTCCTCCGGAATTACGTCCAGTGGGTACCGCCAGCCGCCGAGACATACGCACCGGATGCACTGATCAGCGCGATGAGCGAGCAGCAGATGCCGATTCGCAACTATGACGGGCGGAGCGACGGCATTCCGGAGTACAACTTCGGCGTGTATCAGGGCTCATGGCTGATGGCAGAACGCATCCCGACGGTGTTCGGGTATCACGGCAACGAAGTCCGCTTCTTCGACGAACTCTGGGGCACCAAGAACGTCTGGCAACACCAGACCTCGCCATCGCTCTGGGACCTCTATGCGGTGAACTTCCTGACGGTGGGTGGCGAGGCCGGTGACCTCCCCGAGTTCACCAAGACGGCGGGGCCAGTCGCGTTCCCCTCGCTTACCGGGCGACGCGCGAT
>JAABRY010000011.1 GCA_011390645.1 Gemmatimonadota bacterium
CCGGGCAGCGGGTCAATTTCGATCTCCACGCTCACCACCGAGCGTGTGGCGGGGACCTTCTCGTTCACGGCACAGGCCGGTGCCGGGACCGCCGCGACCGGCCAACGCCTCGTGAGCAGCGGAACCTTCGACATCGCCTTCTGACGCCACAGCAAACCCACCCACGCCCCCGACTGCCCTGCGCGGTCGGGGGCGTGGTGTTTCGGACCCTTCGGCGGCCTGACGCGTACTCGCTGCCATGACACTCGCACGCACCCGCCTGTATCTCGGCATCACTGCCGTCGGACTCACCGTCCTCCTCGCCGCCGTGGCGCTCTGGAGCGACCTCCCCAGCGCCTGGCTCTCTGATGACACGACGGTCCCGGTTGCGCGAACCGTCGCCACCGCACTCGTCTGGCCCCTGGTGTGGACCGCCCTCCTCTTCCCGCTTGATGTGCTCGGCGGGACCGTCGCCGTACGCCATCGTCCGGCCATCTGGCGGTGGCTCTGGCCGTGGGTGCGCGGGGTTCTGACCCAACTGGTGGTCCTGGCGATCGCGGGCATGGTCCTCGTGGCGCTGAGCCGGGCGCTGGGGCTCTTCGGGGCAGTGACTGGCGCGACCCTCACCGCGGCGGCGATCGTGTCGCAGACGGGCAGATTGGCCCGCCTGGGGGCGTCGGTTGAGTCCGTGCCGACCGACGCCAC
This sequence comes from Gemmatimonadota bacterium, assembly GCA_011390645.1. GTDB lineage: Bacteria > Gemmatimonadota > Gemmatimonadetes > Gemmatimonadales > GWC2-71-9 > Palsa-1233. Next base: position 685 of record JAABRY010000011.1, read on the forward strand.
AGCGCAGGTCCTTGGCGACCTCGGCGACTTCCGAATGGAGGTCGTGGCGACCCGCGACGAGGCCTTCGTCGGCGGCTTCACCGGGTTGGTACAGCCTCGACTGCTCGTGCCGGAGACCTGGCTCGCCCTTCCCCGGGATGTCCTCCAGGGCGTGCTCGTGCGTCGACAGCTCGCAGCCGCCACTCCACGGGTGCGTGGGATCGCGCTGGCGTTGGTCTGGCTCGCCCTCGGCGCGACGGTCAGTGGCCACGTTGCCGGCCTCCCGGACTCCGCCGCGGGATTGGTGCGTTTCTCCCTCGCGACCACACTCTGGAGTTTTCTTGGCGTGCTGGTGCTGCCCACGCCGTCGCGCCGGGCGGTGGTTGCCCTCGACCAACGGGCAGCCCGCGTCGTGGGAGCGGGACCGATTCGCGAGGGGATCATTGCCCTGGACCGGTGGCAGGATGATGAACCCGCTCGCAATCGACTCGTCGAGACGATCTTCCATCCCGTCCCATCGCGCACTTCGCGCATCACGAGCCTGAGCGGCTCGACCCCGGCAGCAAGTGGCGCGTGGCGCGTCGCTCGCGTGGCGCTACCGATGGGGCTCGGGGGCTGGAGCCTTCTCGGACGAGCGGTGCACTGCAACCTCGGACGACCGGCGCTCTGGTGGATGCTTCCGGGTGATTGATGCGGCCCCGCTGCGGGAGTACCTTGGCAGGAGTGGGATGCACTCCCCTGGCGGCCACCCCGGAGGTTCGTGATGACTGATACCCGCACCACCATCACCTCGCCCGATGGTGCGCGCCGCGCCGTGATCATGCGCCGCCCCGACGGTTTCTTCCAGACGGCCTATGAGCGCTTTGATGACACCGTGGTCAACGGTATCGGCGGGATGAGCGATCCCTTCTGGCGCCCCGATCTCGAAGACGAGGTCACCCCGTCCCTCGAGGATGCCGAGCGCCGCGCACGCACCACGCTGGGTCTCGACCCGTCCTGACCTCCCCCCCCCTGCACCGGATGCCCTGATGGACGCCACCTTCCTGGACTCGGTTCGCCAGTCCTTCCCGACCGATGACGCCCTGGTGCTTGGTGCGCCGATGCTCGACCGTCGCATCCATCCCGAGCCGTTGGTGCGGCTGCCGCTCGCGATGCTCAATCGGCATGGCTTGATCGCGGGGGCCACCGGCACCGGCAAGACCAAGACCCTGCAGCTGATGGCGGAGCAGATGTCCGCCGCGGGGATCCCGGTCTTCGTTGCGGACCTCAAGGGCGACCTCTCCGGGTTGGCCACGGACGGGCGGCCGCACCCGAAGATCGATGAACGGGCGGAGGCAACGGGTCACGCGTGGGCTCCAACCGGTTATCCCGTGGAATTTCTTTCCCTCACGGGGCAGCACGGCGCCCAGCTCCGCGCCACGGTGACATCGTTCGGTCCGCTCTTGCTGGCCAAGGTCCTCGGGCTCAATGACACGCAGACGAGCGTCCTCACGCTGGTCTTCAAGTACTGCGATGACAAGGGGCTGCCCCTCCTCGACTTCGCCGACCTGCGCTCCGTCCTGCAGTACCTCGCCAACGAGGGCGCGGCGGAATTGAAGGACTACGGTGGGATGTCGAAGCAGACCGTGGGTGTGCTGCTCCGTGAGATGGTCGAACTCGAACACCAGGGCGCGGAAGCCTTCTTCGGCGAACCGGAATTCGATCTCGCCGACCTGATGCAGGTCGAGCGCGATGGCCGCGGGCTGATCAGTGCGCTGCAGCTCTCCGATGTCCAGGACAAGCCGGCACTCTTCTCGACGTTCATGATGTGGATGCTCGCGCGGCTCTTCCAGGAGCTGCCGGAAGTCGGCGATCAGGCCAAGCCGAAACTGGTCTTCTTCTTCGATGAAGCCCACCTGCTCTTCAATGATGCGAGCAAGGCGTTTCTCACGCAGGTGGAACAGGTGGTACGCCTGATCCGTTCGAAGGGGGTGGGCATCTTCTTCGTCACCCAGAGCCCCAAGGACGTGCCAGCAGATATTCTCGGGCAACTTGGCCACCGGGTCCAGCACGCACTCCGCGCCTTCACCCCCGACGATGAAAAGGCGCTCCGTGCGGCCGCGCGCACCTTCCCCAAGACGCCGTGGTATGACGTCCAGGAGTTGCTCACCAGCGTCGGGACCGGCGAGGCGGTGATCACGACGCTCACCCGCAAGGGCACGCCCACCGCACCAGTGGCCACGCACCTCATCGCCCCCACGGCACGGATGGATCCACTCGACCCGGCCGAGCTCGCGGCACTCAATGCGCGGTCCCGGCAGGTGCGGGCGTATGCCGAGACAGTGGATCGCGACAGTGCGCACGAGATGCTCGCGCGCCGGATGGAGGAAACCGCCGCAGCGGCCGCGGCAGAGGCCGCGGCGCAGCCGGTTGGCGTGGAAGACGGCAAGCGTTCGGGGGGGGGACGTGGTCGTACCCCGCGCCCCGAGCCGAGCGCGATGGAGAAGATCCTCAAGTCCCCCGGTGCACGCACGGCCCAGACGATGGTCGTCCGGGCCGTGATGGGGGTGCTGCTGGGGGGATTGCTAGGAAAGAAGAGGTGAGACGACACGTGAAACGTGAAAGGTGAACGGGTGCGCCGACGCGCCGGAAGGTGTGCAGCGCGAACGATGTCGCTCCCTCAACCCTTTCACGTTTCACCTTTCACCCGTTTACCGCCCCGCCGCCTTTTCCACGGCCTCCATCACCCGCAACAGGTTGCCGCTCCAGATCTTGCCGATCTGCTCCTCGGTATAGCCTCGCCGGACCAACTCGCGGGTCACGTTGAACGTCTCGGCCGCCGTGCGCCACCCCTCCACGCCCCCGCCGCCATCGAAGTCGGACGAGATGCCGGCGTGATCGATCCCGATCAGCTTCACCACGTAGTCCACGTGATCGACGAAGTCGGCGACCGTGGCAGCGGGATCGGCCGGATAGCGTCGCGAGACGATGTCCTCCTGCGCGGCGAGAAACGCGTTGCGCCGCGCCTCGGGGAGGGCCTCCAGTGCGGCGGTCACCTCCTGCGGGCGCACGCCGGTGACGCCATACTCCCGCCGCAAGTCAGCGATGGCCGCCTGCCGCGCCTCGGCGCGAGCGGTCCCCGCCGCACTGCACTTCACGTAGCTGTTGAAGGCGACGAGCTGCACCACGCCACCGTTCTTCGCCAGGGCGCGCAACTGTTCGTCATCGAGGTTCCGGGAGTGATCGCACAGCGCACGCACGCCCGAGTGGCTGGCAATGATCGGTGCGGTCGTGAGTTCGAGCGTCTGCATCATCGACGCCTTGGACGGATGCGAGATGTCGATCATCATCCCGACCCGGTTCATCTCCCGAATCACCTCGCGGCCCAGCGCCGAGAGGCCGTGGTGCAGCCAGACGCCATCACGTTCTCCGGTGTTGGAATCGGAGAGCTGTGAGTGACCGTTGTGCGCCAGCGACATGTACCGGCCGCCCAGGGCGTGGAACTTCGCCACGTTGGTCACATCGGAACCGACCGGAAAACCGTTCTCGATCCCGATGAGGATGGCGCGCTTGCCACTCGCGTTGATGGCGCGCACGTCCGCTGCCGTGCGTGCCAGCGCGGCACGATCAGGCGCGATGGTGTCCACCAGTCGATGAATGGCCGCGAACTTCTCCATCGCCTGTGCGTTCGCCTGCGCGAAGCCCTCGGGGGTGAGGTTCGCCGACTGGCCGACATAGACGATCAGGAACGCCGCATCGAGTCCGCCGCGCTCCATCTTCGGGATGTCAACCTGCTGGCGTCCCGGGAGTTCCGTGGCATAGTTGGCGGCACCCAACTGGAAGTTGCGCGGATTGATGTCGACGTGCGTGTCGAGCGTGAGGACGCGGTCATGGATGGCGCGCGCCCGCGCATCGATGGCGGCGTCGGGGGTCTGGGCAGCGAGGGGGGCGGCGGTCATGACAGTCAGGAGCAACGGGAGTCGGGGCATGAGGTCACCGGGTGAACGGGATCGAGGGACAGCCGGTCGCGAGCAATGCGACCCTCATCAAGATACGCGACCTGGCGGCACCACGTTGCGTCGGACGGGACGCGAGTCCATACTCGAAGGGTCCGACCACTTCTCATCTCCGGAGGCATCCCCATGTCCGTCGCACGCGTCAGTGAAATCATCTGCGAGTCGAAGAAGAGCTTCGACGACGCCATTACCACCGGCATCACCCGCGCCAACAAGACGTTGCGCAATGTCAGCGAAGCGTGGGTGCAGAGCCAGAAGGTGATCGTCACCAAGGGCAAGATCACCGGCTATCGCGTCATCCTGAAAGTGACGTTCGTACTCGACGACTGAGTGCGACAGCGCGCGCGTCAGGGCCCGAGCAACAGGTAGTGCCCCAGGACGAGCGCGCCGATCACCAGCACCACGACCGCGGCGGTTCCCCCAACGGCCGCCAACATGCTCCGCCACCCTTCGCTGTGACTGCGCCCGGGCCACACCCCGGGCGGTCGCACTCGGGTCGCGAAGGCGGCGGCGGCCACGCGATCAGCGCGTGGGCCCAGTGCAATGGTCGCCAGCGTCGCGACGAGACTCGCTCCCGCAATCCACAGCAACTGGCGCTCGTACGCCATCGCACCCACACCCACGCCCACCGCCACGACAAGTCCGGCGACCGCACCGACCAGTTCCGCGGCCGCGGTCATGCGCCACCACGCCCAGCGCAACAACGTCGGCACCCCGAGTGCGGCACCGAGCGCCGCCACCCAGCGCCACGCTTGTTCGATGCGCTCGATCTGCAACGCCACGGCCACCGCCAGGATCGCGAAGACCACGACCGCCGCGCGCGCGGCCACGATCTGCCCTCGCGGTGACAGGTCAGGGCGCAGGCGCAACACGACGTCCTTCACCGCGTACGAGGCCCCCCAATTGAAGTGGGTATCGATGGTGCTCATGAACGCGGCGAGCAACGACACCACCAGCAGACCGAGAATGCCGGCGGGAAGGAGCGCAACCATCAGCGCAGGATACGCGACCTCGCGATCCGCACGCACCGCCGCGGCCAGCTCGGGGGCGAGCGCACTGGGCCCCCCACCGACGGGGACCAGGACCAGCGCAGCCAAGCCGACGATGAGCCAGGGCCAGATCCGGACGAGGTACTGCAGCACGATGAACAACCCAGCCGCCTTGGCCGCATCTCCCTCGCTTCGCGTCGCGCTCAGCCGCTGCTGCAAGTACCCGCCACCATCGGCCGGCACGTTCGCGAACGCCTGCACCAAGAGGTAGGCACCGAGCCCGAACGCTCCCAGCCCGAGGCTTGCCACCCATCCGCTGTCTGGGCTGGGGAACAGCGCGACGATCGATGCGGCCTCCGCACCGTGCAGTGCCACGAGGCCTTCCCGCAGGCCACGCTGTCCCCCCACCGCACGCCACGCCGCCACCGCAAGCCAGATGCTGCCCACCATGCCAAGGGCAAACTGCGCGAGGTCCGTGCGCACCACCCCGCGAATGCCGCCGAGCGAGGAGTAGGTCGTCACCAAGGCGACGAGGACCAGGATCGTGAGCAGGTCACCCGGCCCGCCGAGGGCAGTGCCCTCGGGAAGGAGGCGCCCCACCCCTGCGAGAAGCCCGGGGGCCCATTGCTCCCATGGGACGAAGGGCTGCGCGATCTTCGCCATCGCGCGCAGGACCCAGCCCAGGATGATCACGTTGTAGACGAGACCGTAGAGGCCGGCGCGGAATGAACGAAGCACGGGCGCCGCCGGGTCGGCATAGCGGACCGCGATGAACTCGGCATCGGTGATCACGTCGGCCCGCCACCAGCGTCGGGCAAAGACCACCGCGACGGCCGCATGGACAAGGATCCACGAGAGCCACATCCAGTTGCCCGAGACACCGCGATCGGCAATGATCCCCGCCACCGCCAGTGGGGTGTCCGCGGCGAACGTGGTGGCGGCAACCGAGATCCCGGCCCACCACCACGGCAGGGAGCGATCCGCGAGGAAGTAGGAGCGGGGTCCGCGTCCGCTCCCCTCCCGGGTGGCGAGTCCTACCCAGAGCGCAAAGGCGAGATACCCGCCAATGATCGCCCAGTCGAGGAGCGAGAGCACGCGTCAGCCGCCGTGGGGCGTGTCGCCGAGCGCCTCCAGGAACTCACGGCTCCACGCATCGACGTCGTGGCCCTCGACCACCTCGGTGAGGCGTCGCATCCGCTGGCGGCGCTCCTCCTCGGGCAAGGTGAGCGCTTGATGGAGTGTCGCCACCATCCCCTCGACGTCGTACGGATTGGTGAGCAACGCGCCATGGAGTTCCACCGCGGCACCGGCAAACTCGGATACGACCAGCACCCCTGCCCCACCAGTGGCCGCCTGCGCCGCCACATACTCCTTGGCGACCAGGTTCAGCCCATCCCGCAGCGGGGTCACCCATGCCACATCCGCTGCCGCCGCAAAGCCGACGACCTCATCAAACGGCAACGCACGGAAGAGGTAGTGAATCGGTGTCCATTCCAGCGTGGCGAAACGACCGTTGATCCGCCCCACCGCACGATCGACCGCTTCCCGCACCTCCTCGTACACTTCCATCCCGGGCGCGGGTGGCGTGGTCACGAACACCAGCGACACCGACCCGCGTTGGTCGGGATGGACCTCGAGGAAACGCTCGAAGGCTTCGAGCTTCTGCAGCGGCCCCTTCACATAGTCGAGTCGCTCGACACTGAGGACGAGTCGGGTCCCACGAAAGCGCTCGCGCACCGCCTCGACCGTCTCCCGCCGCACCGGATCCTCGAGAATGTCACGCACGGCGCGGACGTTCACACCGACGGGATGCGCCCCGAGGCGCACCGTGCGATCACCCACCGCGATGACCGTGGGCATCTTCGGAATGGCGAGCGCGACACCATGCACGCGGAAGCGCGGGGCACAGGGTTCGGCCTCGACGACTTCCGTCGGGATGTGTGAGCGCAGCACATCGAGAAAATTCGCCGCGTAGCGGGGGATGTGGAATCCGACGAGGTCGCACTGCGCCAGCGAGCCAACGATCTGGCCGGCCCACGGAATGACGTTGAAGATGTCTGCCGGCGGGAACGAGGTGTGATGGAAAAAGCCGATCCGGAGATCCGGACGCAGACGACGCAAGAACCCGGGTACCATCCAGAGGTTGTAGTCGTGGATCCAGACGAGCGCCCCTTCGTCGGCTTCCGCTGCCGCGGCCTCCGCAAAGCGTTGGTTGATCGTGAGGTAGTGCTCCCAATCCGATGAGCGAAAGCGTGCTTTCTCGACGAAGGAGAAGATCACGGGCCAGAACGCTTCCTTCGAGAACTCCTTGTAGAACCGGCGCACGTCGTCTTCTTCGAGGGGCAGTTTCGCTGCCAGGAGGTTGGGATACCGCTCCTCGTCCACCAATTCGTGGGTGATCGCTGTCGCACCGGGAGCGTGCTGCGTGCTCCATGCCACCCACGATCCGGGTCGGCCGCCCTCGAAGCAACCGAGGAGGGTGGGAATGATGCCGTTGGGTGACGTCGGCCGCCGCCGCGTGAGCTCCCCGTCCACGAGGCGTTCGTCGAACGGCAATCGATGATACACCACCACGAGTTGGGCATCGCCGGAGGTGACCGGACCAGGAGCGGGTTCGACGAAACGTTCGCGCTCATCCATGAGTCGCAACGCCTCGAGGATCCCTCCCGCACCGGGCAACATCGCCTGGTGGACATGCGGGAAGTCCGCCGTTGCGGTGACGAGCGCGGGTTCCGACTGCCCGACCACCACGCCGCGGTATCCGGTTTCGAAGAGTGAGAGGTCGTTGAGCGTATCACCAGCGACCAGCACCCGGTCGGCGGGAATGCGGAGCTGCTCCACCAAGCGCATCAGGGTGCTGCCCTTGTTGGTCCCCCGCGGCAGCACATCGAGGTAGCGATCCGCCGAGTGGAGGACGTCCACCGGGAGGTTGCGCACGCGATGCCGCACTTCGTCAATCACTTCGAGGCGTTCCGCGTGGAACGACACCCGCCGTTCCTGTGGCACCGCCTGACGTTCCAATCCCTCCAGCGTCCCGATCGCCTCGAGGACCGCCTCGACCCCCACCCATCGCGCGTCGATCTCCCACTGAATCGGGTCCACCGGGCGAAGGCCGTCGGTCGTGACGATGGTGCCACCGACATCGGCGATGATGAACTCCGGATCGGGCACGAGGGCGTCCCCGAGCAGCGGCAGGACACTCTCCACCCCGCGACCCGTCACGAAAACCAGCCGGACATCCGGCGCGGCGCGCAGCGCGCGATAGAGGGCCAGACGATCCGCCTGACGGCCGCCGAGAAAGGTGCCGTCGAGATCAGTTGCGAGCAGCAGAATGAGTCCACCTCCGAGAGATACGTGGGGTCAGGCGATGACCACCGACTTGATGTTCACGAAGGCACGAATGCCCTCCCCAGCGAGCTCGCGCCCGAAACCACTCTCGCGGATGCCGCCAAACGGCAAGCGCGGATCCGAGCGCACGAAATCATTCACGGCGCATGCGCCGGCATGGAGTTCATCGCGGGCGATACGACGCCCCCGTTCGACATCACGTGTGAAGACCGCAGCGCCGAGGCCGAAGACGCTCGCGTTCGCCGCCCGGATTGCTGCACGCTCGTCACGGACCGGAATGATCGCCGCGACCGGGCCGAAGAGTTCCTCGCGCCAGGCCGGCATGCCGCGCCGCACGTCAGTGAGCACCGTTGGGGGATAGAACGCCCCAGGGCCGTCGGGGATCGTGCCGCCGAGCAGCAATCGGGCACCCTTCGCAATGCTGCGCTCGACCTGATCGTGCAGCTCCTCGCGCAGATCGTGACGCGCCATCGGACCGACATCGGTGTCCGCATCGCGAGGATCACCCTGCCGCGCCGCTGCCATGCGGGCCACGAACCGTGACTCGAATGCCTCACGGATGGGCTCCACGACGATGAAGCGTTTGGCTGCGATGCAGCTCTGCCCGCCGTTCAGCAACCGCGACGTCACACAGGCCTCCACCGCCACGTCGAGGTCGGCATCCGCCAGAATCAGGTACGGGTCACTTCCCCCGAGCTCCAGCACACAGGGCTTCAGCCGCTCCCCCGCTGTCTTGCCAACTGCCCGGCCTGCGGCCGTGCTGCCCGTCAGGGTGACTCCCTGCACGAGCGGGGATCGGATCAGGCGTCGCGCTGCGGTGCCGTCGATCAGGAGTGCCTGAAAGAGACCCACCGGCAGTCCGGCCTCACGCCATGCCGCGTCGATCGCGAGGGCAGCATGCGGCACGTTGCTGGCATGCTTGAGCAGCATCGCGTTGCCAGCCATCAGCGCCGGCGCGGCAGCACGGATGACCTGCCAGAATGGAAAATTCCACGGCATCACGGCCAGGATCGTCCCGAGCGGTCGGTGCGTGACGAACGCCTCATGCGCCTCGTGCGCGACATGCCGGTCTGCCAGGAAGGAAGCGCCGTGATCTGCATAGAAGTCACAGGTCGCTGCGCACTTCTCGATCTCGGCGCGACCCTGGCGCACCGGCTTGCCCATTTCGCGCGCCATGAGGCTGGCGTGTGCATCGGCATCACGGCGAAGCTCGCGGGCCATCGCGCGCAGGACGGCAGCGCGTTCCGCCATCGGCACGCGGCCCCACCCTGCCTGGGCACGGGTGGCTCGGCGCAACGCCTCGCGCACGGCGGGGGCGTCATGAGCAGCGGGGCCGGCGAAGGCGTCGCCGGTGGTCGGATCATGCAACATGTTCATCTTCTCTCCTCAGTCCAGCCTTGGGAACCTAGGAGATCCGCGCGCGAACACAACCACGGGTCCAGAACGCGTGATGCCCCCGAGCGATCACATCGCTCGAGGGCATCATCCCTGCGACACAGACTTCAGGGGTTCAACGACACCTGGGTCGGCATCGAATCACCCTCGGTTGCCATCGGGACTTCCGCCGCCTGCGGCGCCGGATACATCCCGGGGTAGTCCTTCGCCATCGGCTGCCCATAGAGCGGCTTGTAGACGCCCTGGTGGCAGGTGCTGCACTGCAGCTTGGCGCCGTCGCCCAGCGGACCGCGGGAGATGTTGGCATCCACATGCCACGGCTTGAGCGTGCCCTCGCCGGTCAGGTGCCCCTTGGCGTGCTTCGCCTCAGGCCACACGTCCTGCAAGACCAGCATGTGGTTGATGTTCAGGTCACGCACCATCCGCGTGCCACGCAACGCCGTCAAGCGCTGCGCCGGACTCTGCTCCCAATCCGCGAAGGCGCGCGAGTTGTGGCAGTAGGTGCAGTTGACCCCGAGCGCCGAACTCATCGAGATCATCAGGCCGTAGGTGTACTCGGTCTGGTTGACACTCGCGAGGTTGTTGCTCTCACTGCGCAGCGCCGCGTCGGTCTGGACGCGGACGTCCTCTCGATCCAGGTAATGGCGCAGTGACTGGTTCTCGTCGGTGTAGAACCAGGTCCCTTCCGGCACCTGATTCCCCCGGTGACAGGTGTAGCACGTGACACCCGTTTGGGCGACGTGACCGGTCCATTCCGAGTTCACCGCGTGCGTCATCTTCAGCATCTGCTTGGCGACCTTGTAGGTGTACTTCTCATCACTCGCCATGTTGGCCGGGTTGTGACAGTACACGCAACCAGCCTCGGGGCCAGTCTTCGGGGCCACCCACTCGGTCATCGCTGCCATCGTTCGCACGAACTCGCCGTTCGAGAGGTGTCCGAGCACCTGGAGGTTCTGGTACTGGTCACCCGCGCGCGACGAATCGGTGGTAGAGCTGGGCGCAAGCGGATCGGGCACCTGATGATCTGCGGCGGTGCCGGCAAGCCGTTCGGGCGAGTAGACCTGTTGCATCCCGACACCGCGGAAGCCGTTCTGGGTGCTCTCTTGCGGCGGCAGTTCGCAACCGGCGAGTGACACGGCCGCCACGAGCGCGACGAGCGCGCCCGGGCGGAAGCGGTGCATGCTCATCGTGCACCTCCAGCCGGCAGGCCGGGGAAGGTATCAGGCGGCGCCATTTGCAACTGGCCCGAGCGTTCAGGAACCGTCGCCGGATCGGCGGCTTCCCACGCGGCCGGATACTGGGGCACGAGGCCGTGCTTCTGACCCCACAGATACCAGTTGTCCACGACCGTGCCGGTCAGCAGGATGCCGATGCCGCCGGTGAGCGTCGTCAGCACCGCAAACCACCACGCCCACCGGTGGATCGATTCCATCGTCGCATTGAAGCCCATCGTCCAGCGCCAGAACAGCGCCGAACGCTCCGCACCGGTTCCGCGATCGGTGATCTGCTCGATCTCGCGCTCCGCGCCGTACTTCGCCGTGGCGAGAATGGTCGCGCCGTGCATGGCGAAGAGCAGTGCCGACCCATAGAGGAAGGCGATGGAGAGCATGTGGAACGGGTTGTAGAACAGGTTCCCGTACCGGATGCTGAACGCCGCCGTCCAATCGAGGTGCGAGAAGATGCCGAACGGCACCGCCTCACCCCAGGCGCCCATCAGCAGCGGGCGAATGAAGCCCAGCACCAGGAAGAGCCAGATCGCCGAAGCGAATGCCCACGGCAGGTGATTGCCCATGCCATGCGCCCTGGCACGTCGGAAGAGGCGCACCCACCACAGCAGCACCGAGACGGTGAGGAAGAAGCCGGCGAGCAGCCACCATCCCCCCTCCGCCATCGGCGGAATGCTCAGGCCATACCCCGGCGCCGGCGGATCGAGCGAGAGCCACGGCAGGAGCCGGACAAACTCGATCACGTTCCAGTTGACCTGCGCGAGGTAGTTGAAGCCGATGATGTTGAACGCGAGCGTACCGAAGATGAGGGAGGCTACCCCGGTCCAGCCGAGATAGATCGGTCCCACCTGCCAGTCACCGACCTTCCCGAGCCAATACGAAATCTTGGGCGGGAATTGTCGCGTCCACGTGTCTTCCTTGATTGGCGGACCCCAATCCGGGGCGGTCCGCACCTGGACCTGGGTCCAGAGATTCTGATAGTCGGGCATGCCCGTCGTCTCCTAGGACCAGATCGGGAGGTTGAGCCACCAGCTCCACCACTCAGGCCAGCCCTTGGTCCAGAAGGGGCCGGAGATGAGGATGCAGAGGTCGCTGAAGATCACCGCCAGGAGGGCCAGCCAGAGGCCAAGACGGTGGATGCCAATCGCGCCGATCGAGTAGCCGAGGGTGTCGCGGAAGAATGCGTTCTCGTGCTCGCTCGTCTTGACCGGTTCGCCCTTCTTCGGATTCGTCACGGACAGAATCAGCGACCCGTGCATCGCCAGGGCGAGGCAGCAGGTGAAGAAGAAGGTGATGGCGATCATGTGCGCCGGATTGTAGTGGAAGTGCAGGTACTGGTAGCCCACGTTCGAGACCCAGTCGAGGTGCGACAGAATCCCGTAGGGGAACCCATGTCCCCACGCGCCGAGCAGCATCGGCCGCACGACCACGAGGGTCAGGTACGCCGACACGGCCACGCCATAGGCGAATGGCACGTGCAGCCCCATCCCGAGCTTCCGGGAGATCTCGACCTGGCGGAGCATCCATGAGAGGAAGGCACCGGTGGCACAGACGGTCACCACTTGCCAGAGACCACCTTCGGTCAGCGGGGCGAGACCGAGCCCATAGCTGAGGTCGGGGGGGGCAATACTGATCTGCCAGAGATTCCAACTCTGACCGTTCAGTCCCTCGCCAATGGCCGCACCCCACACGAGGAGGAGCGTGCCGGCAAGGGCGAAGAAAAGGGTGGTCACGCCGAAGAAACCGACGTAGAACGGGCCGACCCAGAAATCGAACAGGTCGCCGCCGATCAGGGTTCCCCCGCGGACTCGATATTTGCGTTCAAAACTCAGCATCGCCATAGGTGTCGTCTCCAGACGATCGGGCGGTCCGCCGGGGGCGGCTTTCGGGACGGGCCCCGGATCATTCGATCCGGAACCCGCGCCCGTCAGGTGAACACGAACTGCGTCAGTTGCCCGGCAGCGGCGTCATCGCCGCGACGTTCTGGGCATTGCCGCCCTCACCCAGCCAGTTGTACTTCGGCGTGGAGAGGAGAATGAAGTGAATCATCGCGGCGAGGGCGAAGAGGAAAACCCCCTGCGCAACCATCGCCTTCCGCGGATCCACGTAAAGCCACATGCGGTGCATACAGGAGCTCCTTTAGAGCCAGGGTTTCCACGACCACGCCAACCAGTGAGCCACGACCGCTACAACCATGAATACGGCGAAGCCGCGCATGTAGCCACCGTGGAATTCCCGCGCTTCCTCCTCCGTAAATCCGGTGGAGCCGCGGAGTGATCCGGGTTCTGCCATTATCGTCACCTCCCCTCAGTTTGGCCTTGAATTTTGCCGAGATGGCACCACCCCATGCGGGCCATCGTACTGCGTTCCGCCTTACCCGACGGACAGGGTTCCTGCCATCAGTTCCCCACGCTTGCCGGGATGCCGAGATCCTCGAGGGCCACCCGGTCACGTCCACCATCGCGTGCCGTCTGCTCCGCGCCCTCGCGCAACCGCTTCGCCGCCGAGATGCGCACCAGGAACGGCTGCGCTTCGACGAGTTCGTGCAGCAGCGCGGTGGCGTCGTCGTCCCATGGCATCGTCGCGGGGGCGTGGCGCACCGGCGTCGCGAGCGCGGCCTTGTCGAGCTCGGTGCCCAGCGGCAGGATGTGGAAGAGGGCATCGAACAGCGCGTTGCAGACCTCCTGCACGAGGTAGGTCGCGCCCGCATAGCCCATGAACGGCGTGCCGGTATGACGCCGGATGATCGCCCCCGGAAAGGACGCCGGCACATACTGGGCCTTCGAACCGATCTCCGCGAGGTACATCCGTTCATTGTAGCTGCCGAAACAGACCAGCGGCGGCGCCTTCTGCACGACCTCGCGAATCGCGGCGTTGTCGGTCTTCTTCCCCGGCAGGCGCGACACCGCGAAGGCACACGGCATGCCGAGTTCATCTTCAAGGAAGGCGCGCATCCCGCGCGTATAGGTCTCGTTCGCCACCACGCCGAACGGCGCGCTCTGGAAGAAGTCCTGCGTCACGCTGCGCCAGAGATCCCAGATCGGCTTCAGCGTGACGTGCTTCTCGCGCGCGATGAACGGCTGCGGGTCCACGCCGGTGAGCTCGCCGAGCTTTTCCAGGAAGGCCGTCGTGCTGTGCATCCCGATCGGCGCCTGCAAGTATGGCTTGCCGAGGGTCTCGCACAGCTTGCGACCGAACTCGCGGTACATCACCACGTTCACGTCGGCCTCGCCCAGCTTGGCGATGTCATCGAGGTGGGTGCCGAGCGGGAAGACGAGATTCACCTCGCACCCGATGCCCTCGATCAGTCGCCGCATCTCCGCCAGGTCGCTCGGCATGTTGAACGTGCCGTAGATCGGGCCGATGATGTTCACCAGCGGCTTGCTGCCCTCGGGGCGTGGCTTGGCCTTGCGGCGCGCGCGCTTGGCCCCGAACTCGGTCCAGAGCCAGTTGATCGCGCGATCGGCACTCTGCCACTGGTCTTCGTCGATGGTGCGCGGCAGGAAGCGCAGCAGCCCGGACCCCTCGGGCGTCACCCCGCCACCGATCATCTCGGCGATGCTGCCGGTGACCACGACCGCTGGCCGCATCGGATCCAGCGTGGCGTGCGAGCGGCGCATCGCGGCCTCGGTGCCGTCGCGCGCGAGTTCGTCTTCGGACAGGCCAGTCACCACGATGGGCAACTCGTGTGGCGGCAAGGCATCGGTGTAGTGCAACACGGAGGTGACCGGGAGATTCTCGCAGCCGACCGGTCCGTCAATGACGACCTGCAACCCCTTCACCGCAGTGAAGGCGTACACGGCGCCCCAATAGCCGCCAGCGCGATCGTGGTCGAGGACGAGCATCTACTTCTCCCCGATGTCGGTCATGGTGCCATCATCCTTGGCTTTCTTTACCGCGGGCTTCCAACTGGTCACCGCGCGCTCGACCGGCACCTCCGTGTGGCCATAGCCGGCACCCGCGCCGGTGCCGACACCCGTGAAGAAGCTCCGCATCCGGTTGAGTCGCACCGCGCCACCGATCGCACCGTTGACCGTCGCCGCGAGTGAACCCGCACCAGGCGCGCCGAAGAGCGGTCGCGCCGAAATCAGATTGGTGAAGTAGACGCCGGGGGTCCCGCGCTCCTTCGCCGCCTGCACCACCGGCGTGGTGCCGATGGCGAGATCCGGCTCGAACGCGCGCACCGCGGCGACGTCCTGCTCGAGGGACGCGCGATACTGCACCACCGTGCCTCGCGCTTCCAGCCACTCCTTGTCGGGCGCGCTCCACGGCGTGCGCGGGCATGCGGTGCCGACGTACGGTACGTCGGCACCAGCCTCGATCAGGAGGCGCGCCACCAGGAGCTCGCTGCCTTCGTAGCCACTCACGGTGACGCGACCCGCAATGCGATGCTTCGCGACGGTCGCTTCAATCGCCGGCAGTGCGGCCTGTTTGGCGGAGGCGATATCGGCCTCGGACACACCCGCCGCGCGACCAATGGCCTCGAGCCAGGCGGCGGTGCCCTCAACGCCGACGGGACCAGACGCGACAACCGTGCGACCGGCCGCTTCAAACTCCCGAACGGCCGCCGTATAGAACGGGTGCACCGCAGCAACCACCGGCGACGCGAGCGCGGCATACTGCTCGCGCCACTCGCGACACGGTACGGTCGGACCAACCGCAAGACCCATCGGGGCGAGCAACGCACCGATCCCCATCGGATCGACCGGGAAGAGCTCTCCGAGGAGGGTGACGGTCGGGCGATCCGTGATGGCGTTCGTCGGACGCGCGACGGGGCCCTGCGCGGCTTCCTTCCGGGCGACCCGCAGCATCGCGCCAGCGAGGACATCCTTCGCCTCCGCGTGGGTCGGCACACCGAAGCCGGGTACGTCGATGCCGATGATGCGGACGCCCTCGATCTCGTCCGGGAGGAGATCCAACGGAACACCCGAGGCGGTCGGCACGCACAAGTTGGTGATGATCACCGCGTCGTACTTCTCGGGGTCGGCGAGGTCGAAGACGGCCTTGCGGATGTCCTCGAAGAGTTGTCCGGTCACCAGCGTTTCGGAGTTGAATGGGACGTAGCCCACCGTCCGGCGCGCGCCATAGAAGTGCGAGGTGAACGTGAGACCGTACACACAGCACGCCGAGCCGGAGAGAATCGTCGCGGTGCGACGCATGCGCAGGCCGACGCGCAATGAGCCGAAGGCCGGACACATCGATTGCGGCTGGTCGTGCGGACCACGCGGATAGTCACGAGCCATCCCGTCGAGCAACTCACCCTTCCCTGCCGCACGCGCCGCGGCCTCGAGGGTCTCACGACCTCCATGGCACCCCGACGCCGCAGCGGAAGCGGCGGGCATCGAGTCGGCGAGCGGGAGCGGGCGAGTCGTCATGATCGTCTCAGACCGTATCGTAGATGACTTCGAGAGACGGCACTTCCACCAGTTCGCCGCCGCGCATGTCGGCCTGCGACGCCGGGCTGAGCACCACATCACGCCCGGTGGTCTCGCCGCTGAACAATGCCAGCAGGCCGTCGGACGTCAGGGGCGTCGGCCGCAACGGCGGCGCCTCGCCCACTGCGACACCGAGCTGCTCGAAAAGCGATGCCCACTGACCGCCAGGACGACCGACGATCTCGTAATTCGCGCTCTTCCGACGAATGTCATCGTTCTGCGGAATGGCAGCGAGCACCGGAATCCCGACCGCATCAGCAAAAGCCTGCGCCTCGCCGGTGCCATCGTCCTTGTTGATCACCAGCCCCGCGACGCCGACGTTGCCGCCAAGCTTGCGGAAATACTCGACCGCTGAGCAGACATTGTTGGCGACGTAGAGCGACTGCATGTCATTGGAGCCGACCACGATCACCTTCTGGCACATGTCACGCGCGATCGGCAGGCCGAAACCGCCGCAGACCACGTCACCGAGGAAGTCGAGCAGGACGTAGTCGAAGCCCCACTCGTGGAACCCGAGCTTCTCCAGCAGTTCGAAGCCGTGGATGATGCCGCGCCCGCCACAGCCACGGCCAACCTCGGGCCCACCAAGCTCCATCGCGAAGACGCCATCCCGCTTGAAGCAGACATCGCCGATGGCCACTTCCTCGCCCGCTGCCTTCTTCCGCGACGAGGTCTCGATGATCGTCGGGCAGCTCTTGCCGCCGAACAGCAGCGAGGTCGTGTCGGATTTCGGGTCGCAACCGATGAGCAACACGCGCTTGCCCTGCTGCGCCATCATGTAGCTGAGGTTCGCCAGCGTGAAGCTCTTGCCGATGCCACCCTTGCCATAGATCGCGATGATCTGCGTCTCGCGCGTGGGTTCGCCGGTGTGCACCGGGACCTCGGGTTCGACTGCGGCTTCGGCGCGCAGGCGCTCGTCATAACTGGTGTCAGGCGTCGGGCCATCGATCATCGATGTGCTCTCCAATCCAGGATCATCTTGACGCAGGCGGGGTCCGTGAAGGCCGTGTCGTAGGCCGCAGCGGCCTCGGTCGCATCCACGGTGTGCGTGATCAGGTCATGTAGCGGAAGACGTCCGGTATTCGCGAGTTCTGCCACGGCCGCGAGATCGCTGGGCCGCCATTCCGCGGCCACCCGCAACCGGGCCTCGCGCAGGAACGCCGGCGGGAAGGCGAACGCGACCGGCTCGGAGTAGAAACCCGCCAGCACGATCTCGCCGCCGGGTGCCAGGCGCTCGACAAGTTGGTCCACGATGCCGTCCGCCCCGCTCACGTCGTAGATCGCCCGATAGTCACGACGCGTGTCATCACTCGGGTGCATCACCGGGTAGCCGATCGCACCATCGTGCCGCTGCGGATTCGTCTCCCAGACGACTGGGGGGGGGAGGGTCGGATCCGCGGCGATCGCCAGGCGCGCCAGCAACCGGCCGAGCGCCCCGTGTCCGACGATCAGGTCGGGGTGACCACCATGGCTGCCCCACGCGGCGTGCCATGCGGTTGCGGCGAGCGCGAAAAGCACGCCCTGTTCGCCCAACGCAGGCGCACAGCTGATGGCGCGATCACCGGGCACGACCACGCGGCTTGCCGCGCCACCAAACAGTGCGCGGGTTTCACCATAACAACGCGCGCCCGCGAGGAAGACGCGATCGCCCACGGCATGCTGGGAGGTTTCACCGGCCCACTCCACCGTCCCGACCGTTTCATAGCCAGGCACCAGCGGATACCCGAGCCCGGGGAACGACGGCATCCGACCCGACCAGAGCAACCGCTCGGTCCCAGCCGAGATCCCGGTCCAGTCGACACCCACCACGACATCGTTCGCACCCGGTTCGGGCGACAACGCGAGGCGTTGCAGCGAAAGCTGCTGTGGTTGTTCGAGCACTACCGCGAGAGCGTCCACGGTGGGCATCCGGCATCGGGGAATGGATTGTGAGCCACCCAGGTTGGGGCGGTCATCTGTAAACTGCACGCGACAGTCGCTTGTGTCAAGAGAAACGGACACCTGACGGCGTGACTGATCCTCCGATGGAGATCAGCCGTCGATCAGATGGGCTTTGTGGCGGTGATGACCCCGGTCCGGATGGGTGATCGGACCGGATGAATACGGATATTGGCGAAGCCGGCCCGCACCAGCATCCCAGCAAGCTCGGCGGGCGTTCGGGCCCGTCCGCTGCCCATGGCCAGGAGATAAAGCGCGAAATAGGCCTCGCCCACCGCTTCGGCTCCCGGGATGCCAGCCATCGGCTCGACGACGAGAACCCGCCCTCCGGGTGGGAGGACATCGTGGACCCGGCGCAGCAACCCCTCGACCGGTTCGTCGTCGTGATCGTGCAGCACCCGGACCAGCGACACCAGATCGGCGCCTGTGGGCAGCGGGCCACGGAAGAAATCCCCCCCCGTTACCGTCAGCCGTCCGCCCAGTCCCGCCTCGGTGAGGTGGGCTTCCCCTCGCGCCGCCACGGCGGGCAGATCAAAGAGGTGGAGCTGGAGCGCTGGCGCCCGAGCGGCCGCTTCGCGCAGGAAGACCCCCTCCCCCCCCCCGAGGTCGAGCAGCCGACGGTGCCGGGCGACGTCATAGGCCGCCAGCGCCTCCGCCGCAACCTGGGGTTGCGAGGCAGCCATCACCGCGCTGTAGGCTGCGGCCGCGTCGGCGGGCACGGCATCGGGGGTGGCGTTCAGCGCATACGGCCAGAAGCGCGCGAGCGCGGTATCGTCCCGGCGGCCAGCGCGCAGGAGGGCCACGGGATCGGCGAGGTCACGATAGAGCAGCAGGTTGTGCTCGAAGAGCACGCGGAAGTCCTCCCGGCCCACGAGCGCCATGCCGAGGGGGCCGATGTCCCAGCGACCATCGCGCCGGTGGCGGAGCAGATCAAGGGCACCGGCGGCCGAGAGCAAGCGATCGGTTGAATCAGTCGGCAGCTCCAGCGCGGCCGCGATGGCGTCGGCCGACTGCGGACCGTCGGCGAGGTGCTCGAGCAGCCGCAACCGCATCACGGCGAGGAGCACCTGCGAATAGACGAAGCCGGCACAGAGATCAAAGACCCGGCGCGAGGCCCGCCGGGCGAACGGTCGCGTGAGCGGAAATGCGCTGGCCCACGCCTGCCAGCGGGCCGAGGAGACCCAGCCGAGGATCCGCGCACGCCACGCCCCGCTGGCCGGAAGCGCCGGTCCGCGCGTCACTCGACAGCGGCCACGGCGCCCGCCCCCGCGCGGTGCCGGCGCGCCCACGTGATCAGCGTCGGGACCACGGCGAAGCAGGCCATCGCTCCCCCCCCCACGATCGCCGCGCCGTAGAGCTCGTATCGCACCGCCATCGCGAGGGGCAACAATCCGTTGACCAGGTAGATGAGGTCCGGTTGGCGCGACTCCGCGATGCGTGCCAGTGACGTCCCGGTCGCGCGGTGCAGCATCCAGCCGATGAGCGGCCCGATCGTCGCCCACGCGAACCAATTGGCAATCGGCATTCCATGCCACGTGCCACCCTCGCGCCAGATCCAGAACGGATAGGCCGCGCTCATCGCGGGTTCGAGCAGGACATCGTAGGCCAGCAAGCCGACCGTCGCCAGAATCGCCGTACCGCGCCAACCGAGGCCGGCCCGCAACGCGAGCCCGGTGGTCGCGTACAACATGAGGAACCAGGACAGCGGAATCGTGAACGGCACGAGCCCGAAGACGCGCCATCCCAGATCGCCCCCGTAGGCATGCTCGCCGAACGGCAGGCCGGTGGCAGCACCGATCAACTCGATCGTGAGCGTGAACCCCACGACCCAACCGGCAGCACGGAGTGCGGCCCGACGCCCAGCGGCATCCCAGAGGGCGAACAACGCGCCGAAGAAGCCAAGCACGAGGACCAGGGCCCCCATGTATGTCATCCCCCATTGGTAGGAGGCGCGCCACCAATCGGGGTCGGCGGTCGTGGGAATCGGCCGCCCGATCATCACCGCGAACGCTCCGATGCTGACCAGCGTGAGGAAGGCATGGATCGCAGTCGCGACCCACCCCCACCGTGCTGCATCGAACCGCGGACTCTCATGACGCATGTTCACCCTCCACGCAGTCGCAGGAAGACGTCCCACAAGGGGAGATTGTCGGGGATGGCCAGCACCGCATACTCGATCGCCGCCAGCACGACGAGCACCGACAGCAGCGCCAAGCGCCAGCGCTCGAACCGTGTCCCGGCTCGTCGCGCCCCGCGGATCAGCCAGACCGCCGCTACCGCCGCCCCCGCGATCGACACCAGCAGGAACGGATGCAGTCGCGTCGGCCCGAAGAACGCCGTCAGGAATGCGAGCCGGGGCGGGAGGAAGTGAATCCCGTTGTTGACGACCCCGACAAACACATTCACCTTGGCGACCTGCTGCACCACCCAGAAGAGGCCGAGGGTCTGCCACGCCAACGGATTGCGGCCAGGGACCAGATACAAGGCGCCGATCGTTGCGAGAGCCAGCAAGTCGTGCCACCCCGTCGCGACGGCGGCCCGCAACGCGAGCGGGATGGACGGCGCCTGTCCGAGTTCAGGCGGCACCGGCACGCTCGGGCCGACCACCACCCCCGCGTAGAGCAGGGCTGACACCCACAACCAGGCGAGCGAACCGACGCCGAACCCGAGCAGCGCGCCGCGCGGCGACGTGTCGTCGCGGACTCGCACCGCCATCACCCCAGCCAGCACCATCAGCCAGGTCGCGACGAGGACACCGATCAGGCGTGTGGTGTCATTGCGTTCCACCGCGACGATTGCCCCCGTCGCCAGCCACCAGAACAGCAGCACCAGCACCACCGCGCCGGCCAGCCCTCCATTCGCGCGTGCGGGGGCGCCGGGCGCCGGCATCGTGATCGTCATCGGGTCACGCGGCATCACGCGCCAGGGTGGCCACGCGGGTGATCGCAGCGGCATCCGCGATCGGCAATGGGAGGTAGCGCAGGCCCATCGTGTCGGCGATCTCCTGCGCCACCGCACTCGGCCGGGGTCCGATGTCGAGCCACGCGCCCTCGACACGGTCCGCTCGGAGCCGTCGCGCCACCCCGAGGGCCTCTGCGTGCGCCACCGGGCGGCCGCCGGTTCCGGCGCGTGTCACATTGGCGCGACCATCGCTGAGGATCAGCACGACCGGCCTCCCTCCCGCTCGTCGGACCTGCCGCTGCACCTCGGCAATGCAATCCAGCGCGGCCGCCAGCGGTGTCCCCCCCCCACCGGGAAGGCCGGCGAGCGCGCGTTTGGCCCGGGCCAGCGCACGCGTGGGCGGCAAGACCACTTCCGCCCCCGCGCCGCGGAAGGTCACCATCGCGACGGCATCGCGGCGCACATAGCTCGCGGCGAGCAACTGCTCTGCCGCACCCTTCGCTTCGTTGAGTCGGTTGAGCGCAGTGCTGCCGGAGGCGTCCACCACGAGAATCGTTGTCGTGGCCGACGGCCGCCAGCGCCGCTGGATCCGGAAGTCGTCGGGCCGTACGGCCAGCGCACCGCCGCCCGGCGCGGCGCCCCGCAACCGCTGCCACGGCACGGCCGCGCGAATCGTTGCCAGCAGGTCAAGTCGTGCGCCACGCCGCGGATCGCCGCGCCGGGTGCCCACCCGACGACCGCGAGGCCCCTCGGTGGATGCGTCGCCCTGTCTCCCCCCCCCACGCGCACCGGCGGCCCCAGCCGCAAGGAGCGCCAGGAGGTCGGGGGGAATGGCCGCCGTCGCGGCGTCCACGACGCGCTCTGCCAGCTCGCGCTCTTCCTCGGCGCCGGGCGGCTCCGCCGCCTGGTCCGACTCCGACGAGGGGGGGGGAGGTTCCGGCGGCGGGGGCGCCTCGTCCTCCGGCGGCAGCGGCAGCCGGGTGGCCCGTGGCCCGAGGACCAGCGCCGCGGCGGCGGCGAGGTCGTCGCCGTTGGCCAGGTCGCGGCCCGCAAGCGCGGCATGCGCACGCGCAGCCCGCATGGCAAAGCTTGCCGCTCGCAACGACGCCACCCCAAGGGAGGCGGCGGCCGCGACCAGCGCGGACACGGCGTCGGGTGGCAGGTGCACCCCGGGCAGACGCTCTCGCGCCGCGGCCACCTCACCAATGGACGGCGCATCCGCCACGGGATCTGCGGCGCCGGGGGGAAGGCGGAGATCGAATGCGACGCGATCGGCCAGTGACGCCGCAACTGACGGCTCATCGGGCTCCGCTTCGTCCAGCAGGAGAAGCGCGCACGCGGCGGGGCGCACGGCACTGACCCCGTCGCGCTCGGTACGCACCGAACGGGTGTCCATCACCTGCGTCAACAGCCCCACGGCCTCGGTCGAGAGCCGCTCGGCCATGGGGATGACCAGGGCGCCCTCATGCGCGAGCGCGGGAAGCCCGGGTTCAAGCACCGGGCGACCAGTCACCAGCGTGGCCGACAGGTCGAGTCCCCCCCCCAATCGTTCGGCCGCGATCCCGGGAGGGACGCGGCGCACCCGGTGCGGCGCGGCCAGTCGTGAGGTGACGGCATGGACCCACGCCCGGGCCGCCGGCGTGTGCCCCCCCCGAAGCACGGCGCCGCCGAGCCCCACGGGATCGACGGCGAGGAGGCCCGCGGCGAGGCCGAGCGAGGTCACGCCGCGGCAGTGGGCGCGGGGAGCGTGGCCAGGGCACGGCCGACGCGTGCGCCCGCCGTCGCCTCGTCGAGCGGATCGCGGCGGAGTCGATGCCGGAGCGCCAGCGGTGCAACGCGCGCGAGCAGCGCATCGTCCGGCTCCGCAATGCCATCCAGCGCGGCCAGCGCGCGCATCGCGCGGAAGAGGGTCAACTCGCCCCGGAGGCCATCGGTGCCCAGCGCCACGCACAGCGCACTCGCGCGCTCGAGCAACGGCATCGGAAGTTCGACCAAGGGCAAACGGGCTCGCGCTGTGCGCACCTGATCCTGCAGCGCCGCGTCGGCCGCATGCCACAGCGCGGCGAACCCCTCCGGATCGCGATCGAACGCATCGCGACGCCGCACGATCTCGATCCGCTCTGCCACCTCCGCGGGCGTGCTCACCTCCACCGCGAGCCCGAACCGATCGAGCAACTGGGGCCGCAGATCGCCTTCTTCGGGATTGCCGGAACCGACGAGCACGAAGCGCGCAGGGTGACGCAGCGACAGTCCTTCACGCTCGACGACGTTCTCCCCACTGGCTGCCACGTCAAGCAGGAGGTCCACGAGGTGGTCCTCCAGCAGGTTCACCTCATCGATATAGAGGAAGCCGCGGTGCGCACGGGCCAGCAAGCCGGGTTCAAAGACCTTCTCACCGCGTGTCAGGGCCCGTTCAAGATCGAGTGCGCCGACGATGCGGTCCTCGGTGGCCCCGAGCGGCAGGTCCACGACGGGTACCGGACGCTCGATCGTCGGGATCGCCTCACCCTCGGCATGGCGCCGGCGACAGCCCTCGCACCACTCACCCTGCCCTGCAGCCGGATCGCACCCGAACGCGCATCCTGCGTGGGCGGGAAGCGTCGGGAGCAGTGCCGGCAGGGCGCGCACGGCCGTCGACTTTCCCGTCCCGCGATCACCGAACACCATGACACCACCAAGCGCCGGCTCCACTGCGGTGAGCAGGAGAGCCAGTTTCATCTCGTCCTGGCCGACGATCGCGCTAAAGGGATAGACTATTCGCATTGTCACGTTGGGTTGACACACGGAAACATCACGCGTTACACGAGCACGCGCAAGAGAGTGCGGCGGGATCGGTCATCACTGCAGACCAACCCCGCCGCGCGCAACGGTCAGTGCGGCCTCACGGCGTGGCTGGCTCTGTCACCTTCGGCCGGAAATCACCGGCCTTCACGATCGCCAGGGCGTCGGGATCGAGGTAACGCGCCACGACCGCCTGCAATTCGGCCGGTGACAAGGCCGCAACGGCTGCTTCAAGTTCGGTGTCGCTCGCGAACGTGCGCCCCAGAAACAGATTCGAGGCCAGCCGACTGGCCACCACCTGGTCGTTCGCGCGTCCCTGCTTCCGTGACTCGATCCACCCCTGCTTGGCGCTGGCCACCTCTGCTGCCGTGAAGCCGTCACGCGCCGCCCGGACCAGCTCCTCCTTCAGGGCCGCCTCGAGCTTGTCGCGGTTTTCCGGCGCATAGATGGCATAGCTCATCCAGTTGGCCACCGTGTCGATGGGCGCGGCCTGGAACATCGACCCGACGCCGTAGCTCAGCCCCTCCTGCTGACGAATCCGGGTGGCAAGCCGCGAGTTGAGGAAGCCGCCGCCCAGGATGAAATCGGCCAGCACCAGCGCGGGATAGTCGTCGGTCCCGTCGTTGAGCGGCAAGACCCGGCCGGCCACCAACATCGCGTTGGCCTTGTCCGGTGTCTCCAGCGTGACGTCGAGCGGCGCGTTGGTACGCGTCGGTTCCGCGATGCGCGCGTACGCCACCGGGCTCTCCCACCCCGCCAGCCCGGCCTCCATCAACTGCGCGACCGCATCGGGATCCAGATCCCCAACCACACCGATCTCGCCACGGGAGGCACCGTAGAACTCCGCGTGAAAGCGACGCAGGTCGTTGAGCGAGGTGGCCCGGAGTTCGTCGAGCGACTCATCGAGCGTGCCCACGTAGCGGGGGTGCCCCTTCGGGTACGGCGACAAATGCCGCTGCAATGTCATCACCGCCTGCATCTGCGGCTCGGACCGCTGGCTCTCCATCCCGGTGATCCGTTCGGTGCGCAGCAACTCGAATTCGGTCGAATCGAATCGCGGTTCGCGCAACATCTCGAACGCCAGCGCGAGCGCCTCTGCGAACTGGGCCTTCTTCGCCGTGATGCTCACGGATGCCGTCGTGGGACCACCGCTGACGCTGACCTGCGCCTGCAGGCGATTCAATTCATCGCGGATCTCCTGGCGCGTGCGCTGCGTGGTGCCACGCATCAACATGGCGCCAGTCAGGCTGGGGGCAGCGCCCTTGTTCATGAGCGCCTGCTCGTTGCCGAAGCGCAGGGAGATCGTCGCCATCACTTGCTCGCCGCGCGTCTCCTTCGGGAGCACCGCGAGGCGCAGGCCGCCGGCGAGTTGCCGCACCACGGTCCGCGCATCGAGCACCTCAGGCGTCGCCTCGAACGCCTCGCCCGCCACCATCGCGGTATCACCGACGTACCCCTCCACCATCGCCATGATATCGGGCTCCGGCGGCAGGGTCACGCGATCGGGGGTCGGGGTCGGCAGAAAGATGCCGACCGTCCGATTGTCGGGCTTGAAGTAGGTCGAGGCCACCCGGACGACGTCGTCCGTGGTCACGGCGCGAATCCGGTCGCGATGCAGGTACATCAGGCGCCAATCACCCATCGCCGCCCACTCCGTGAGCGCGAGGCCGATCTGAGCCGAGTTGGTCATCTGCAACTCGATGTTGCGCAACAACGCAGCGCGTCCACGTGCCACTTCTTCATCGGTCGGCGGTTGGTCCCCGCGCACCATGTCCATCGCCTCGAGGATCGCGTCGCGTGCAGCTTCGGGATCGGCATCCTTCGGCATGCTGCCCCTCACCAGCATCAGACCCGGCTCCCGCAACTGGAAGGGGAACGCCCCGACGTTGCTCATCAGCTTCGGCTCGACTGCCGCCTTGTACAGGCGACCGGACGAGGGGGCAGACAAGACGTCCGCAAGGACTTCCAGCGCGGCGTGATCGGGGTGTGCGCCATGCGGGATGTGCCAGGCCATGGCCAGCGACGGCGTGTCGCCGACGCGCCGAAGCGTCACGGTGCGCTCACCATCCTGCACCGGATCGAGCGTGTAGGTCGGGTAGAGCGTGTTGGCGCCCTCGCGCACCGGGCGCGGGATCGGGGCGAAGTGCTCCTGGATCAGCTCCAGGGCCCGCGCCGGTTCGAACTTGCCTGCCACCACCAGCATCGCGTTGTCGGGCTGGTAAAACTTCCGGTAGAAGGCCTGCAGCCGCTCGATCGGCACGTTCTCGAGATCCGCGCGCGACCCGATCGTGCTCTTCCCGTAGTTGTGCCAGAGATACGCGGTCGACATCACGCGCTCCATCAGCACGCCGCTGGGATTGTTTTCGCCGGCCTCGAACTCGTTCCGCACCACCGTCATCTCGCTGTCGAGGTCCTTCTTGGCGATGTAGGAGTTCACCATCCGGTCCGCTTCCAGCTCGAGCGCCCAGGCGAGGTTGTCGTCACTCGCCGGGAAGGTTTCGTAGTAGTTGGTGCGGTCATACCAGGTCGTGCCGTTCGGATTCGCGCCCCGCTCGGTCAGCTCCTGCATGATGTTGGGATGCTTCGGTGTCCCCTTGAAGACGAGGTGCTCGAGCAAGTGCGCCATCCCCGTCTCCCCGTACCCCTCGTGACGCGATCCCACGAAGTAGGTGATGTTCACCGTGGTCGTGGCCTTCGACGCGTCCGGGAAGAGGAGCACCTTGAGCCCATTGGCGAGGGTGTATTCGGTGATCCCCTCCACCGTGGCCCCGCGCACCGGCGGCGTGGGCGCCTGAGCGACCAGCGGTGCACTCCCGACGACCAGCGCAAGTGCCAACCAGAATCGAATGCGCATCTCCGCACCTTCTTTCGTCACAATGGAAGAATCCTGCGTGATCAGTTCCAGCCCATGCGTGTCGCGAGGCGATCCACCGCACGGACACCCCCGAGCATCGCATCCCCCACCGACAAGCCGTCGTGCCAGTTGCCGGCGAACGCCACCCTCGGCTCGGCGGCCTCGACCGCGGCGGCGGCGGCCAGGCGCTCACCATGCCCAGCCACCGCCTGCGGCAGTGCGTCCGTCCAGCGCGCCTCGTGCCGAAAGACCGGCTCGCCACGGACCCCCAACAGCGACGCCAACTCCGAGCGCACGATCCGCTCCAACGCCTCTGGCGACTCGGTCACGAGTTCCGGTCGACGCATCCCCCCGACAAACGAGGTCAGCAAGACGTGGCCGTCGGGAGCGCGGTTCGCAAAGATCGCTGAAGGAAAAAGTACTCCAAGGACCGCCCGACGCTCGCCAGAGGGGGCCAGCACGCCGAACCCATCAATGGGATGGGCCACATCCTCGCGCCGGAAGCCGAGGGAAAGCGACACCAGCGTGGCATGAGGCATCGCGGCCGTGGTGGTGAGCCCATCACCACCTGGCAACGCGCCAGCCACGCGGACGAGCGCCGGCGCGGGCACCGCGAGGATGACGGCGTCCACCGACATCTCGTCCCCCCCCCACGCGACCACCAGCCCACCCGCTGAGCTCCGGACGGTCGCTTCGGCACCGAGCCGCACGCGATCACCAAGATGGCGTCCGACCGTGGCGGGGATCTCGGAGAGCCCATCAGGGCACGACCACAACCCGAGCGAGGGGGTGCCCTTCCGCCCTGCAGCACGCGCCGCACTCGCGGCACGGCGCGCGCCCTTGAGGACCGAGCCGCCCAGCTGCTCGTATTCCAGCAACTTCGGAAACGCATAGCGCATCAGCAAGTGCTTCGGGTCCGCACCGCTCGTCCCGGCCAGCAGCGGATCGAAGAAGCGCTCGGCGATCTCGTCGCCGAATCGACGCCGTGCGAAGTCGTCGACCGTCTCCTGCGCGTCGGGTGCGGACGCCGCGATGAAGGGTTCCTTCAGCAGTCGCAGCCGACCCGACACCGAGACCAAGGGCGTGGAGAGGAGTTCACTCGCCGACCCGGGGACCGGCGTGGGCACCCCACCGTGCACGATGTAGCGTCGCTTGGCAGCGCTTCCCGGGCGGACGACACGATCGGCGAGGCCTGCGCGATCGAGCAGCTCACGCACGATCGGATCGGGTTCCATCACCGTGTTCGGGCCCACCTCGGCGAGCCACGCTCCCTCACGCACGGTGCGGATCACGCCACCGAGGGCGCCGCTGGCCTCAAGCAGCACCACGTCCGCGCCGCGTTCAACGGCACGCAGCGCGGCCAGCATCCCGGCGGCGCCACCGCCGATCACCGCAACGCGGGGCGCGTTCACACCACCCGGAATGCCGCGCGCGCGGCGGTGAGGACCCGATCCAGTTCGGTCGGACCATGCACGGCGGAGGTGAAACCTGCCTCGAAGGCTGACGGCGGGAGGTACACACCAGCGTCGAGCATGGCATGGAAGAACCGCCCGAACGCCTTGGCGTCGGTCGCCTTGGCACTCGCGTAGTCCGTCACCGGCGCATCCGTGAAGAAGGCGGTGAACATCGTCCCCACCCGTTGCACCGTGAGCGGCACACCTGCCGCCGCCGCTTCGCTCCGCAGACCGTCGGCCGCCTCCGCCGCGAAGCGCTCGGCGCGGGCCCATGCGTCAGAGGTGGCCAGCACCTCCAGCATGGCGAGACCGGCCGCCATCGCGAGCGGATTGCCGGACAGGGTTCCGGCCTGGTAGACGTCACCCGATGGAGCCACCCGGGACATCAGGTCGCGCCGCCCGCCATACGCAGCCGCTGGCAGGCCACCCCCGATCACCTTGCCGAGGCAGGTGAGGTCCGGATGCACGTCGTACAGCACCTGCGCGCCGACCGGATGGACGCGCCATCCGGTCATCACCTCGTCGAAGACGAGCAGGGCACGGTGATCGTCGGCGATCGTGCGCAGGCCAGCGAGAAACCCCGGGGCCGGCGGCACGAGACCCATGTTTCCCGCGACGGGCTCGACGAGAATGGCGGCGATCTCCCCCCCCCGCGCCTCGAAGGCCGCCGCGACGGCAGCGAGATCGTTGTAGGGCACCACGATCGTGTCCGCCGTGGTCGCTGGCGTGACGCCAGCAGAATCGGGCAGGCCGAGTGTCGCGACCCCGCTGCCTGCCGCGGCAAGCAGCGCATCGGCATGTCCATGATAGCAGCCGTCGAACTTGAGGATGGCCCGTCGACCGGTGGCCGCACGCGCGAGGCGGACGACACTCATGCCGGCTTCGGTTCCGGACGAGACGAAACGCACCATCTCGAGCGACGGGAAGAGTGCGATGACGCGTTCAGCGAGTACCACTTCTGCCTCAGTGGGGGCCCCGTAGGTGGTGCCGAGGCCGGCTGCGGTCCGCACCGCCTCGACGATCGCGGGATGGGCGTGGCCCAACAGCAATGGCCCCCAGGAGCAGACGAGGTCCACCAACTCATTGCCGTCGGCATCCACCAGATAGGGGCCGTGCCCACGTGCCATGAACCGGGGCGAGCCGCCCACCGACCGGAACGCGCGCACTGGCGAGTTGACGCCGCCGGGTAGCGACTGCACGGCCCGGGCGAAGAGACGTTCGGACTCCTCGGAGCGGCTCACGCGTTCTCCTCCGCCAGCCACCGCGCCGCGTCGAGCGCATGGTAGGTGATGATGGCGTCCGCACCCGCGCGACGCATCCCGAGCAGGGTCTCGAGCACAATGCGTCGCTCGTCCAGCCATCCTGCCGCCACTGCTGCCTTCACCATCGCATACTCCCCGCTCACGTTGTAGCAGACGAGCGGCAGGTCACTGCGCTCGCGCACCTCCCGGACGACGTCCAGGTAGGCCAGCGCCGGCTTCACCATCAACATGTCGGCGCCCTCGGCCTCGTCGAGGTCCACCTCGCGGCGCGCCTCACGCAGATTGGCCGGGTCCATCTGGTACTGGCGGCGATCACCAAAGGATGGGGTACTACCCGCCGCGTCGCGGAAAGGGCCATAGTACGCCGAGGCATACTTCACGGCATAACTCAGGATGGCTCGGTCGGCGTATCCGGCCTGATCGAGCCCTTCACGCATCGCGCCGACCATTCCGTCCATCATCCCGCTCGGTGCCAGCACATCCGCGCCGGCCTGCGCGTGCGCCACGGCAACCTGTGCCAGGACCTGGAGTGTCCGGTCGTTGTCCACCTCGCCGTGCGCCGTCAGGATGCCGCAGTGTCCGTGATCGGTGTACTCGCAGCAGCAGACATCGGTCATGATCAACAGCTCGGGGTGGCGATCCTTGAGGTGCCGAATCGCACGCGAGACGATGCCGTCGCGCGCAAAATTCTCGCGTCCGACCGGGTCCTTCTGCGCCGGAATGCCGAAGAGCAGCACGCTGCGCACGCCAGCGGCGACGAGCGCATCCACCTCCGCATCGAGCGAGGCGTCGACCGAGAGCTGATGCACCCCGGGCATCGAGGGAATCGGGTGACGGACGGACGCCCCGTGCGTGACAAAGAGCGGCGCGATGAACTGATGCGGCGCGAGCGTGGTCTCGCGCACGAGCGCGCGCAACACCGGACTCCGACGGAGACGGCGCGGGCGATGGAGCGGTTCCACGGCTGGCCTTCGGTGAGGGAATGGGGAATGGACGAACCCTGGATTGATCAACAATCCGCGTTCCAACGATAGGGGGGAGCCGGACCGGAGGTCAATTCGCGCTGGCGAGAGGGCCTGTGGGATCCGTGGCCGCTCGATTGGCGTATCTTGACCGGGTTGGCCGTGTCGGCGCCTGCCCAGCCACCCTGCTCCGGAGTCGTCCGTGCCCGCTCGTCGTATCATCGCCCTCCTGGCCGCGCTCTCGTGCTCCGCCCTCAGCGCTGTCCCCACCCTCCATGCGCAGGGGTCTGCCACGCTGCGTGGGGTTGTGCGCAGCGCGGCCGGCGATCCCCTTGAAGGCGTCGCGATGACGTTCATGCCGGGCGCGCTGCGCACCACGAGCGACGCGGAAGGAAGCTTCCGATTGACCGTGCCGGCGACCACGGCGGGGACCCTCACGCTCGAACTCGAAGGTCACGGCGGCGTGGAGCGACGCATCGCACCGCTCGGCGTTGGCGCCGAATTGCGACTGGCCATCACGCTCGGTGAGGTCGTGGCCCTCGACGCGCTCACGGTTGTCGCACGGCGGGAACGCCCGCTCTTGAACACCGAAGACGCGGTCACCGGAGGGGCGATCGAACGCGCCGAGTTGCTGGCGCTCCCGACCGACGCACGCAACCCACTCACACTCGCCTTCAACATTCCGGGTGTCGCACAGGGCACCGGCTACTTCGGCGATGCCCCACCGCTCTCCATCAATGGTGCCAACGGGATCACGACGCCGTACCTCGTGGACGGCCTCGACAACACCGAAGGGTTTCTTGGCGGTCCACGCGTCGAGTTGCCGTTGTCGGCCGTGTCGCGCCTCAGCGTCTTCGCGAACGGCTACGGGGTTGAGCAGGGTCGCTCGCCAAACGGCGTCGTGGATCTCCTCACCATTGCCGGCAGCAATCGCACGCGTGGCGAAGTCTTCGCCTATTGGCGACCGGGTCGTCCCCTGGATGCGCGGAACAAGCTGCCCGATGGGGCCGATCCGGCCGTCGTCGAGCGGCAACAGGACGGCTTCCGCCGCGTGCAGGTCGGGGGGGCGGTCGCGGGCGCCATGCGAGCAGACCGGACCTTCTACGCCCTGGCCGCCGAGTACGGCAACGAGACCGAGGACCGCGTGGCGTCAACGGCGCTCGCGACCTTCACGGGGAGCGAGTTGCGCGAGACCGTGAAGCTCTTCGGCCGACTCGACCATGGCTGGTCGCCGAATCAGACCACCACCCTCCGCGTCGCCATCAGTGATGTCAGCCGGGCTGGCGAGGGCAGCGGCATTGTCGTGCCTGAAGCCGACATCACCACGCGGCGCATCGGCTCGATCACCGCCCTCACACACCGCTCAGCACTCCGCGGGGGATTGGCCAGCAATGTCGTGTCGGTGCAGTACGGCACCTACCGCTGGTACTTCCCGCCAACGCGCAGCGACTTCACGCGACCGCAGGTGACCATCCTTGCTCCCGATGGCACCCCGCAAGCCGTGGTGGGCTCCAGCAACTTCATCTTCGACGAAACCGAACGACAGCTCCAATTCAGGAATGTGTTCACCGCCGCGCTCGGCACGCGCCATACGCTTCGCGCAGGACTCGACGTGATCCGGGGTGCCTTCGAGTTGACCGGTGCCTCGACCAATCCCAATGGGGCGTACACCGTCTACAACGACGGCAACATCTCGGCCGCCGGTGAGTTCCTCTCGATCACCGATATCCCCACCGACGTGCGCGTCCGCGACTACACCGTGGATGCAAACCCCCAGCAGGTGGACCTGACCCAGACCCGGTATGGTGCCTTCCTCGAGGATCGGTGGCGCGTGCGCGACAACCTCACCGTGCAAGTCGGCCTGCGGTGGGATTACGACGACATCACCTCCCGCGGGCAATCGTCGGCCGACCTCGACAATGTCCAGCCCCGCGTCTCGTTCAACTGGTATGCGACTCCAACCACCGTCATCCGCGGCAGCGCCGGGATGTATGCCGGGACCCTCCCCTATACGGTCTGGTCTGATGCCGTCCAGTTCGGGCCGGGGGGCAATGCCGCCGTGACCTTCGCCGAGGGTACCGGCTTCCCCCCCCCAGCATTCGGCGCGGGCCCGCGGGCGGAGGACCTCGCCGCACTGCAGGGACAGTTGCCCGCGCGCGAGGTGCGCAAGGCCTTCGCCCTCGGATTGCGTCAGCCGATCGGCTACGGAGCCACCCTCGGCTGGCAGCGGACGCTCGGCACCCGATGGTCGGTGGCTGTCGATGCCGTGTACCATGAGACCCGTGGCTTGCCCCGCTCCTGGGACCTCAACGCCATCACCAGGCAGATCACGCCGGCCGATTCGCTGGATCGTTCGACCGCCTTCGGCGACGCCGCGCGCCCCGTCACACCAGTCGCCGGCGGGTTCCGCCGCCTCACCACCACCGAATCCGGTGGTCGGAGCCGCTTCCTCGGCCTGTACGTTGCCGCCCGACGGGCGATGAGCAGCGACTGGACGCTCGACGCGAACTGGGTCTGGTCAGGCAGCAAGACCGACGCCGAGGACATCAACTTCAACGCCACGCAGGGGAACGATTTCGACGCCGAATGGGGATGGGCCACCAACGATCGCCGACACAAGGTGACGGTGCGGTCAGTGCACCGGGTCGCGTCCGCGGTGCGGGCCGCCGTCATTGCGGACTGGCAGACGGGCCTCCCCATCAATCGTGTCGCGTTCTTTCGTGACCTCGACGGCTCGGGCCCGATCTTCGGCAACGGCTTCGTCGGCAATCATGATCGATTCGCCGGCGTGCCGCGGAATGGTGAGCGTCTCCCCGCGTTCTTCGAGCTCTCCACCTCAGTGACCTGGCTCGTGCCGATGGCGGGCGGTGCGCTGGAGCTGCGCGCGGATGCCTTCAATCTTCTCAACGGCACCTCGTGGGGGAATTTCGCCAATGGCATCCCCGGCGGCGGCTCGCGCACGCAGGTGGGACGCCCAGGCGATGCCGTGGTGCTCAAGAATCCCGGGCGGCCCCGGCAACTGCAGTTCTCGGCGCGCCATGCGTTCTAGCCTGATCGCGCTATGTGCCGTGACCGTCGCGGCCTGTGGGGGGGGGACACCTGCGCCGCGTGCTGCCGATGTGGCGGCCCTGCCATGGGACTCCGTAGAGGCCCTCGCGCGGGGCACGACAGTGACATGGCGCATGTGGCGCGGCGACCCGTCGATCAATCGCTACGTCGACGACTGGATCACGCCGCGCCTTGCCGCGTGTTGCGGCGTCACCCTGCGCACGGCCGAGGGCCAGGGTCCGGACATTCTCCAGCAGCTGCGCCTCGAGACTGCCGCGGGGGCCGCCGGCACGACGGACCTCGCCTGGATCAACGGCGAGACCTTCGCGGCCCTGCAGCGCGACAGCCTTCTGGGTGGTCCCTGGGCGCATCGCCTGCCATCCGCGCAATCCCTCGACTCTGCCTCGGCGATCATCATGCGGGACTTCGAGCGTCCCACGGAGGGATTTGAGATGCCGTGGGGTCGTGTCCAGTTCGCACTGGTCTACGACTCGCTGCGCACCCCATCCCCCCCCCGGAGCGTCAGCGCACTCGCGGAGTGGATCCGCGCGCACCCGGGCCGCTTCACGCACGACCAGGGTTTCACCGGGACCACCTTCCTCAAGGTCGTGCTCTATGCCCTGAACGGCGGTGTCGGCACCTTTCAGGGTGGCTTCGATGCCGCCACGTGGGACCGCACGGCGCCGCGGCTCTTCACCTGGCTGGAGGCGCTGGTGCCCTCGTTCTGGCGGGAGGGGCGAGCCTATCCGCAAAGCGTCGCGGACCTCGACCGTCTCTTCGCCAATGGTGAGGTCGATTTCGCGATGGGCAACAATCACCTCGGCGTGGCCACCAAGGTGCGTCGTGGTACCTACCCTGCCTCTGCGCGCGTGCTCATGCTGGACGATGGCATGATCGCCAACACGCATTACCTCGGCATCCCCAGCAACGCGACGAATCCGGCGGGTGCGATGGTCGTGGCCAACTTCCTCCTCTCGCCCGCAGCACAGTATGAGAAGCAGCGGGTCGAGGTCTGGGCCGATGGTACCGTGCTCGACATCAACAAGTTGGACACTGAATGGCAGGCACGGTTCGCTGCGCTGGCGGCGGATCCTCTGGGATTCCCGGACAGCGTGGCGGCACGACTTGCCGTACCGGAAGTTGCGGCGGAGTGGCACGACCGGGTCGTCAGTGAATGGCGCCGACGCATTCGGGGGCGGGCCGGCGAGTGAACCGGCACACGGGCAGTTGGGTTGCGATCGGGCTGCTGGCCGTGGCCCCCCTGGTGGGGCTTGCCTGGGCGATCTGGGCCGGCGCGGGGGGTGCCGACGGCGCGTTTGCCCTCGCCACCCTCGGCGAGCGCCTCCGACGCCCTGCGCCATGGATCTCCCTTGCCTGGTCCACGATCGCGGCGTTGGTGGCCACCGCGCTCGCCACAATGGGGGCGATCACGATTGCGCTCGCCTTTCGGGGCACGCGGGCCGCCGATCGTGCCGCACGCGCCCTCGCCACTTTGCCGCTGCCCATTCCGCCGATCGTCGTGGCCGCGGCGGCGGTGCTCGTCCTCTCCCAGAGTGGCCTGCTCGCGCGCCTCGCGGCAACGGCCGGTTGGATCAGTGTCCCCGCCGAGATGCCCGCGCTGTTGAACGTCCCACACGGCACGGGCTTGATCCTCGCCCTCGCGTGGAAGGAACTCGGATTTCTCTCGTTGCTCGCCTGCACCGTCGTCGCAGGGCTTGATCCCGAGCTCGAAGCCACTGCCCGCACGCTGGGCGCCAGCGCGCGCACGGCGCGCCGCAGGGTGCTCGTCCCGATGATCTGGCGCGGCATCTTCCCCGGGGTTGTCGCCGCGTTCGCCTTTGTCCTCGGCAGCTACGAACTCCCTGCCCTGCTCGGCCCTACCCATCCCCAGCCGCTGGCCGTGGCCGTGCTCGAGCGCGCGCGCGATGCGGATCTCGCGGCGCGCGGCGATGCCTGGGCTGCGACCCTGCTCCTCTTCGCGGCGGCGATCGCGGCGGTCGGCTGGCACGAGTGGAGCCGGAGCCGCGCATGAGCGAACGCCCACGTGTCCTCCTGTTGGCGGGGCTGACCCTGACCGCCCTGCTCCCGCTGGCCGCCCTCCTGCTCGCAGCCTTCGGAATGCGCTGGTTCTTCCCGTCCCTCCTGCCGGAGGCCTGGACCGCGGAGAGCTGGCGTGATTTGGGGGGGGGACGCCTCCTCACCGCCCTGGTGGAATCGATTGGCC
The DNA here is from genome assembly GCA_011390645.1 of Gemmatimonadota bacterium. GTDB lineage: Bacteria > Gemmatimonadota > Gemmatimonadetes > Gemmatimonadales > GWC2-71-9 > Palsa-1233. Next base: position 36,476 of record JAABRY010000011.1, read on the forward strand.
TCGGCCTGGCCGTCGGCGTCGGGGCCACCGCCCTCGCGGTGCCGATCGGGCGGGCGCTGGCGCGCGCGGGGGGGGGACTAGAACGCCTCGGGGCCGCGGCCGCCTTCCTGCCCGTGGCCGTGCCACCGATCGCCCTCGCGGCCGGCCTGCAGTTGGCGCTGCTCCGCCTCGGCCTGGGCGGCACGCGCACTGCCGTCTTCCTGGGGCATCTCGTGCCCGCGACCGGCTACCTCTCGCTCTACTTTCTGGGCGTGTTCCGTCTCCTGGATCCTGACTACGAGGCCACGGCCCGAACCCTCGGCGCGACGCCGCGACAGGTGCTGCAGCGCGTGCTCGCACCCTTGTTGGCCCGCCCGCTCCGCGAGGCGCTGGCACTTGGCTTCCTCATCTCCTGGGCGCAGGTCCCGCTGACGCTCGTGTTGGGGGGGGGACGCGTCCGCACCCTCGCCGTCGAGGTCGTGGCCTATGTCCAGGCAGGTCAGGATCGGCATGCCGCGACAGCCGGGCTGCTCCTCGTCATCCCTGCCGTGCTCGCGCTGGCCATCGCGCGCCGGTCGGCCGATCGCACCACGGTGGTGATGACATGACGGTCGGGCTCGCACTCGACACCTTCCGCAGCGCGCTGCCGGGCGCCCCCGTGATCGGGCCGATCTCCATCGAGATTGCTGCGGGCGAGGTCCTCGCGATGCTGGGCCCCAGCGGGGCCGGCAAGACGACACTCCTGCGTGCGATTGCCGGCCTCATTCCCGCCACGGGAGGTGTCCACGTCGCGGGAACCGATCGTGCCACCGCCGCTCCTGAAGCCCGGGGCATCGTCTACCTGCATCAGACCCCTCGGCTCTTCCCACATCTTGATGTCGCAGGCAACGTCGCCTTCCCCATGCACCTGCGCGGTGTCCCGGAAGCCACCGCCCGAAGCCGCGTCGCTGCCCTGCTCGACCTCGTCCAACTCGGCCCCTTGGCCACGCGTCACACGGAAGGCCTGAGCGGGGGCGAACGGCAACGTGTTGCCCTCGCCCGTGCACTCGCGGCCGACCCGCAGGTCCTCCTCCTCGACGAACCATTCGCGGCGCTGGATCCGAGTCTTCGCGCCGAGGTCCGCGCAGCGCTCGAGGCGGTGTTGCAGTCAGCGCGACTCGCGACGATCCTCGTCACCCACGATCTCGAGGAAGCCGGCTGGCTTGCCCATCGCGCAGGGGTGCTGCTCAACGGTGCGTTGGTGCAAGTGGATTCCCCGATGCAGTTGTTCGCCACCCCAGCCAACCTCGCCGTGGCGACCTTTCTGGAGATTCCGAATCGGTGGACACGGGCTGAGGCAACCGCCCTGCTCCCCAACCTCCCACCGACCGCGACGCACGTCGTCCTGCCTGCCGCCGCCGTGCAAGCGAAGGCAGACCCGGCCGGAAGCTCCGTGGTGGAGCGCCTGCTGCCATCGCGTGAGCGGCCGCGACTGATCGTCCGGGCTGGCCAACTGGGTGTTGTCGCCGAAGCGCCCGAAGGACCGCTCAGGCCAGGTGACCGAGTCACACTCATGCTCGATGCTCGCCGAGCATCGCTGTTTGACGGAACTGGGGGGCGCATTCCCCCTCGGTGAGCATTCACTCATCGTAACGATTTGGCTTGTGCCGGGTCCATTTGGGTCCTAGTTTTCCGTATTGCCGACCGGTGCGCCGGTTGTCCCAGTTCCCGGATCGTCGGGGGCCTCCTTTCACCCGCGCGAGGACTCGTGCCAGCCGAAACGTTGCAGACCCCGGTGGCGCTCTTCGACAAGTGCCGACAATTCACCCGGGCGCGGGAGATTCAGGCCGCGGGACTCTACCCCTACTTCAAGCCGATCTCCGAGTCCGAGGACACGGTGGTCGTCATCGAGGGGCAGAAGCGGATCATGCTGGGGTCCAACAACTACCTCGGCCTGACCCACCACCCCCGAGTGCTCGAGGCAGCCACGGCCGCGCTCCATCGCTACGGCTCCGGCTGCACGGGCTCGCGTTTCCTGAACGGTTCGCTGGACCTGCACGAACAGCTTGAAGCCGCACTGGCGACCTTTCTGGGCAAGGAATCCTGTATCGTCTTCTCGACGGGCTACGGCGCGAACCTCGGGCTGATCTCGGGGCTCGTCGGGCGCGGAGAGACGGTCTATCTCGACAAGCTCGATCATGCGTGCATCGTGGATGGCGCCAAGCTCTCGCACGGCGAGACGGTGCGATTCAACCACGGTGACCTCGTCGGGCTCGCGCGCAAACTGGAAGCCAACACCACCGGCAAGGGCATGATGATCGCCGTGGATGGTGTGTACTCGATGGAAGGCGACATCGCCGACATCCCCGAACTGGTGCGCATCGCGAAGAAGTTCGGCGCCGCCCTCGCGGTGGACGATGCCCACGCACTGGGTGTGCTCGGCCCCAATGGAGAGGGCACCGGAGCACACTTCGGGATGCAGTCCGAAGTGGACATCATCGCCGGCACCTTCTCGAAGTCGCTCGCGTCCGTCGGTGGTTTCGTGGCGGCAGACGAGTCGGTGATTCACTTCCTCAAGCACCACTCGCGGCCGTTCATCTTCACCGCATCGCTGCCACCCGCCAACACGGCCGGCGTCCTGGCGGCCCTTGAAGTGCTCCAGGCCGAACCGGAGCGGCGGGACTCGCTCTGGACCAATGCGCGGCGCCTGCAGCAGGGCTTCACCTCGTTGGGCTTTGACATCGGTCCGACGGAGACACCGATCGTGCCAGTGCTCATCGGCCCCCTCGAGACGACCTTCGTCTTCTGGCGCAAGCTCTATGATGCTGGTGTCTTCACCAATCCGGTGGTGCCGCCTGCGGTGCCACCCTCGCAGTGCCGCTTGCGGACCAGCGTGATGGCGACGCATACCGCCGACCAGATCGACTTCGCGCTCGAAGCCTTCGGCCGAATCGGCAAGGAGCTGGGGGTCATCTGACCACCCCGGTCGTCCGGCGCGTCGCCTCCCCAGCCGACCTCGCCCGCTTCATCGACCTGCCGTACCGACTGCACCGGCGGGACCCGACCTGGGTCCCGCCGCTTCGCGCCGAAGTGCGCAAGCTGCTCGACCGCACCAAGAACCCTTTCTTCGAACATGGTGAGGCGGACTACTTCCTCGCTGAGCGCAACGGAGAGATCGTCGGACGCATCGCCGCGATCTCCAATCGCCTGCACAACGAGCGACATCACGACCGCGTCGGCTTCTTCGGCTTTTTCGAGTGCATCAACGACTTTCCCGTCGCCCGGGCGCTGCTCGATACGGCCAGTGCCTGGGTGAAGGAGCGCGGCTTCGACACGCTGCGCGGGCCGATGTCCTTCTCGGTCAACGACGAGTGCGGCTTGCTGGTCGACGGTTTCGAGACCCCGAACACCATCATGATGCCGCACAACCCACCCTACTATCTGCCCCTCCTCGAGACGGCCGGCTTCACCAAGGCGAAGGACCTGATCTGCCTGCAGGGTGGCTCGTTGGACGGGCCGGTCCCCGCACCGGAGCGCACCGAGCGCGCGGTGAAGCTGATCCTTGACCGCTATGGCATCACGATGCGGCCGCTCGACAAGCGACACTTCCAGGCGGAAGTGGAGCGGGTCAAGCAGCTCTACAACGCGGGGTGGGAAGACAACTGGGGCTTCGTCCCGATGACCGACGCGGAAATCGACCATCTGGCCGAAGGCTTCAAGCCCGTCGTGATTCCGGAGTTGGTGCCGTTCGTCGAGAAAGACGGCGTGCCGATCGGCTTCGGCCTGGCGCTGCCTGACCTGAACGAGGCGCTGCGCACGAACCGCAACGGCGCCCTGTTCCCCGCAGCGCTCACGATGCTCTGGAAGCTCAAGACCCGGAAGATCACGCGGGCGCGCATCCTGTTGCTCGGCATCCTGCCCGAGTGGCGCGGCAAGGGAATCGATGCGGCGCTCTATCACTGGATCTGGACCAAGGCCGCCGAGCGCGGCATCGGTTGGGGCGAGGCCGGCTGGTTGCTCGAAGACAACGCGGCGATCATCCAGGGGCTCGCCAAGGCACGCTTCACGCCCTACAAGACCTACCGCATCCTCGATCGCGCGACATGAGGGCGCTGGTGACCGGTGCGACCGGCTTCGTGGGCAGTCATGTCGTCGATCGCCTGCTGGAGCGCGGCCATGAGGTGGTCGCGCTGATTCGCTCACCCGCGAAGGCGCAGGGTCTCCAGGAGCGTGGCGTACAGCTTGTCCGCGGTGATCTCGGCGACATCCCTGCGCTCACCACGGCGGCCGACGGTGTCGACGTCGTGTACCATGTCGCGGCCCTTACCGGCGCGGTCGATGAAGCGGAATTCCTGCAGGCCAACCGCGAGGGAACGGCCAACGTCGTCCGCGCTGCTCGCGCCGGGGGGGGGGATCCGCGCCTCGTGCTGATCTCGTCCATGGCGGCCGGTGGACCAGCCGAGCGCGGGCGCCCGCGGCAGGGCGCGGGTGAGGATCGCCCCGTCACCATGTACGGCCGCAGCAAGCTGGCCAGTGAAGTCGTCGTGCGGGAACAGCCGCTCCCATGGACGATCCTCCGCCCGCCAACCATCTACGGCCCGCGCGATCGCGACAACTTCATTGCCATCTTCAAGGCAGCCCGGAGCGGCTTCAGCCCGGTCTTCGGCGACGGCTCCCAGCAACTCTCGATGGTGCACGTGGACGACCTCGCCGAGGCCATCCTCCTGGCTGGTGAGTCGCCCGCAGTCCTCGGCGGGACCTACTACACCAATCACCCCGAGGTCCTGACATCGGCGGAACTGGTCGAGCATGTCGGCCGTGCGCTCGGGCGCTCGGTCCGCCTCGTCCCGCTCCCGGAGTGGCTCACCCGCTCCGCGCTCACCGTCACCGGGGCATGGGCCGCAGCCTTTCGCCAGCGCACCATCCTGCGCGCCGACAAGGCGAACGAGTTCTACCAAGCCGCCTGGACAGGCGATCCGGCCCCATTCATCGCCGCGACCGGATGGACTCCGCGCTTCGATGCCAGGACCGGTCTCGCCCACACGGCGGAGTGGTACCGGACGGCGGGATGGCTCTGACACACGCGGGGGGGGGATGGCGGCTGGTCGATCGTCTCCTCGCCGGCTATGGTCTCATCGTAGCGAGCGTGGCGCTGACCCGGCTCGACCACCAGGGCGCGGGCAACATTCTCGCCGCGCATCTCGGGCTCGTGCTCCTCGCCTTCCTCGCTGCTCGCGCACCAACCACCGGCCTCAGTGGCGTCCTGCGCGCCAGCTATCCGGTGTTCATCCTGACGGGGCTGTACGCCTCGCTCGACATCCTGATCGGGCGAGGCGCGCCCACCTGGGATGCACCTTTGCTCGCGCTCGAGGAATCGATCTTCGGGAACCAACCGGCACGCGACTGGTGGCGGGCCTCACCGTCGGCCTTCTGGTCCACCGTGTTGCACGCGGCCTATTTCAGCTACTACTTCATCGTGCCACTGCCGGTCCTCGTGCTCTTGCTCCAACGACGTGGCCGCGAGGTCGAGCCGTATCTCAACGGCGTGGTCGCGACCTTCCTCACCTGCTACCTGATCTACCTCTTCTTCCCCGTCTCCGGGCCGTACTACCAGTGGCCGCATCCCGACGGCGCGTTCGTGGACAACGCGCCGGCACGGTGGGTGTACGCTGCACTCGCGCAGGGCTCATCCTACGGCGCAGCGTTCCCGTCGTCACATGTCGCAGCAACCGTCGCGGCCACCATCGGGGCCTGGGCCGCATCACGCACCCTCGGCGTCGTCCTCGCCGTCCCGACACTGCTCCTGACGGTTGGTGTCGTCTACACGCAGATGCACTACGTGGTGGATAGCGCGGCAGGGGTACTGGTCGGCATCGCCGTACCACTCCTCGTAGCTCGGCACGCGAAAGGGGCGGCCATCGCTGGCCGCCCCTCACTGTCCGACGCGTAGAACGACCGTCTTACTCGACGGTGATCGCGCCGACCATGCCCATCGTCTGGTGCGGCAGGCAGAAGAACTTGTACTCGCCCGACGGCACACCCGCGAAGGTGATGGTGATGTTGTCGCCCTCACCCACCAGCGCGCTGGCGAGCGGACCCTGCTTGTTGGTGATCGCGGCGTCGAGCGCCTCGGCCGAACCCGCCGGGATGCTGTCCGGGTAGAACTGCACGTTGTGCAAGCCACCCGAGATGCCCTTGAAGATCACCGTGTCACCCGCCTTGATGGTCAGGGCGGCCGGCACATACTTGTACTCCATGCCTTCCTGAATCATCTGCACTTCGTGGGTCGTCCCAGTGGTCGCAGCCGCCGGGGCATCAACCACAGGTGCGGCATCCGCGGCCGGAGCCTCAGGAGCCGTCTCACCGCCACACGCCACCAGCATCATCGCTACACCAGCCACCATCGCCGTCACGCGCATTGTCAGTCAGCCTCTCATCAATGTTGATCCCGCAGCGGCACTGCCCCCCGGCAGTACCGGTCCAAACTCCTACAGCACAGGAATCTAACGGATTCCTGTCGCAAAGAGTAGCGAATAGCTGACTTATGGCCTGCGTTCCGCTACTATTGAGCCCGCAACTCGATACCCCATACCCTCGCCCCGGATCCCGATGGCCCCACCCCCCTGCCGCGCCCTCGGTGCTCAATGCCGCAGTTTGAAGGTGGTGGCCCGCGTGGCTGCGATCGAGGGCAAGGAAGATCATGACGCGACCTGGCTCTTCGGGCATACCGAACGACTCGATTTCGGTCGCACGTTCGAGGACGATGACGAGCTCTGGTGCGAGATGACCATCCACGTGCCGTGCCGTCACCTCCGCGACGATCCGGCTGGTGGAAGCAGTTGCCGGGCCCATGGGTACACGGGCAAGGTCCCCGTCCCCAAGCGGAAGGTTCAGCCCCGACGGCTCGGAGACGATACCTTCCGAATCGTCGAGCATCGTCAACTGGTCGACCGCCACCTGCCGCCGCCCTCACCACGCCGCCACCCACTCCCGGTGGCCCCCGACGCGAATCCGTGCGCCACGGCACCCTGTCGCACCGCTGATCATACCCGCGGGGCAGCATGCTGCCGCGACATCCAGGTAGATATCCGCTGCGCCGAGGACGACACCCTGCTCGAATCGCTGCTGCGGCACCGCAAGTCCCCATACCTCTGCAAGGTCGAACGCGAAGAGGATGCCGGCCTGCTCAACGCCGAGATTATTTCGGCGTGCAGTTACCTTCAAGAGGATCGACGCCATTGTGACCTGCATGGGCGCCAGCGGGCGGATGGTCGGCCAGCCAAGCCAGAAATGTGTTCACACTGGCCAGAAAAGAGGACAGGTCTTCACGCCGGGTGTGCGTTCAAGAACCGCCGGATACCGCTGTAAGTAGTTGCTCGACAGCAACTTAGACCATGGTGTGCAAGTTCGGCCCGGGCTGTGCGTCTTATAGGGGTCGCACCCATGCCTTGGAGGGCATTGATGGCGTTCGACCTCGAAGGGCTCTATCGCTCCAGTTATGATGCCGTGGTTCGCTTCCTCTACCGCAAGGTGTGGGACGCTGATCGCGCCGAGGACTTGGCGCAGGAAGTCTTCATGCGGGCGATGCATCACCAGCCGGAAAAGCCCAGGTCGTGGGTCTTCGCCGTGGCCGCGAACATCGCCCGCGACGAGGCCCGGTCAGCAATCCGCCGACGCAAGCACCTGACCCTGCTCACCCATGAGCCGATCGCGCACCCAGCGCCGCTGAGTGACGTCAGTGAGGATCTGGAGCGGCAGGAGCAGGAGGCCGAGGTCAAGCGGGCCCTTGCGACCCTGTCACCGCGAGATCGTGAGGTCCTGCTCCTGTGGGACGCCGGACTCGCTTACCCTGAGATTGCCGCCCAGACCGGGCTGGCGGTCGGTGCGGTCGGGACAACCCTGGCGCGAGCACGCAAGCGCCTGGTGCTGGCCCATGACCGCATGGAATCCCTTCGTGAGGAGCAGCGTGCGGCCGCATCTGCCTGAAGAGGAGCTTCACGGCTTTGCTGATAGTGCGCTGTCACCCGCACAGCGCGCGGAGGTCGCCGAGCACCTGCTGGCCTGTCTGATCTGTCGAGCAGGCTTGGCCGAGGCGGAGGCTCTCCGCGCGCGTGCATCAGCGCTCCTGGAGCTGGCAGCACCTCCGCGTGCCATCGTCCCACCGCAGGTCAACCGACGTCAGCGCCCGCGCGGCGGCCCTCGCCTGGGCCGCATGGCGGCCGCGGCCGTTCTGGTGGTCGGTACCGGTGCCTTCACGCTGCTCCAGGTGCCCTTCGGCACGACGGGGTCGTCCGCGCTCCCGCCTCGCTTGGCAACGGCATCAGTCGCCCCGGCGCTCCTGGCCGGGTCGACACAAGAGATCGCAGTGACGAGCGAATTTCTGGCAGATCAGGATCTCGCTCGCGCACTTCGCTCTACCCGCACCTTGACGCTCGCCTCGCGCGCTGCGATGACACCGCGCGTGGTCACCCCGATGTTGCCGGTCACGAATGTCAGCGGACGGCCGCTCCGCGCCGTCGATCCGATGACGGCCGTGGACCCTGCCGATGGCTGGGTGTCGACCCCGTGGGCTGAGGCCCGCCGAGCCACGCGCGGCGCTATCGCCCACCTGGCTGGCTACCCCGTTGGCGCCGTTCGCCTGCGCGAGAGTTCACGCGGTGGCCGACCCACCGCGATGGTGCGTCAGCTCCTCCCCGACGGCCGCGCATTCTGGGTGATCGAGGGGGCCGCAGAGGAAATTCAGGGGCTCACCCAGCTCTTCGAAGCCAGCGGTATCTCGATGAGTACCCTGCTCCGCGCGCGCCCGGATTACCTCGGCACCGACGAAGCCCCGATCCGGACCATTCGAATGGTCGCCGTGGCGTCGTACCTGCCGGTGGATTCGTTGAATGCGATGGCGGCGGATCGGTTGCGGTTGGAGTAGGTCGTAGGTCGTAGGTCGTAAGTCCTAGGCCACAGCAAGACGGGCCGGTTCCTCATCAAGGAACCGGCCCATTGTGTTCCTACGACCTACGACCTACGACCTACGACTTACGACTTACGACCTAATGATGCCCCTGCTCCTTCTCCAACGTGATCAACGCCAGCCGCGGGGACACCATCGGATAGGTCTTCGCGAACCAGCCATAGCTCAGCAGGAAGAGACCCAGGAAGGCCAGCGTCGGCGCGAGCTCGGGGAGCCCGAAGAGTGGCGCATTCACCTCGCTCACCGACGGGATCACGAGCAGGTAGCGCTCGAGCCAGAGGGTGCAGAACGAGATCGCGGTGAAGATCCCGAGCGTGAGCGACGTCCGCTTGGCGCCGACTGACAGCAACCCGGTGAACGGAATGACGAACAACCCGAGGAATACGGCGCCGCCGATCGTGCGCCACTCGCCCCACAGTCGTGAGAAGACGAAGCCGGTTTCTTCCGGCAGGTTGCCGTACCAGATCACGAGGAACTGGGCCCACATGAGATAGGTCCAGAAGATCGTGAAGCCGAAGCAGAGCTTGCCGAGATCGTGGCGCTGCTTCCCGCTGACGTACTCCTGCAACCCGACCGCCTTGATGCCATACAGCATCAGGAGGGCGAGCAGCGTGTGGGCGCCGAGGAATGAGCCCATGAAGTACCAGCCACCGAGCAGGTTGCTGAACCAGTGCGGCTGCAGGGCCATGATCCCGTCGAAGGCGACCATCGTGAAGACCAGCGAGTAGAGGACCGCATAGATCGGCGCCAGACGGTAAGTCCGCGCGTGGTTCCGATCGGCATCGTAGCCCTGCAGCATCTTCTCGTACCGAGCCTTGCGCCCGTCAGTCACCTTGTCCTTGGCGAGCGCCACGTCGGGCAGGAGATCGCTCTTGATCAACTGCACCCCGACCCAGTACAGCACGAGGAGCCCGATCGCGAGGCGAGTGACCATCCACGGCTTCGAGAGCCACATCGCCTTGCCGGCGGCCAGTCCGTGGAGTTCCTCCTCCATGTGACCGTAGACGTCGTGGTACCCGAGCGTGAAGATCAGCACGAATCCGATCAGCGAGACCGGAATCATTGCACTCGTCGCCTGCGAGAAGCGGATGATCACCCCGGACCACTTGGCGTTGGCGATCTTGTGCACGGCGGTCAGGGCGAGCGAGCCGCCGGTGATGCCGGTCCAGAAGAGCCAGTTCACGTGGAAGGTCTGCCACGCACGGTGCGATCCATCACCGAGCAGGGTGAACACGAAGAGCGCCGCACCGACCACGGAGAGCACCAGCCCCGCCGTCATGAAGGTGCTGTAGTTGCCGGCCACGCTCTTGGCCGCCAGGCGGTCACGGACCGCAGTGAAATCGACGGCGCCCATCAGTTCTGCCCCCCGGTGGTCGCAGCCACGGGCGCGGGCGCCCCGGCCTGCAGCGAGCGAACGTAGTCCACGACCGCCCAGCGCTCGTCCTGCCGCACGATCTTGTCGCCGTACTGGCCCATCAGGCCGCGACCATAGCGGATGATCCCGTAGAGGTAGCCATCCGTATAGCCGATGGCCTGCGGCGTAAGCAGCGACGGCGGGTTGAGGTAGCTCTTGAGCGTCCCATCCCCGGCGCCCTGGTATCCGTGACACATCGCGCAGTAGATGCGATAGAGCTCTTCACCGCGCTCGGCGGGGAGGGTGGTCATCCCCGCCGGCCGCGTGATCGTGTTGGCCACGGCAAAGTCGAAACCATACTGCAACTGCCGCGGGTTGCCCACCCGGAAGTCACGCTCGCCACCGGTGATCGGGACGATCCCGTCCGGGGTGTCACGTGGGATGTCGGCCCGCTGGTACGGATGCACCGCCTTCGACAGGATCATGTGATCGAACCAGGCGATGTTGTGCATGAGGTCGTCCGGTGAGGGGACCTCGTTGTACCAGAAGTTGCACCCGGTCGACCCGGTCGCAAGCACGAAGGCAACAAGGAGCTTACGCGTCACGGGAGACCTCCACCGAGCCATGCCGTTCAAGGAGCTGCTGCACGTCCGCCGCGCGATCCGCGCCGCACGGAACGAACACGCCAATGCGGTCGTCGCTGAAGCGTGGATGGTACGGCCGCCCCGCCAGCGACTTGCGGGCGGAGAGGATGAAGATGGCCGCGATCGTGGAGATGGCACCGAGCAGAATCGTGAGCTCGAAGCCGATCACGACGAAGGCCGGAATCGCCGCGATCGGCTTGCCGCCGACCAGGAGCGGCCAATCCCGTGACATCCAGATCGCCAGCGAGAAGCCGGCAGTGGTCCCGGTCACGCCACCGATCAGCGTGAACAACCGCACCGGGGAGATCGGGTCGCCGATGGCGTCCTCGAGCTCGTGGTTGGGCGCGGCCGAGTAGACGGTGAGGTCGGGGTGACCGCTCGACTTCAACTCGCGAATCGCGTCACAGGCGGCGTCGATGTGCTCGAACGAGCCGAGGACGCCAGGCACGTGCTTGGCCATCTTAGTGCCCCCCCCCGTGGGTCTTCTTGCGCGGCATCGGGATCATTTCCTTGATCTCCTGGATCGCCACGATCGGGAAGTTCTTGTAGAACAGCGTGAACCAGAGGCCGAACCAGCCGAACGAGCCGAGCAGGACCAACCAGTCCGCCCAGGTCGGATTGATCTGGCCCCAGGCGTTCGGCAGGTAGTCGTTGGCGAGCGAGGACACCACGATCACGTAGCGCTCGAACCACATCCCGATGTTGATGAAGATCGAGATCACGAACAGCGCCGTGAGATTGGTCCGGATCTTCTTGAACCAGAGCAACTGGCTGACGAAGGCGTTGCAGATGATCATCGCCCACCCTGCCCACCAGTTCGGCCCGAAGGCGCGACGCCAGAAGGCCGTCTGCTCGTAGGTGCTCCCCGAATACCAGGCGACGAAGTACTCCATCGCGTAGGCATAGAAGAGGATCGTGCCGGTGAACAGCGTCAGCTTCGACAGATTGTCGAAGTGGTAGTCGGTGATCATATGCTCGACGCGCAGCATCTTCCGCAAGGGGATGAGCAGCGTGAACGTCATCCCGATGCCCGAGTAGATGGCGCCTGCAACGAAGTACGGGGCGAAGATCGTCCCGTGCCAGCCCGGCACGATCGAGACGGCGAAGTCCCACGAAACGACCGAGTGCACCGAGAGCACGAGCGGCGCGGCAAGGGCGGCGAGGTAGAGGTAGGCACGCGTGTAGTGGCGCCACTGCGAATCTGCACCGGTCCAGCCAAGCGACAGCGCGCCGTAGAGCTTCTTGCGCCAGCCGCTGACGTGGTCACGCACCGCGGCGATGTCCGGCACCAAGCCGACCATGAGGAAGGTGCTCGACACGGTGAGGTACGTCGAGATCGCGAAGACGTCCCAGAGCAGCGGTGACTTGAAGTTCGGCCAGAGGTAGCGCGCGTTCGGGTACGGGATCAGCCAGTAGAAGATCCACTGCCGGCCAATGTGAATGATCGGGAAGAGCGCCGCCGTCATGACGGCGAAGACCGTCATCGCTTCCGTCGCGCGGTAGACGGCGGTGCGCCACGGCGAACGGAAGAGGAAGAGAATCGCCGAGATCAGCGTGCCGGCGTGGCCGATGCCGACCCAGAAGACGAAGGTCGTGATGTAGACCGACCACATGATCGGCGGGGCATAACCCGCCAGTCCGAGGCCGTGCTTGAGCAGCAGCGTGACGGTGCCGAGGAGCACCGCGGTGAGGAACGCCATCGTCCCCACCAGGATGTAGTAGCCGCGCGTCGGCGCCTCGGTGATCGTCCGGACGACATCCCGCGTGACCTCAGCGTGGGTCTGCGTCGGCATGCTCGGATCGTGCGCGATGACCGCCATCTCAGTGTCCCCCGCCATGATCGTCCGCGGCCTTCATGACCGGCTCCTGCGCCACCACCTTGGCAAGGTAGGTGACCGCGGGCCGGACGTTGATCAGTTCGAGCATGGTGTAGCCGCGGGGATCACGCGCCCACTGCACCACCTTCGCCTCCGGGTCCTTGACGTTGCCGAAGGCCATGGCGTTCGACGGGCAGGCCTGCACGCAGGCCGGCGTGATTTCGCCGTCGCGGAGCGCCCGATCCTCGAGGCGCGCCGTGTGCTGGGCCCCACGGATCCGCTGCACGCAGAAGGTGCACTTCTCCATGACACCACGCGCACGCACGGTGACTTCCGGGTTCAGCTGCAGGTTCAGCGGCTCCGGCCACGCCGACTCGTTGTACTTGAGCCAGTTGTAGTAGCGGACCTTGAACGGGCAGTTGTTGCTGCAATAGCGCGTGCCCACGCACCGGTTGTAGACCTGGCCGTTGAGGCCGTCCGGGGTGTGGTAGGCGGCATAGACCGGGCAGACCGGCTCGCACGGCGCGTTGTCGCAGTGCTGGCACATGATCGGAGCGAAGCGCGCCTCGATGGGCGCCCCGTCGTGGCCGCCCTCCCAGTACCGCTCGATGCGCATCCAGCTCATCTCGCGGCCCTTGAAGACCTGGTCTTCACCGACGGTCGGGATGTTGTTCTCGGCGTAGCACGCCGTGACGCACGCCGAACAGCCGGTGCAACGCGACAGGTCGACCGCCATGCCCCACTTCGGGGTCTCGTCCTTGCCGTACTCGCCGAGGTTCCACTTTTCCTTCTGCGCCTCGTACCAGCCGTCGATCGCCTCGAGCTCACGCGGCGTGTTGATCTCGTGGGGCTCGCCGCCGGCTGCCTTGTAGGCCTGCTCCGGCGTCATCCCCTGCGAGGCAAAGGCGAGCGGCATCTGCTCGATGATGCCGCGACCGAGCTGGCGCGGGTTGCCCTCGGTCTTGGCGACTTGCCGGTACCCGGGCGTCTTGGCGACCGATACCGTCGTCGCGACGTAGGGGAGGAAACCCTGACCATCCGCGGCGCCAATGAGGTCGAGCGCGTTGACGCCACGTCCCTTGGCGTACCGGCCATACTCGGTGTGTCCGAGTCCGAGGGGCATGCCGATCGTGTCTTGCCGGATGCCGTGGTAGACATAGACCTGCGCCTGCACGCTGCCGTGCTGCGTGGTCAGCTCGATGATCTCGCCCTCGCGCACGTCGAGTCGCTTGGCCGTTTCGGGGTGCAATTCCGCCCACGACTGCCAGGTGATCTTGGTCATCGGGTCGGGGTTCTCGAGCAACCACGGCTTGTTGGCGCCGCGACCATCGTGATACATGATCGAGGGATACGGCAGGAAGGTGAATTCCGCGGTGCCGTCGAGCGTCGGGACGGCGGGATCGATCGCCGTGGCCCCGGCAACCAGCTGCGGCTGCGAGATCGTCGGCTCGAGATAGACACCACCGCGCGCGAGCGCAGCGCGCCAGAATTCGTCGAAGTCTGCCGGCGCCCCGACCTGCCAGGCCGCCTGGAGGCGCGTCTCGAAATTCGGCTCCGCGAAGGCGGTTGCGGTGTCGCCACCGATGGCCTTGGCGACCTGGAGCAGCACGTCACCGGTGTGCATCCCGGGACGCACCGGGGTCATCACCGGCTGCAGCAGTGAGCGCGCACCCGGACGGGCAAAGAGGTCGTCCCAGCGCTCGAGCGCATGCAGGTTCGGGAGGATGAGGTCGCAGGCCGCGGCGGTCTCGTCGATCACGTTCGCCGTGCTGACCTTGAAGCCCACCTTCGCGAAGCTCTCCGCGAAGCGGCCGCTCTTCGGCAGCGCATAGAGCGGGTTCGCCTCGTGCACGAACACCACGTCGTACGCGCCAGAGGACATCCCCACGAACAACTCCTGCACCGCGCCGTACCCGCCAGTCGGCGTGGTACCCGCGCCGAACTTCACCGTACTACCGAGGTTGCCGGCCGCCACGTTCGCGAGGTTGACGGCGCGGCAGAGATCGATGGCGCCACGGT
>JAABRY010000090.1 GCA_011390645.1 Gemmatimonadota bacterium
TCGAACTGCTGGCGGAAATGGTGGCCGCCGAGCCGCGTCGCCTGGCCCTGCGATCGCTGTGGGATGCGACCGCGCGTGTCCGGGCCTCACGCTACGCCACGCATCCGGCCTTCCTGGAAGCGTGTACCAGACTGGGCGTCAGCCTCGGGGAGGACCTTGATGCCGGCGCGTGTGCGCGCGCGAGAATCGCGTCGCCACCATCTCCGCCAATGATCGCTGTCCTCCTCGCACGCATCGCCGCGCGCGC
>JAABRY010000091.1 GCA_011390645.1 Gemmatimonadota bacterium
TGCCGCTTGGCACGCGGGTGTTGGCGCACTTCGAGCGGCTTGATCATGTCGAGCGCCACTTCAGGCTGGAAGGGGTGCGCGGTCACGATTGGCGCTTGATGGAGGGCCCCTCCGTCGGACTGGAAGAACCACCAGGTGCTCGGAGCGCACCAGGGACGAATTTCCGTCAGGTCAAGCGGTGGCAAGCAGAGTTCGATGACCGCGGGGCCATCTGGCTTCGTCATGGCAAGCCCACACAGCGCATCCTCGCCACTGTCGGCGCGGAGGTCTGGCATTACGCGGACAGAGTGCAACCACTCTGGTTCGAGTTCGCGAGCGAGTCATTCACTGGTACGGTCGAGGCGACCAGGCTCGTGCTGGGTCGTGTGGGTCTGCATTGGTGTGGGGTCAGTCCATATCGGTGTTATCTCGCTGACGCGCCGGTCCGCGATGACCAGCTCCTGGAACTTGTCGAAGAGGATCGCGACATCGTGGACATCGCCCTCGCCACAGATGATATCGGGGCGGATGCCAGCGATCGTGTCCGCCCCCTGGTGCGCGGTCACCAGCTCTGGGACCTCCAGACCGGCGACCCGATCGTTCTCCTCGCTTACGCCCTGACGCTCCCAGGTGACGAGGGTGCGAGCGAGGACGGACACTTCGTGAGGCTGCGCGTCCGGTCGTTCGATGCCCAGGAAGGGACAACGCGGGACACGTCGGTCATGCGGCTGCACCGCCAAGCGATCGCCTCAGGCGACACCATGCCGCGCCATGCGGTGGGGCTTGTCCTGCTTCCCAATCCGCCGCGGCACCTGGTGTGGGGGGCGCACTTCGACTGGGGCGAAGGGTCGGCCAGCGCCTCCGGTACCACCCGCGTGCCAGCCGCCGAACAAACCGTAGCGCTCTCCGACCTGGTCGTTGGTCGTACTGCTGGCGCCCTGCCATGGAGTCACCGAGGGCAGAGCGTGCCGGTGAATCCGTTGCAGGCCAATCCACTGGGTGAACCGATCCCGCTGTACTATCAGATCCGCAGCACGCAGGCGGTGGGTGAGGCGAGAACCACGATTGCGATCTACCGGATGGCGCGAGGCGAGCCGGAAGCCGAGGCCGCGCTGTCGGTGGCGTTCGATTCACCGCTGGCGCCCGGCCTCAACGAGGCGACCCCGACCATTGATGCGTCGCAATTGCCGCCCGGTGCCTACCAACTGCGGGTGATCGTTCAGGACAGCGCCAGAGCGGTGGTGGCGCAGCGCGAGGCGCCGCTCAATTTGTACGGCGACGGGAAGCGATAGGTGAACTTCATCCGTCACCTTGCACTGGTGCTTTGCCTGCTCCCACCGGCCAAGGCCACCGCCCAGCGTGCGCCCGTGCCACGCCTCGAGCTCGGCGACCTCATCCTGCGCAACGGTGAAGGGGCCGTTCTGCGGATCGGGAGGGAGTCACATTCCTTGTCGCCCACGGGCGACTTCCGCCGGGAGCTGCCGATCACCATTGCCTTCGAGGCGGTCAGTACCGTCGAGCGTCCGGATGCCGTCACCACGATTGCCATCATCGGCAACGCGGGCCGGGACTCGCTGCCGGTGATGCGCCTGCGCTTTCCCTCACCGGTCGGCATCGGCAACGCCACCATTCGGCACGAGCTCAACGTGAGTCACCTCACCGCAGGGCGCTTTCGGCTGGAACTCACCATCGTCGATTCGACGACGAAACAGGTGGCGCAGCGGCAGAGTTTCTTGATGCTGAAGTAGGGATTTTGGATGTTGGATGTTGGATTTTGGCACGTGCCCCGCTGCGCTCCATCCAGCATCCAATATCCAATGTCCAGCATCCCGTCTCACTCGGGCCGATCACGCGACCGCGTCTGACCCACCCCGGTCAAGATCCCGACACCAACCATGATGATCGCCGCGATGATGACCCACACGGTGGGGATGCCGGCGCGAAGCAGGCCCCACGCCACGCCGCCGATCACGATCAGGAAACCAACGAGATAGATCGAAAACGACATGGGGCCTCTCAGTGTGGATGTACCACTGTAAGGATAGAGTCGCGCCGAGACGCTGTCTCTCCATCTCCGGACGGAGGGATGAGTTGGGAGCGTCGGGGATCCCCATGCCCGTCCTGGGAGTGATCGCGCGTGATCAGTCCGACAGGGGCGTCCCCCGCGCGGTGCAGCCGCGCCCCCCCCGGCGGTTGACCCTTCGCTTCACTCAGGGGGACCACCGCCGGCTGGGATGACACCCCGTTCACCCCCCCATCCGACTATTTTGGGCCATGACTTTCCGTGCCCTCCCCGGCTTCCGCGACTTCGCACCGGAAGATCTCGCCTTCCGGACCCACATTTTCGCCGCCTGGCGGCGTGTGGCGGTCCGATACGGCTTCGCGGAGTACGATGGCCCACCCCTTGAGCCGCTTGACCTGTACACGGCCAAGAGCGGGGATGAGATCGTCGGCCAGCTCTACAATTTCACCGACAAGGGCGACCGCGAGGTCTCCCTGCGGCCCGAGATGACCCCGACCTTCGCCCGGATGGTGGCCGAACGGGCGAACGGGCTGAAGAAGCCGATCCGTTGGTTCGCAATCCCCCAGCTCTTCCGCTACGAGCGGCAGCAGCGGGGCCGCCTGCGGGAGCACTTCCAGCTCAACTGTGACCTGGTCGGCGAACCCGGCCCGCTGGCCGACGCCGAGGTGATCGCGCTGGCCATCGACGTGATGCGCGAACTGGGGCTCGCCCATGAGCAGTTCCGGGTGCGGGTCTCCGATCGCCGCCTCCTCGATGCGCTGTTCACCGCGCTCGGCATCACCGCGGAACAGAAGCCCGCGGCGATGCAGATGCTCGACAAGTTCGGCCGCAGCGAGTATGCCAAGGCCGAGTCCGCTTTCATCGAGGCGGGTGGGCGGGTGGCGTCGGTCGAGTTCCTGCTGAAGGAGCTGCGGCAGGCGACCACCTGGTCCACCCTGCTGGAACACGGCGCAAAGCACGAAGGGGTCGCCGCCGCCCTCGCGGAGGAGCATCCCCTCCGCGAGACCCTCGCAGCTCTCGAGGCAATGGGGCTCGGTGACTACATCGAACTGGACCTCTCGATTGTGCGGGGCCTCGCGTATTACACCGGGACCGTCTTCGAGCTCTTCGATGTCGAGCGCTCCCTGCGTGCCATCTGTGGTGGTGGTCGCTACGATGCCCTCCTGGCCAGCCTCGGCGGGGTCGACCTCCCCGCGGTCGGCTTCGGCATGGGCGACGTCGTCCTCGGCGAGCTCCTCAAGGAACGAGGCCTCAGGCCTGACGCCCCCCCCAGCGTGGACGTCATCGTCGCGGCCGTCACGCCGGACGACATGCCGTTCGTGCTCGAGGCCGCGCACGCGCTGCGTGACGGTGGCCTTGGCGTGGAATACGCCCTCGCGCCGCAGGCGCTTGGCAAGCAGCTCAAGCTGGGCGATGCGCGTGGCGCGCGTCTGGCCGTGGTGATCGGCCCCGATGACCGCGCACAGGGCGCGGTGATGGTGAAGCACCTGGCCGACAAGACACAAACCGCCGTGCCCCGCGACACCCTCGTGGCGCACTGCCGCTCCCTCCTCACTCTGAACGGTTGACCCGATGGCCGAGTCGAAAGCAATCACCACTCGCGCGCAGGACTTCAGCGCCTGGTACAACGAACTGATCCAGCGGGCCGAGCTTGCGGATCACTCGCCCGTCCGCGGCTGCATGGTCATTCGCCCCAATGGCTACGCCATCTGGGAGCAGATGCAGCAGGCCCTCGACCGGATGTTCAAGGAGACCGGGCACCAGAATGCGTACTTCCCGCTCTTCATCCCGCAGAGCTTCCTGAGCAAGGAAGCCGAGCACGTCGAGGGCTTCGCACCCGAGACCGCGGTGGTGACGCATGGGGGGGGGAAGCTCCTCGACGAGCCGCTGGTGGTGCGGCCGACGTCCGAAACGATCATCTACTCGATGTTCGCGAAGTGGATTCAGAGCTGGCGCGATCTGCCCGTGCTGATGAATCAGTGGGCCAACGTCGTGCGGTGGGAGATGCGGACCCGCCTCTTCCTGCGTACCACCGAGTTCCTCTGGCAAGAGGGGCACACCGCGCATATCTCCGAGGAGGAGGCCGAGGCGGAGACGCTGCTCATTCTCTCGCTCTACCGGCGCTTCATGGAAGAGTGGATCGCGATGCCCGTCGTGACCGGCCTCAAGACCGATGGTGAGAAGTTCGCGGGCGCACTGCGCACCTATTCGTGCGAGGCGCTGATGCAGGACAACCGTGCCCTCCAGGCTGGCACCTCCCACAACCTCGGCCAGAACTTCGCCAAGGCGTTCGAGGTGACCTATCAGACCGCTGAGGGTGAGCGTGAGTTCGTGTGGAACACCTCCTGGGGTGTCTCGACCCGGATGATCGGTGGCCTCATCATGACACATGGTGATGACACGGGGCTGGTCTGCCCACCTAGGCTGGCCCAGTGGCAGGTGGTGATCGTCCCCATCTGGCGTTCGGACGAGGAGCGCGACGCCACGCGGGCCGCGGCGCTTGAACTGCAGGCCACGCTGCGGGCAGCAGGACTGCGCGTGACGGTCGACCAGCGCGAGGGGATGAAGCCGGGCGCCAAGTATTACGAGTGGGAGGCGCGTGGTGTCCCGTTCCGGATGGAGCTCGGACCTCGCGATCTCGCCTCGGGCAACGTGATGCTCGCCCGCCGCACGGGTGGCAAGGAGCCGGTTCCGCAGGAAGGACTCGCCGAGCGGATGCACGCCGAGATCGATGCGATGCAGGTGGCGCTGCTGGAGGCCGCGAAGGCACGACGCGAGGCCAACACACTGCGCGGGCCGAAGAGCAAGCAGGAGTTCATCGACTTCCTCGAGCGCGACGGTGGCTTCGTGTACGCCGGTTTCTGTGGTGATCCCGCGGTCGAGGCCGAGATCAAGGAGCAGACGAAGGCGACGATTCGCTGCCTCCCCGACCCGGAGTTCCGGTCACCCGAGGCACCGACCACCTGCATCTGGACCGGGAAGCCGGCCACTGTCGAGGCGATGTGGGCTCGGGCGTACTGAGCGCGCTGCTCGCTGACGCCGGACTGCGCGACGATCCGTCGCTCGGCCTGGTGATGGGCGAGGTGCCGCTGCGCGACATCGTCGATCGCACCGGCACCCCGACGTACGTCTATCACGCCGCCATCATCCGCGAGCGATTCACCGCGCTCGACGCCGCCTTCGGCGACCTGCCGCACCGCATCTGCTATGCGGTCAAGGCGAACGGCAACCTCGCTGTCCTCCGCCTGCTCTCCAAGATGGGTGCAGGAGCGGACATCGTCTCGGGTGGTGAACTCCTGCGCGCACTCGCCGCGGGTTTTTCACCGGATCGCATCGTCTTCAGCGGGGTGGGGAAGACCGATGAGGAACTGATCGCGGCCCTTACCGTTGGTGTCGGTCACGTGAATGTCGAGTCGCTCGCGGAACTGCGTCGGCTGGCGATGCTCGCCGAGTTGCAGGGTGCACGCGTCACCGTGGGCATCCGCGTCAATCCGGACGTCACCGCGGATACGCACCCCTACATCTCGACCGGCAAGGGTGGGCTCAAGTTCGGTGTCCCTACCGACCAGCTCGACGAAGCCCTCGCCATTCTGGATGAAGCGAGTCATCTCACCCTCGGCTCGCTGGCCATGCACATCGGCTCGCAGATCACCGACCCGACGCCATGGGTGAAGGGCCTCGAGCGACTGTGTGAGTTGCTCGCCGTGGCGCGGGCCGCCGGCCACGCGCCGACCACCCTCGACATCGGGGGGGGGCTCGGGATTCGCTATCGCGACGAGACGCCGCTCACTCCCGCGGCGTGGATCACGCCGCTCATCCCGATGTTGCGCGAAAGCGGCTGCACCGTGCAGGTCGAGCCCGGACGGTATCTCGTCGGCTCGGCCGGTGTGCTGCTCACCCGGGTCGTGCATCGCAAGCACTCTGGTGGTCGCGAGATCGCGATCGTGGACGCGGGAATGAACGATCTCCTGCGACCCTCGCTGTATCAGGCCTGGCACGAAATCGTTCCGGTGCAGCGGACGCCGGGCGAGGAACAGGCGACGGATATCGTCGGACCCGTGTGCGAGACCGGCGATTTCCTCGCCCTCGAGCGCCCGCTGGCCCCGGTGGCCGCTGGTGGCGCGGTGGCTGTGCTCGGCGCCGGCGCGTACGCCTTCGCGATGAGCTCCAACTACAACACGCGTGCTCGCCCCGCTGAGGTCCTGGTGGATGGAGATCGGTGGGCCGTCGTGCGTCCGCGTGAACGCCTGACCGACCTCTTCCGCGATGAGATCGCCGACCCCTTCGCACAGACTGAGGCCCCGTGACGCATCACCCCGGCATCCTGATCATCGACTTCGGTTCGCAGTACACGCAACTCATCGCGCGACGCGTCCGTGAACAGCGCGTCTACTGCGAAATTCATCCACCCTCGCGAAGCATCGAGTGGATTCGCGAGTGGCAGCCGCAGGGGATCATCCTCTCCGGTGGACCGAATTCAGTCTATGGTGAGGGGGTACCGACCGCTGATCCCGAGCTGCTGGAGTTGGGGATTCCGGTGCTGGGCGTCTGCTACGGAATGCAACTCCTGGCGCAGTTGTCGGGTGGCACCGTGGTTCGGGCGTCTCGCCGCGAGTACGGTCGCGCCGATGTGCGCCTCGACATCGCCGCGAAGCTGTTCGAAGGATTCGCGCTCGGTGAGACGACCTCGGTCTGGATGAGCCATGGTGACCACGTGGATATCGCGCCACCGGGATGGCACGTGATCGCTTCGAGCGAGAACACGCCGATCGCCGCAATGGTCCATGAGTCCCGGCCGCTCTACGGCGTGCAATTCCACCCGGAAGTTGCACACACGCCCCGTGGCAGCGAGGTGCTGGCGAATTTCCTCTTCGCCATCTGTGGTTGCTCGCCTGACTGGACCGCCGAGCACTTCGTGGAGGAGGAGATTGCACGGATCCGTGAGTTGGTTGGCCCCACGACGCGCGTCATCTGCGGCCTCTCCGGCGGCGTCGATTCGTCGGTGGCGGCCGCACTGGTGCATCGCGCCATCGGCGATCGCCTCACCTGCATCTTTGTCGATCATGGCCTGCTCCGCCTCCACGAGCGTGAACAGGTGGAACGGACCTTCCGGCAGAACCTTGGCATCGACCTGATCACGGTGGATGCATCGGTCGAGTTCCTCGGGGATCTCGCCGGCATCACTGACCCGGAGACGAAGCGGAAGCGGATCGGCCATCGCTTCATCGATGTCTTCGAGCGCGAGGCGAAGGCCGTCGGAGATGACGTCGGCTTCCTGGTGCAGGGCACGCTCTATCCGGATGTGATCGAGTCATTCTCGCCGACGGGTGGGCCGTCGGTGACGATCAAGACCCACCACAACGTCGGCGGATTGCCCGAGCGACTGCCGTTCAAGCTGATCGAGCCGTTGCGCGAGCTGTTCAAGGACGAGGTGCGGCAGGTGGGGCGCGAACTCGGATTGCCCGAGGAGATGGTCGGGCGCCATCCGTTCCCCGGGCCCGGTCTCGCGATTCGCATCCTTGGCGAGGTCACGCAGGCGCAGTGCGATCTCCTGCGCCAGGCTGATGCGATCTACCTTGAGGAGATTCGTGCGGCCGGCCTGTATGACCAGATCTGGCAGGCCTTCGCGGTGCTGTTGCCGATCCGCTCGGTCGGGGTGATGGGCGACGAGCGCAGTTACGATCAGGTCGTGGGGTTGCGTGCCGTCACGTCGCGCGATGGGATGACGGCCGATTGGTTCCCGTTCCCGCACGACGTGCTCGCCGAGATCTCGAATCGCATCGCCAACGAAGTACCCGGGGTCAACCGGGTCGTGTATGACGTGAGCAGCAAGCCGCCGGCGACGATCGAATGGGAGTAGCCGGCTAACCCCTCAGGCGTCACTTCGTCGCGAGCGCGTGGGCGCGCACGACCAGCTTGATGGCGGAGACGGCCAGCCCCGCGACCACGAACCACCCCACGTCTGCCTGCACCACCAACAGGGAGGCGATTGACAGTCCGGCGAAGTGCTGGATGCCGAGTGGGATGGCAAGCAGCATCGCGCCATCGAGGACGGTGGCGAGGACGGCCTTGGACGGCCACCGGACCCCTTTGGCGCGTTCGGTGGCGAGGGCTCGCCGCCATGCGCCCAGTCGCATGAGGTCACGCACCCACAATGCCGCGATGACGACCGCGCCGGCACCCAGCATCCACAGAATCGCGACAGGTCCGGGGCGAGGGGTGTCCTTCGGTTCGAGTCCGACCGTGAGCCGCGCGACATCGAGCGCCACTTGCCGGATGGCGGGGAGGTGCAGCATGCCGGTCGTGTTCGCGAGCAGCACGATCCCCATCGCATCGGACGTGAGCATCACCACTTCCGCCTGATAGGTGTCGAGCGCTCCGCTGTGGCCGATGGCGTTGCGCCCCTCGAGGGTGCGCCAGCCCCACCCAAGTGCATACCGACCACCTGAATCAAAGGTGGTCATTTCGATGATGCTCGCTGTGGAGACCAGGGTGGTATCCCCGAGGGCGCCGAGATTCAGGTGCGCCCGCACGAACGTACCAAGGTCGCGAGCGGACATGGCCAGGTTACCGGCGGGCAGGAGCGCTGGGTTGAAGCGGGGTCGTCCCGGCATGCTGACCGCGGACCAGAACCGGTGACCTGTCGCGAGGCCTGCAGACTCCGCTGCGGCGAGCTCGGTGAATGAGTGTTGCAAGCCAAGCAGCCGGAAGATCTGTTGCTGCACGATGGCAGGGTAGGACTGTCCCACGACACGCTCTGCCAACAGACCGAGCAGGTGATAGTTCGAGTTGGAGTACTCGAACTGCGCGCCAGGCGCGGCACTCGGCGCGACATTGGCGAGGCTGCGCACGGCCTCGTCCAGAGTGGTCTGCGTACCGAGAGTGCGCAGGCCAGCGCTGCGTGGTATCCCGCTGCGGTGGGCGAGCAGATGCCGCACGGTGATGCGGGATGCGTGGCTCGAGTCAGCGAGGGTGAATTCCGGCAGGTAGCGACCGACCGGCGCCTCAAGGTCAACCAGGCCACGGTCCACGAGCTGCATCACGACCGTCGCCGTCACGGGCTTGCTCACGGAGCCGATCAGGAACGGTGTGTCCGGGCGCACCGGCATGTCGGCCGTGGCCATGCCGAACCCTTGGGCATGCAATTCCGCGAGCGGATGCACGATCACCAGCGCCATCCCCGGTATGCTGAGCGCCTGACGGCGCGCTTCGACCAGCGAATCGATCCTGGCAAAATCGACTTGTGCGCTGAGGGGCCCTGCGAGCAGCATGCACAGCGCCAGGCTCGCGGCGACCCGGCGCATCATCCCCCCCCCCGGAAGATGGCAGCCACGGCCTCCGGGGTGGTTGCGCGTTCGAGTCGCTGCACGTTGGCAGGATCTCGAGCGAACTGCGCCAACGCACCCAGCGTGGGCAGGTACTGGTTGGCTACTTCGACGGGCGGGGCAACGATCAGGAAGAGGTGGCGCACGGGCAACCCGTCAATCGCCTCCCACGGGAGCGGGGTCGCGAGTCGGGCGTACGCCATCCGGAGCCTGGTGACCACGAGCGAGCGGCAGTGGGGGATGGCGATTCCCCGGCCGACCCCGGTTGAGCCCAACAGCTCGCGTCGGGCAAGAAGCCGCATCAGGGTTGTGTTGGCGCGGGGTTCGAGGCCGAGGAGCGCGACACTCGCGGCAATCGCGGCCTCCTTCGACTCCGCTGGCAAGTCGAGCTCGATCGAGCCGGTCGCAAGGAAGTCGGTCAGGGTCATCCGGGAAGGGTAACGGGACCCGGCGGGGGCATCAACGCGCGACGGGCAACCAGCGTGTCGTCCGGCGAGGGAGGTTCACGCATCTCGTGTATACCCACCACTGGAGCCGCCGTGTTGCGCCAAACGTTTCTCCTCGCAGTCGCCGCTGGATTCCTGCCGCAGGCGGTTGCAGCGCAAGGGACCTGCACGGCGACCTTCGACTCCGTCGTCGCCTTCACCGAGCGCAACTACCTCGGCTACCACATCGAGATCACCCCCGCCACGCGCGCGGCGTACCGTGAGCGCACCAGCGCCGCGCGGCGCACCGTCCGAGCGAGTGACCTGACCGGTTGCTTCCCCGCGATCCGCGCCTGGGTGGATGCGTGGGAGGATGGTCACCTCTTCCTGCAGGAGCCGCTCGCGCTGGACACGGCAGAGACGCGGCGTCGGATGGCCTCGGTGCCACGGCGCCCCGTCCCGGATGTCGCCGCGATGGCCCACACCGGGTCGCAGGAGGGAGACGGCCTGAGCGGGCTCTGGTATGATCGCGGATTGAAGGTCACCATCCTTCCCATGAGAGGTCGCGTGGGGTGGGAAGCCATCGTGGTCACCTCCGACACCGTGACGTGGGAGCCCGGGATGGTGCGCGCGGAGATCACCAGGCGGGCCGGTGGGGGATACGAGGTGCTGATGCGCGAGCGGAACCACGCGGTGCGTCGCTTCGCCGCAACACTGCATCGTGAGATGCTCCTTCGGATGCCGCCGCACATGTGGGGCCGCGAGGTGCCGGGATCCGGGTACGAGGCCGGTGGCCTCGATCCCCTTGACCCGCGCGCACCGACGATTCGCAGTCTCGGGACGGCGGTGGTGCTCGCGATGCCCTCCCATGACCCTCGCTTCGCGGCGCCGCTGCGTGCGCTCCTCGCGGAATGGCACGAGCGGATCATCACGGCCCAACCGTTCATTGTCGACCTGCGCGGCAACGAGGGTGGCTCCGGGGCGACGGGGACGCCGGTGCTCGCCTACGCACGGGGCGACTCCCTCAGCCCGCGGGTGTTCCCGGCGTGGCGACCCACCGTGGTCGCCTCTGCGGATCATCTGGCCTGGGCACGATCGTTCGTGCGTGAGGGGCAGGCGCCCACGCCGGTGATTGGTCGGCTGATCGAACGGATGGCGGCGTCACCGGGGCGCATCGTTCGCTACATCGACGACGCCGATCTGCAACCCGAAGCCGACTGGCCTGCCGCTGCGGGAGGTCCAGCGCGCGTGGTGGTGCTCACCGATCGCGGCGTGGTGAGCGCGGGCGAGACGTTCGTGGCGCAACTGCTGCGCTCACCCAAAGTGACCACCTGGGGTGAAGCAACGGGCGGCGTCCTCGACTACCAGATGACTCGACTCGTCGGGATCGGAGTCGCGCCCTTCCGTGTGGTCCTCGGCTATCCCACGATCGGCAATCACCCGGAGCTTCCGACCGGCGGCATTCGCCACAAGGGGTTCGTGCCGACCCATCCTTACCCAGCCGCAGGGCCCGACCTGCTCGGCGCCGTTCTGGCCGGGGGGCGCTGAGACGCCTCCCGGTGGGCCGTCCCTCCGTCTAAATTGGAGGGTTATGGTATTCCCTTATCCGACCGGCTCGGACTTCCCACTCTACCTCGCCCCGATGGCGGGGGTGTCGGAGGCCCCGTTCCGCCGCATTTGCCGGCGGATGGGGGCGGACATCGTCATCACCGAGTTTCTCAACTCGGAGGCGATCCGCCGTCGGATCGGGCGCGTGCTGGAAGGCGCCGAGTTCGATGAGGTCGAGCGGCCGATCGGCATCCAGATCTACGGCAGCGATGTCGAGGCGATGGCGCAAGCCACCGCCCTGGTCACCGAGCACTATCAGCCGGACTTCGTGGACATCAACTTCGGGTGTCCGGTCAAGAAGGTCGTCCAACGGAACGGTGGCTCAGGCTGCCTCCGGGAGATGGGGCTCGTCGAGGACATCATCCGCGCCTGCGTGGCGGCGACGCACCTGCCGGTCACCGTCAAGACGCGCTCCGGCTGGTCTGACGCGTCGCGCGACCCCGTGGGGATTGCGCTGCGCATGCAGGATGCCGGCGCGAAGGCGTTCACGCTGCACGCTCGCACCCGCTCCCAGATGTTCTCCGGGCAGGCCAACTGGGACGAGATCGCTGCCGTTGTCGAGGCGTTGAGCGTCCCGGTGATCGGCAATGGCGACGTGCAGACGCCAGAGGACGTGGTCCGGATGCGCGACCACACTGGCTGTGCGGGGGTGAT
>JAABRY010000092.1 GCA_011390645.1 Gemmatimonadota bacterium
TTGAGCACGAAGACACCCATGCGCATCCCCAGCCGCGCCATCTCGCGGGCGATCTGCTCCTGCGTGGCGACGTCGCGCCCGCGCATCCCGTTGTCCTCGAGCGAGCGGAACCCCTGCTCGTGCATGTAGCGGAGCTGGTCGAGCAGGTCCGTGCCGGCAGCATTGCGGAACATCCCGAAGTGGGGCGCATAGTCGAGCGCAAACGGCACCCCTGGCTCCCCCCCCCTCCCCCCACCGAGCGGGAACCGCGAGGTCCCCGCGGCGCCGACAGGCGCCGCCCCAGCCAATCCAACCACGCTTGCCCCCGCCATCCCGACAAAGTCCCTGCGCTGCATCTCACCATCCCTCGTTGAAGGTGCGGTCAAGCGTCGTTTCGCCCGGCGTCGGCACGGCCGGCGTAAGGAGCGGACCAAAGGCCATCGTCGTCGGCAGGATCGAGAGCTTCGAGGCGAGGAGCTCGTCCCAGGTCAGCGCCTGCCCAGTGTAGGCGGCCTCGCGGCCGAGGATCGCGGTGAGATTGCTCTCGACGATCTGGCGGCCTTCGTTGAGTGGTGCGCCATCGCGAATGCTCTTCACCAAGGCGCGGTGCTCCTCCACGTACGGACTCATCCCGGTGAGGCGCTCGTGCTTCCAGGCGTTCGGACCCTCGATCGTGTCGTAGCCGTTGGAGCGACCGCGGGTGCCCTGGAACGCCTCGCCCACCTTGCTCGCGGTGCCGGCCTGCTGGCGGCACATCGACATCACGCGGCGGCCATCGGCGTATTCGTACTCGACCGTGAAGTGATCGAAGATGTGACCGTAGAGCGGGTCGGTACGCGTCTGGCGGCCGCCCATGGCGAGCGCGCGCACGGGATGGCCACCCATCACCCAGTTGGCGACATCGATGTTGTGGACGTGCTGTTCGACGATGTGATCGCCGGAGGCCCAGGTGTAGTAGAGCCAGTTGCGCAGCTGGAACTCGGTGTCACTCCACTCAGGCAGGCGCGGATAGCTCCAGAGCCCGCCCTGGTTCCAATACACTTGCCCGGTGACGACGTCGCCGATCGCGCCATCGTGAATCCGTCGGATCGTCTCCTGGTAGCGCGGGTCGTGCCGGCGCTGCGTGCCGGCAACGATCGCCAGTCCCTTGGCCTTCGCCATGTCGGCCGCCTCGATCGCCTGCAGCGCCGTGGCGACATCCACCGCGACGGGCTTCTCCGCGAAGACATGCTTCCCCGCACGAATTGCTGCCTGCAAATGCTCGGCGCGGAAGGCCGGCGGCGTGGCGAGGATCACCAGATCACAATCGGTGGCGAGCACCTGGGTGACCGCATCGAAGCCGGTGAAGCAGCGGTCTTCCGTCACCTGATACGCCGCGGCGAAGCGCGGGTTCTCGGTGGCGGTTTTCGCGAAGCCTTCGCGTGACTTGGCGAGCCGGTCAGGAAAGAGGTCGCCGAGTGCGGTGATGAAGACGTTGTCGCTCGCGGCCACCGCATCGCGCACCGCACCCGAGCCGCGCCCGCCGCAGCCGATCACGCCGATGCGAATCGGGTCGGCATCGGGGCGGCCGATCCCGAAGGCGCGGCGCGGCAGGGCCATCGCGGCGAGGGCGAGGCCGGAGGCCTCCACAAATGAACGACGGGGCAGGGTCACGGAATCCTCACGAGGCGAATGCCGGCAAAGGGGCCATCGGAGAGCCACCACCGGCTCTTGGGGCTCTGTGGGTCGGTCTGATTCCAGGCGGGTTGCTGACGGGCCCGGGTGGTGATGCTGACGCTGTCGGGGGAATCCAGAAAGGTACCGCCCCGAAGCCACGGTGTCCCGTCCTCGCCGGTCACCCATTCCCCGACGTTGCCGAGCAGGTCCACGAGCCCGAGGAGGTCGGCGGGGAGCGTACTCGTGGCGTGGGTCGCGGCGTCGGCGTTGGCGGCGCTCCAGCTGCGCGCGGCAATCGAATCCTGGTCCATCCCGGCAAAGGCCAGGTCAGCCGCACGCTGCCACTGCGCGTCGGTCGCCACAGTGTAGGTGTGCCCAGTACGCTCCGAGAGCCACGCGGCAAAGCGTCGTGCGGCATCGTAGGTGAGCGACATCGCGGGCCACCCGCGGTGCCCGAAGCCGCGATCGGGTGCGCCGTACGGGCTCGATGGCCGGAGCTTGCTGTCCACGCGGGCACGTTCGGCGCGCGGGAGGTCGAACTTCAGATAGAAGATGTCATAGAGTTCCCACGGGACTTCGGTCGCACCGATCAGGAACGGCTCCACCGTCACCTGCACCGGTCCGTTGGCGCCGGGTACCGTCACCTCGCCGCCGGGGACCTCGACCATCTCCCACCGCATCCGGAGTCCGGGAAGTGAATCGGTGACCCGCGCCT
Source organism: Gemmatimonadota bacterium (assembly GCA_011390645.1). Taxonomy (GTDB): domain Bacteria; phylum Gemmatimonadota; class Gemmatimonadetes; order Gemmatimonadales; family GWC2-71-9; genus Palsa-1233. The sequence continues at coordinate 2,351 of JAABRY010000092.1, forward strand.
GTGCCCCAAGCGAGCCCGTCAGCAGCAGGGTCGCGATGATCGCCAGCGGGCGTAGATTCCTCGGCATGAGCACTCGGACGCGGTGGTGGCTGTTGTGGGGAGCCTTGAACTTGCATCCACTGGGGCTCGTTGCACAGGGGACGCTCCAGGAGTACCGCGAGGTGCACCTCGGCATGGAGGTGCGGATGTTGCTCGTGGGTGATTCCGCCCGCACGGATCGCGCGGCGGTAGCGGGATATGACCGCATCGCGGAGCTGGAGGAGATCCTGTCCGACTGGCGCGCCGGGAGCGAGGTGCGGCGGCTGGAGCAGCACGCGGTGGGCGAGTGGATTCCGATCAGCGCCTCGCTCCGTGACGTCCTGGCGCTCGCCCTCGACGTGGCGGATGCCACCGATGGTGCCTTCGACCCGACGGTCGGTCCGCTCACCATGCTCTGGCGCGAGGCAAAGCGCACCGGCATTCCCGCGACCGATTCGTCGGTGGCCGACGCGCGCCTGCGTGTTGGCTACCGATTCGTCGAGCTCGACTCCGCAGGATCACGCGTGCGGCTGATGCGTGACGAAATGCGACTCGACCTCGGCGCGATCGCCAAGGGATGGATTCTCGATGACGCACTCGCCACCATACGCGCTCACGGAGTGGAGAACGCCCTCATCGAGGCGGGTGGCGACCTGGTCGTGAACGGGGAGCCACCCGGGGCCATCGGGTGGTGGATTGTGTACCACGGCATCCACGGCGACACCAGGGTGTTGTGCACCAATGGTTCCGTGAGCACATCAGGGCCTTCAGTGCAATGGATTCCGGGCACCGGCGGCACACGTGAGAGCCATGTGATCCGCCCAACAACAGGACGGGGAACCACTGATGGCCATGAGGTCACGGTCTTCGGCAACCGCGCCGCGATCACCGATGCGTTGGCCACCGCGCTGACGCTGGTGCCACCGGCGCAACGACAGGCGCTGGCCAAGCGCTATCGCGTGTCGTACGTCGAGGGCCGCCTGGTTCGCTAGTCGGCACTTGGCAGGAAGAGCGCGACATTCGCCTCCGGCATCTGCAGTCGCCGCTGGAATCGCGCTGCGATCCAGCGCATTGTCTCTGGCCGGTAGAAGCAGACATGCGTCGGATCGCGGGCATAGCGCCAACTCTCGAACGGCTCGGACTCGCGCACCATCTGCGTCATCACCCCCAGCACGCCGTTGGGCCGCAGCATCCCGAACATGCGCGTGAATTCCTCGGATGGGGCGAAGAAGTGCTCGGCGGTTTCGGTGCAGGTGACGAAGTCATACTGCTGGTCAAGTAGCGCCTCATCGGGAAAGAAGAACGGATCGTATTCTGCGGTCGGGTAGCCGCGTTCCCGGAGCATCACCGAGAGGGTCGGCCCCGGTCCGCAACCATAGTCGAGCCCCACCGCGCCGGGTGCCAGTGCTGCGGCGAGCGGTAGCGCCAGGCGATTCAGGAAGGTGCGATAGCGTGGGTCGTTGGGGTCGTTGTGGTGCAGCTGGTAGTGCGCGAGTTCCTCTTCCTGCGTCACGCGGTCCGCCGGGTCGACATGGATCAGTCCGCACCCCACGCATTCATGGTAGTGACGATGGTGTGCCGCGAACGGCGGACCTGCCACAGGCGCGGCACAAAGTGGACAGTTCACGATGCGGGCGCTGCTGGCAGGGTCAGGACGAAGCGCGCGCCTGGGGAGGCATCCTCGACCGTCAAGGTGCCACCATGCTGCATGGCGATTTGGCGCGCGATCGGCAGGCCGAGCCCGGCGCCATCCGTTCCCGTGCCGAGCCGACCGAAGCGCTCGAAGATGCGATCAACGGACGCGCGTGGCACACCGGGGCCCGTATCACGGACGCTCGCGATCGCGCGCTGACCTTCCGTACCAACTTCGAGCGTCACCTCGCCCGGTCCGCCGTGCAGGAGCGCGTTCTCCAGCAGGATCACCAGCGCGCGTTCCAGCAGGATCGGATCGCCACGCACCGCCGTCGCCTCGAAGGCCCCGAGGGTGATGTGCCGACCGGCGGCAATCGGCAAGCGCTGCACGCGGCCCAACGCGCGATGGGCGACGTCATCGAGGAAGAGCCGCTGCCGCTTCGGCGAGGGGAATGCCTCCGAGCGCGTCAGCACCAGCAGGTCGTCCACGAGTCGCGCCAACCGCGTCGTCTCCCGTTCAATCGCCAGCACCGCGTTGCGCTGCACCGTCGGATCGTCTCCTTCCGCGCGTGCGGCATCCAGCTCGCTGCGCAGGACGGCCACTGGGGTCCGCAATTCATGCGCGGCATCCGCAAGGAACCGCCGTTGCTCCTCGAGCACTGCCCGTTCGGCGGCGACGAGGGGGCGCATCACCATCACGCCGAGGCCACTGCCGGCGAGCAGCAGGATCGGGAGCCCCGTCACGAGGAGGAGGCGCAGGAAGCGGATGCGTTCCCGGTAGGTCCCGTCCGCGACGCCGACCACCAGCCAGAGCGAGTCGGGCAATGCCGTGCGCATCAGGCGCACTTCGTGATCGAGAATCACGCGCGACATCGGCGCGAGGCCAACCGTGAAGGGATCCACATGCGACAGGTCGGGGGCGGTGCGTGCGGAGCGGGTGACGGCGATCCGTTGCCCGGCTGCATCGTAGGCAGCGAGGGTGCGGTCCGGCGTGGTGAGCTCGCTCATCACGTGCGCGATCGCCGCCGGACCCGTCGGATAGTCCACCCGATCCACTCGGTACAGCACCTCCGCGGCGGCGATGGTTTCCTCGAGTTCGTGGTCGTGATCCTCGCGATAGCGATCAGCGAGGGCGAGGTAGAAGACAGCTCCCCCCCCCAACAGGAGGACCGCCGTCGCCACCCCCCAGGTGACCAGGATCCGCCGCCGGGAGAGCCGGCTCATCGCGGGCCGGCCGCATCGAGGACATACCCCGCACCGCGCACGGTATGCAGCAACGGCACCGCCCCTGGGAGATCCACCTTCCGGCGGAGTCGGGCGATGTAGACGTCAATGACGTTGGAGGCGGGGTCGTAGTGCTCATCCCAGACCTTCGCGCTGATCCGTGCGCGGCTGCACACCTCGCCGGCGGAACGCGCGAGAAACTCCAGGAGCGCGAATTCGGTGGTCGTGAGGTCGAGTGCTGTACCGTTTCGCCAGGCGAGGCGTCGCGCCGGATCAAGTTCCAGCGTATCCACGACGAGGGGGTCGGGACGCCACTCGGCGGCGCGGCGCTGCACGGCCCGGAGTCGGGCCAACAGTTCCTCGAGGGCGAAGGGCTTCACGAGGTAGTCGTCGGCGCCGAGGTCGAGCCCCTCGACACGATCGGACACGGCGTCGCGCGCGGTGAGGACGATCACCGCGATGGCGTCGGTGCGCGCGCGGATGGCCTTGAGGAGTTCAGTCCCATCGCCATCGGGCAGGCCGAGGTCGAGCAGCACCGCATCATACGATTCGATCGCCACCTTGGTGCGGCCGTCGGCAAGCGTGCGCGCCACGTCCACGGCATGCCCGTGGGCGCGCAGTCCTCGGGCAGTCGCGTCGGCCAGATGGGCCGCATCCTCGACGAGCAGCAGGCGCATCCCTGAAGCTACACTCGCGTGATTCATCGTCCGTTCATCTGTGCGGCCTAGTATGCAAGGAGAGCCCTTTCCTGGAGTCTTCATGCTGCTGGTGCTGGCGTTGCTCTTTCCCCAGGACACCGTGCGACTTCCGGCCGACGCGGCCCTCGATCGCGCCTTGACCTCTGCCCCGGCGGTGACCGCCATCTCGGCTCGTGTCGAGGAGGCCCGGCGTCTTGCTGAGGCCCGCTCGCAGCGGGGGAACCCGCGCCTGGGCGTGCTGGCCGAGAACCTTGGCGCCGAGCGTGAGGTGACCGGCCGCGACGGGCTGGCCGGCGTCGAGGGGCAAGTGACGCTGGAGTTCCCGACCACCATCGGCGGCGGATTGGGTGCTGCGCGGAGCGCGGGCCGGGCCGGGGTCGCCGTCGCCACGGCTGAGGCCGAACTGGCCCATGTCGAGCTGCGCCACGCCCTGCTCCAGCGGATGGTCGAACATCAGCGGTTGCATCGAGTGCTCGACGCGGTGAGCGACGAGGCTCGCGCGCTCACCACGATGGCCCAAGCCATGACCGCCCAGGCGGCCGAGGGACGCGCTGCCGAGGGGCACGCGGCGCGGGTGCGCATGGAGGCGGCCTCGACGGCGTCGGCCCTCGCACGGCGCCAGGCCGACGCCGCCATGGTGGATGCGGACCTCGCGGCATGGCTTGGGTTGGTGCCCGGGACCCCGATCCGGATCACCGCAGCACCGTGCCGTGTGGGTGAGGCCTCCAGCGAGGCCGCCCAGTCTCGCGTGGCGAGCGCACGCGTCGGGCTCGCCGAAGCAGAAACCAGGGTCGCGCGCACCGCGCGAGTACCTGCATTGGCGCCCCAGGTGGGCTTCCGACGCTCGGGTGGCTTCAGCGGGTTGCTGGTCGGGCTGAGTCTGGACCTCCCGCTCTTCAATGGCGGTGGCGCGCGACTCGCGGCCGCCGAGGCGATGCAGGCGGTTGCCCGCGCGGAGCAGCAGCAGACGGAACGACAGCTCCTCGCCGAGGTGGCGGGCGAGCAGCGTGCGCTCGAGCTGCTTGATGCCAGTGCCAGCGGCTTTGGTGCCGCATGGCAGGACGACCTCGCGCTGGCGGTGGGAGCCGCCACGGCACGCTGGGACGAAGGCGCCGGCACGCTGGCCGAACTGCTCGAGGCACGGCGGGCTCGGCTCGCCGCCCTGGAAGAACATGCCGCCTGGTCGGCCGCGCGTGCGGCATCCCGGCTCGCGCTGGCCCGTGCGACGGGTCACCCGATGAATGCCACTTTGCTCACCGACGATTGCTCCGGAGCCGCCCGATGACCGCTTCCTTCCGTTCCTCCCTGTTCGTGCTCGCGCTGGCGGCCTGCGGTTCCCCCCCCCAGGAAGAGGCGGAGGGCCCGGCGCTGCCGGCCGGTACGGTCGAGCTCTCCGACGCGCAGCTCGCCGATGCGAAGATCGCGCTTGATACGGTCCGCATCACCGACGTCGCCATCCCGATGGCGATCCCCGGCATGGTCGACGCAGCGGACCCGGGCAGTGCGGTGGCCGGGTCGATCGTGGAGGGACGAGTCGAGCAAGTGTACGTGATTCCCGGTGCCCGCGTCGCGGCCGGGGATATCCTGGTGCGCATCCACTCCCATGAGCTGGCTGACGCGCGGCGGGATCTTGTGGCAGCGGAGGCGCAGGAGAGCGCGGCCCGCCAGGCGTGGGAGCGCAGTGCGCGATTGCTGGAGGCACGCGCCGTGGCACGGGAGGAGGTCGAGGGACGCGAGGCCGCGTGGTTGGCGGCCAAGGGAGAGCTCGCCCGCGCCACCGAGATCGTCGAGCATCTCCACCCGGTGGGCGAGGATGTCACCATCCGTGCCCCCGTCGGCGGGGTGGTCTTCAATGTGACCGTGCGCATCGGCGAGGCCGTGCTGCCGGGTCAGCCGCTCGTTGAACTCGGCAATGATCGCACGCTGTGGGTCACCGCGTGGGTCCCGGAACTGGCGGTGCCATCGCTGCAGCCTGCTGCGGCCGCGCGGGTCACGTTGACGGCGTTCCCGGGAGACACCTTTGCCGCGCGCCTGGTCCGGCTCGGCGGACGCGTCGATCCGATGCGCCGCGCGGTGGATGTCCGTGCCGCACTGACATCCCCCCCCCAAGGACTGCGCCCGGGGATGTTCGCCACGCTGCATCTCGAGGCCGGCCCGCGACAGCCGCGCGCGGTGCTGCCCGAGGAGGCGGTCCAGCGCGGCGAGGGTGGCGCGGCGGTCTTCATCGCGGATGCTCCCAATCGCTTCCGCCGCGTACCGGTGGCCGACGCGGTGATGCTGCCGGACGGCATGGTCGCGGTGAGCGGACTGCAGGAGGGCATGATTGTCGTCGGTCGTGGTGCGTACACGGTGCGCGCCGTCCTCGAGGCCGATCCCGAGGCCGGTCATGATCATTGATCGGCTCATCACCTGGAGCGTGCGCGCGCGCCGCCTCGTGCTGGTCGGCGTCGCCGTGCTGCTCTCGCTCGGCATCTGGGCATTCAGCACGATTCCGTTCGAGGCCTTCCCCGACCTGACCGCCAACAGCGTCAGCGTCATCACGGAGGCCGAGGGACTCGCCCCACAGGAAGTGGAGCAGCTCGTCACCTTCCCGATCGAGCGCGCGCTATTGGGCCTCCCCGATGCGGAGGTGGTGCGCTCGACGACGAAGTTCGGGTTGTCGATTGTGCAGGTGGTGTTTGCCGATCGCGTGGATCAGTGGTTCGCGCGACAGGTCGTGGCGCAGCGACTCGCGGATGTGGGCGGTCAGTTGCCACCCGACGTGGTACCGACGCTGGGCCCACCGTCCACGGCGATGGGGGAAGTCTTCCAGTATGTGCTCACCTCGAGCACGCCGGAATGGGACGCCACCTCGCTCAAGACCCTGCAGGACTACACCATTGCCCCGCAGTTGCGCATCGTCGCAGGCGTCGCGGAAGTGAACTCCTGGGGGGGCTTTACCGAACGCATCGAAGTCGTCGCTGATCCCGCGCGCCTCGCGATGGCAGGGCTCACGCTCGGGGATATCGAGATGGCGCTCCGCGAGGGCAACGTCAACTTCGGCGGCGCGGCGATCGAGTCACGGCAGGAGCGCTTCATCGTGCGCGGCCTCGGCCGCGTGCCGCGCGCCGCGGATCTCGCCGAGGTGCTCGTGGCGAGCCGCGACGGGGCGCCGATTCGCGTGGGAGACCTGGCCACGATCGAGCGGGGTGCGCTGCCGCGGCAGGGGGCCGTCAGCGCGGACGGTCGCGGCGAGGTGGTCAGCGGGATGGTCATCATGCGGAAGGGCGAGAACGCGCAGCAGGTGATGAAGCGCATCGCGGAGCGGGTCACAGCCGTCGAAGCCTCGCTCCCCCCCGGGGTGGCGCTGGTGCCGTTCTACGACCAGACCGAGCTGGTGAAGCGCACCACCAAGACGATCGAAAAGAATCTCTTCCTCGGCGGTGTGCTGGTTGTTGCGGTGCTCTGGCTCTTCCTGCGCAACACCGCGGCCGCACTCATCGTGGCCCTGGTGATCCCGCTGTCAATGCTCTGGGCCTTCATCGCGATGCGGATCTTCGGCTTCTCCGCCAACCTGATGTCGCTCGGCGCACTCGACTTCGGATTGTTGGTCGATGGATCGGTGGTGCTCGTCGAGAACGTGATGCGGCGCGCACACGGGAAGCCCGACCCGGAGGGGGCACCGGAGCGCATTCGTGCGGCCGCCGTCGAAGTCGGCCGCCCGATCGTCTTCGGCATCGGCATCATCATCGCCGTGTACCTGCCGATCTTCGCGCTCGGGGGGGCGGAGCGCCGGATGTTCGTCCCGATGGCGTTCACCGTGATGGCTGCCCTCCTCGGGTCGCTTGTGCTGGCGCTCACGGTGGTGCCGGCCGCGGCGCGCACCTTCCTGTCGAAGGCCGTCGAGCCCGAGTGGCCGGCGTTCGAGCGCTTCCGTGAGCGCTACGAGCGGCTGGTCGCGAGCACCATTCCGCGGGTCTCCAGCATCACCGGTGTTGGCGTGCTGATGACCATTGTTGCCGTGTTCGCGATGTCGCGCCTCGGCAGCGAGTTCATGCCCCGGCTCGACGAGGGGAACGTCCTGGTGCAGGCGACGCGCCTCCCATCCACCTCGTTGGCACAGGGGGTCGAGTACAGCAGCCGCATCGAGCGCGCCCTCGGCGCGATTCCCGAGGTGCGGACCGTGGTGTCCAAGTTGGGCCGACCCGACCTCGCCACCGAGGCGATGGGGACGTATGAGTCGGACACCTACGTGATCCTGGCACCCAAGGGCGAGTGGCGCGAGGGTGGCAAGGCCGCCATCATCGCGGCGATGGACTCCGCGATGGCCGGCATTCCCGGCATCGAAGTCGCATTCACGCAGCCGATCCAGATGCGCCTCGACGAGGCGGAAAGCGGCATCACGACCGACATCGGGATCCAGATCTTCGGCAGTGATCCGGATACCCTCGCCGCGCTCGCGGGCCGCATCGAGGCGGTGCTCGTCGGCATCGACGGCGCGGGCGATGTCCGCGCGATGGCGGCTGCGCGCGTCAAGCAGTTGCAGGTCACGCTCGACCGTCCGCGGATGGCAGCCCTCGGACTCACCTCCGGCGACGTCGGTGGCGAGGTCGAGCGTGCGCTGGGTGCGTCGGATGCCGGAACCCTGGTTGACGGGGCGCGTCGCGTCCCGATCGCCGTACGACTCCCTGGCGCGGCCACGCTCGACCCGGAACAGTTCGGTGCGGTGCAGATCGCGCGACATGGGGGGGGGACGGTCTCGCTCTCCGCGCTGGCCACCCTGGAGGTCATCGAGGCGCCGGAGGCGTTCGCGCACGAGGGCGGCCTGCGCATGGTGGTCGTCGGGGCGAACATTCGCGGGCGGGATGTCGGGTCATTCGTCACCGAGGCGCAAGCCGCGATCGCGGCGCAGGTCCCGCTGCCGTCAGGCTATCTCACAGAGTGGGGCGGTCAGTACCGCCACCAGCAGACTGCCGTCGCCCGGCTCCGGCTGTTGGTCCCCGCCGCGATCCTCGTGATCTTCGGCCTGCTGGTCGCGGCGTTCGGCACGGTGCGGCACGCCCTCCTGATCCTGCTCAACGTCCCGTTCGCGCTCGTCGGCGGTGTGGCCGTCCTCTGGATCGCGGGGCTCAACCTCTCGCTGTCGGCCGCGGTCGGGTTCATCGCGCTCTTCGGCATCGCGGTGCTCAACGGCGTGGTGCTGATCTCCTCGATCAATGACCTCGTGCAAGGGGGGATGCCGCTCGATCGTGCGCTCATCGAGGGTGCGGGCTCCCGCCTCCGACCCGTCCTGATGACCGCCTCCGTGGCCGGCCTCGGCTTCGTGCCGATGGCGCTCTCCACCTCGGCCGGCGCGGAGTTGCAGAAGCCGCTGGCGACGGTGGTGATCGGCGGGTTGATTACCTCGACCCTGCTGACGCTGGTGGTGTTGCCGACGTTGTATGGGGCGGTGGAGCGGTGGGCGGGGGGTCGTAGGTCGTAGGTCGTAGGTCATAGGTCGAAAATGACAGGAGGCCGACCCCGTAGTAGGGAGCCGGCCTCAACAAGACCTACGACCTACGACCTACGACCTATGTCGTGTGTCCCCCACCCCCCCTCACACGTCACCACTCCAATCCCCAAACAGGAGTCCCCTCCCATGCGCCTCGGCCTCGCGGTCCTGTTGACTGGCGTCCTTGCATGCGCTGACCAGCCCACCTTGGCGGGTGGCACCGCCGACCGGCCCGCTGGTCAGCTCTTTTTCCTGCGCAGCCAGGCACCGTCGGGCGGGGGCCTCAACAGCCGCCTCCACGTGACCACCGACGCGGGCTTGCGCAGCGCCGTCCCGACGGCCACGCCGCCGGGAGCGCTGGGGGCACATGTCCGAGCGACCCCGGATGGCCGCTTTCTCGCGTGGTGGGTCGACTTCACAATCATCACCATGGACCGCTTCAGTGGTGCGACCACGGTGATCACCCCACCCGGTGGGTACCAGGATCGCCTCTTTGCCTGGTTTCCTGGTGGCAACCACCTGGTGGTGCACCGAACGCGACCCGATGGCGTTGTCCAATACGTCCGGGTCGCCCGCGATGGGTCGCAGATTCGAACATTGCCGATTGACAGCACATTCTCGGGGATCAATGGTCTTGATCTCTCACCCGATGGCACCGAGCTCCTCCTGAGCCGCGGCAATTACACGGTCCCTCCGTACATCGTAGAGGTGTCGGACGGTGCCAAGCGGTCCATCGACTTTCCGCGACCGAACAATGAGACGCTCAGTGCGGTGCGGTGGTCGCCGGATGGTTCCCGCTTCGTGGCGTTTGAGCGGAGCTTTGCAGCATCGGATCGGTGGGTTGTTCGTGACCGTGAGGGACGACTGCTGGCGACACGTGAACGGACGGTGGTCGGCTCGATCCCTCGAGACTATCCGGCAAGCTGGTCGCCGGATGG
>JAABRY010000093.1 GCA_011390645.1 Gemmatimonadota bacterium
GTCCGCCACCTGCCGGAAGGCAAAGGCCGCGTATGACTGCTCCACGCCATTGAAATAGCGAAACGCATCGCGCCGGAACGCCTTCCATGGCTCGTAGATCTTCCGGAAGGTCTCATCGGCGGCGGCGCGCTCTTCGAGGAGGGCGTTGCTCTCGCGCCACGCGGCCTGCATGACATCTTCGGGGAAGGGGCCGACATTGACCCCTTCCGCACGCAGCCGTTCGAGCGCCGGTGGATTGAGCGCGTCGTAGCGCTCGAGCGTGCTGGCGTTCTGTTCGGCGGCGGCCACCGCGATGGCGGCCTTGTAGGTGTCGGGCAGCTCGTCGTAGGCGCGCTGGTTGACCATCAGCGTCAGCGTGACACCGGGCTCGTGCCAGCCGGGGTAGTAGTAGTGCTTGGCGACGCGCTGGAAGCCGAGCTTCTCGTCGTCGTACGGTCCGATCCATTCGGTCGCGTCGATCGCGCCACGCTCGAGCGCCGGGTAGATCTCCCCCCCCGCGAGCACCTGCACCGAGACACCCAGCCGAGCCATCACCTCGCCGCCCAGCCCAGGGATGCGCATGCGCAGCCCGCGCAGGTCGGCGACCGAGGTGATGGGGCGTCGGAACCATCCGCCGAACTGTGCCCCGGTGTTGCCGGCCGGGAACTGGATGATCCCGAAGGTGGCGAAGAGCTCCCGCAGGGCGGCGAGTCCCCCCCCCTCATTCATCCACGCATTGTGCTGGCGGGCCGTCAGGCCGAATGGCACTCCGGTTTCGAACGCCAGCGCCGCATGCTTCCCCATGTAGTAGTACGAGACGGTGTGCCCGCATTGCGCCGTGCCCTGCTGCACCGCGTCCATGACTTGCAGGCCGGGGACCAATTCACCCGCGGGGTAGGAACGGATGGTGAAGCGCCCCCCCGTGAGTTCGCTCACGCGCGCCGCGAAACGCTCCGACCCGCCGAAGAGAATGTCGAGGGAGCGCGGGAACGACGAGGCCAGGCGCCACGTTACGGTCGGCCCCGTGCCGGTCGCGGCGGTGCCGGCATCGGGAGCGGCACACCCCGCCAACCCCACGGATCCGACGGCAGTCGTGGTCAGGAAGGAACGGCGGGATACGGTCACAATCGCAGTCCTGGGCGCGGGTGGGCAATCGATTGGTCGGGAGACCCGCTGAAGATGTCGTCATCAGGCCGACTCGACAACTCCTGTCCGGTGGCGTATCGTCAAGGTCTTCACCATCAACATCTGGAGCATGCGATGGCCGGAGTCCGGGTCCTGGTCGGCACGCGCAAGGGCGCCTTCATCCTGACCGCTGACGCAGAGCGTCGGGAGTGGAAGGTGGATGGGCCACATTTCCCCGGGTGGGAGATCTATCACGTCGCAGGTTCGCCCGCCGATCCGAATCGCCTCTATGCATCTCAGAGCAGCGGCTGGTTCGGCCAGCTCATTCAGCGCTCCGACGACGGTGGGGCGACCTGGCAGCCGGTGGACAACACCTTCACCTACGATGGCGTCCCCGGCACGCATCAGTGGTATGATGGCACCCCTCACCCATGGGAATTCAAGCGCGTCTGGCACCTCGAGCCCTCGCGCACCGATCCGGACACCGTGTATGCCGGGGTGGAGGATGCGGCGCTCTTCCGTACCGTTGATGGTGGCAAGAGCTGGCATGAACTCTCCGGACTTCGCGGTCACGGCTCGGGCCCGCAGTGGCAGCCCGGTGCAGGTGGGATGTGCCTGCATACGATTCTCCTCGACCCGGTCCATCCCGGCCGGATCTACATCGCCATCTCGGCAGCAGGCACGTTCCGCAGTGACGACGGCGGGGTGAGCTGGAAGCCGATCAACAAGGGGCTACGTTCCGGGGAAATCCCCTCGGCCGAGGCGGAGGTCGGCCACTGCGTGCACCGGATCGCGATGCATCCAAGCGCACCCGACGTGCTCTACATGCAGAAGCACTGGGACATCATGCGCAGCGATGATGCCGGCGCGTCGTGGCATGAGGTCAGCGGGAACCTGCCGAGCGACTTCGGCTTCCCGATCGCGGTGCACGCGCACGAACCCGAGACGATCTACGTCGTCCCGATCAAGAGCGATGCGGAGCACTACCCACCCGAGGGGAAGCTGCGCGTGTATCGGAGCCGGACCGGTGGCAATGAGTGGGAGGCGCTGACCGAGGGCCTGCCGCAGGAGGACTGCTATGTGAACGTGCTCCGCGATGCGATGGCGGTGGACACGATGGACTCCTGCGGGATCTACTTCGGGACCACGGGAGGGCAGGTGTATTGCTCACCCGACGCGGGAGACCACTGGCAGGCGATCGTGCGCGACCTCCCGGCGGTGCTGTCGGTCGAAGTGCAGACGCTGTCGTGATCCGGGTGGTGTTGCCGGCCCCGCTGCGGGCCATTGCGCGCGTGGAAGGAGAGCTTGCCTTCGACCTTGCGGACCCCGTGACGCAACGCGCGGTACTCGATGCCGTCGAGGCCCGCTTCCCGGTGTTGCGAGGGACGCTACGGGATCAGGTCACCCAGCGCAGGCGTGCCTTTGTGCGCTTCCACGCCTGTGCGCAGGACCTCTCGCACGAACCGCCAGACGCACTGCTTCCAGACCCTGTGGTGCGCGGTGAGGAACCGTTCCTGATTGTAGGGGCGATGGCGGGGGGGTGAACATCGGTGTCGTGCGATCGGCGAGTTGTGGGAGAAGAGTAAAAGGTGAAACGTGAAACGTGAAACGTGAAACGGGGGGCCAGAGCAATCTCCCTTTCACCTTTCACCTTTCACCTTTCACGACCATCAAGGCAACGGTGTCACTTCGCCCGGCGTGATCAGCTCCTGCTCATCGGCGATCGGCAGGGCGGCGAAGGCTGCCTTGATCGCAGCGGCCATCTCCACGGCAACAAAACGGTCGGCGCGCGCATAGCTCAGTTCCAGTCGATCGGCCTTGGCGCCAGGCACGTCGGCAAAGACACCCAGCCCGCGCGCCCGCAACAGCATCCGGGGGCGCAGGATCCCGCCAATCAACTCAGCGCTGGCGAGCCAGACGAGGGGAATCTCGATTTCTTCAGCGGCGAAGGTCTCTGTCGTGGAGCTGACGTTGCCGATCCCGACTTCGTCCACCGATTCCGTGACGGCCCACTCCAGCAGGATCGCATCGTCGAGCAGGTGGAGCAGCCCGTCAGCTCGACGGGCGACATCGCGGACCTCGGTGAAGAAGACCGAATCTTCACCGGGCAGCTTGATCCGGAACGGCAGCGGGGCAGGGTTGGACATCCCGGTAATCAATGCAAATCCCCGCTTCGGGCAAGGGGTCGCGTTGCCAGTCTAGCGAAGTAGCAGGAGCGGCACCGCGGCGGAGCGGATCATCGCGGTCGTGGTGCTCCCGACCAGCAAGTGGCGGATGCGGGAGTGGCCATACGCCCCCATCACGAGCACATCCGTGCCGTGTTCCCGTTGGTAGCCCGTCAATGCCGCCTCGGGCTGCCCCGGGACGATTACAGTGGTGACGTCGTGACCGGTCTCCTGGAGCGCCGCCACCGCCTGTTCCTGACTGGCTCGGTGCTGGGCGTCTGGCTCACCCACCTGCACCACGTGCAGCGGCAGTCCCTTGAAGAGCGGGCTCGCGGCAATCATCTCCACCCCTTTCCGCGTCGTCTCGCTGCCATCGTACGCGATGAGGACGCTGGTTGGTGCGGCGAACTCGAGCGGCACCACGAGGATCGGGCGGTGCATGGCACGAATGACGCGCTCCAGATTGCTGCCCAGGTGATCTGTGGCCTCGTGCGCGGTCTCGCCGCGCTTGCCGAGTACCAGCAGCCGGATCTCGCCCTCCAACTCAGACAAGCGATCCACGAGCGCGCCGTGCACCTGTCGGAGGCGGACGTCGGCAACGCCGAGCCCATCGGCCCGATCGCGCGCGGCATTGAGCATCAGTCGGCCCTGCTCCATGGCCAGCTTGCCCTTGCGGGCATCGAGTTCGGCGAGTTCCGACAGCAACTGCTCCTGCGCACCAAGTCCGATACTGCCGCTGAGATCAGTCGGGCGTTGGGCGTGCGCATGGTCGAGCACATTGAGGAAGGTGAGCGGTGCCCCCAATCGCAGGGCAGCCCAACTCGCATATTCCGTCACGCCGGGGGAATACGCCGATCCATCAATGCAGGCAACGACGTCGGTGTGCATGAAGCGACTCCGGTCAGTGGGCCATGAGGCGTTCGGCCGCGTCGGCCTTGTCGTGAATGCCGTACGTGCCAACGAGGGTCGAGCTGGCTTCGTTCATCCCGATCAACTCCACCTGTGTGCCTTCGCGGCGGAACTTGAGAATCACCTTGTCGAGGGCGGCCACCGAGGTGAGATCCCAGAAGTGTGCACGCGACACGTCGATGGTGATCCGCTGGATCGCCTCCTTGAAGTCGAAGGAGGCGATGAAGCGATCGGCCGACGCGAAGAAGACCTGGCCCAACACTTCGTAGCGGCGGTGCAACCCGTCCTCGTCAATCGAGGTGCGAGTCTCGAAGTAGTTCGCCACGCGGCGCGCGAAGAAGAGAGCGCTGAGCAACACACCGACGAACACCCCTCGCGCGAGGTCATGGGTCCAGACCACGACGACCACCGTCGCGATCATGACGATGCTTGAACTCTTCGGGTGAATGCGCAAGTTGGCAATCGACGACCAGCTGAAGGTACCGATGCCGACCATGATCATCACCGCCACGAGCGCTGCCATGGGGATGCGCGCTACCCAGTCGCCCAGGAAGACCACCATGACCAACAGGTAAACTCCGGACATCAGGGTCGAAAGCCGGGTGCGGCCCCCGGACTTCACATTGATCACCGACTGGCCGATCATCGCGCAGCCCGCCATCCCGCCGAGCACGCCGGAGGACATGTTGGCGAGGCCCTGGCCGACACATTCCCGGTTCTTGTTGCTGCTGGTGTCCGTCAGGTCGTCCACGATGGTCGCGGTCATCATCGATTCGAGCAGACCGACGATCGCGAGGGTGATGGCATAGGGGAAGATGATCCCGAGCGTCTCGAAGGTGAGCGGCACGTCGGGCCAGAGGAAGAACGGCAGCGTGTCGGGGAGCGCGCCCATGTCGCCCACTGTGCGTATCTCGATCCCGGCCCCGATGGCGATTGCCGTGAGCGCCACGATGCAGACCAGTGGGGAGGGAATCGTCCGGTTGATCAGCGGGAAGAGGTAGATGATCCCGAGCCCGCCAGCTACCATCACAAATACCGCGATCGGGGCGCCCGTGAGTTCGGGCAGCTGCGCCAACAGGATGAGGATGGCCAAGGCGTTCACGAATCCGGTCACCACCGACCGCGAGACGAAGCGCATCAGGCCGCCGAGCTTGGCTGCGCCGAAGGCCACCTGCAGGATGCCCGTGAGCACCGTAGCGGCCAGGAGATACTGCAGGCCGTGGTCGCGCACCAGTGTAACCATCAACAGTGCCATCGCACCGGTGGCCGCGGAGATCATGCCCGGCCGTGCACCCGCAATGGAGGTGACCACCGCGATGCAGAACGAGGCGTAGAGCCCGACCTTCGGGTCCACGCCGGCGATGATCGAGAAGGCGATGGCCTCGGGGATCAACGCGAGAGCAACCACCAGGCCGGCGAGGAGATCGCCGCGGGTGTTCGAGAACCATTCCTGGCGTAGGGTGTCGAGCGTCATGACGTACCGGATCTGGAGCCGTGAATCGGGAGGCTGACTGATCTCTCGCAAGAGATTCCGTCAAACCGGAGCAGCGCGTCCCTCGGGGGGAGGGGCGTAGCACAACAAGGTCGTTGTCAGCTACGGGCGGCCATCAGGGCGGGGTCACGGCGGTGGGAGACGTCATTGCGGGTCAAGATAACGCGAGGGGGAATCCGGCGCAGAATATCCCGATGCAAAGGCTGGCAACCGCCACCCCAGTACGATCATCCCCGCGAAGATGGCGGTGAGCAGTATAAGCGCGCCGCGGACGCCCTCCGACCCCTGCAGACCAACCGCGACGATAGGCGGTCCCAGGGCCGTCGCACCATTGCGTACGGCCGTAACCGTCCCTTTGATGCGACCCAGCATGGGAAGCCCAAAGTAGTGTGACCAGATGACACCATTGGCACCCCCACCGATCCCGCTGGCGAGCCCCAGCAAAGCGGCGAACGGCGCCCAATGCGTGAGCCCGAAGGCCGCGAGTCCGGTCCCAAGGCCGGCGAGCAACCCTGACATCACGAAGCCCCAGCGCGGATGGATGCGATCCAGCGTACCGCCAGCGATCACCGTGCCGGCGACCCCGCCTGCTGCGAAGAAGGCCAGTGCGGGCGGGACGATCGCAAGCCCCCAGCCAAGGCGTTCAAAAAGGGCGACTTGATGGAAGAGGATGCCCGTAAGGGCGAGTGGCAGCGCTGCGGACGCGACGACTGCCGTGAGGAAGACGGGATGGCGGAGGACAGTCGTGAGGTTGCCCTCGGGCGCCACTGCCGGTTCAGCGCCGCTCACCGGCGTCTCTGCGGGCAGAGCCGCCGATCGCGCCCCGATGATCCACCAGAGGGTACCCGCCGCCACCAGCACATAGCCCGCGCCGAGGAACTGAAGCGATCCCCGCCATCCCAGCCACGCCATGCTGCCGAGGATCAGGAGCGGGAAGATCATCTCGCCAATGGGATACCCGAGCGTGACAGCAGCGAGCGCCTTGGCGCGGTGCCGATGGTAGGCGCGAGAGACCGCGGTCACGTTGCCAAGTCCGATGGCACCCTGACCGAGCAGGCGCATGGCGAAAAGGATGACCACGAGCGCGATCGGGCCTTGCACGAAGGAGAGGGTGGCCAGTGCGAGGCCGAGCAGCGCTACGACCCCGGGGATAAAGCGTTGTGGGGAGAGTCGATCGGCGAATGCCCCAATGCGTGGCAGCATCGCGGCTGCCGCGAGTGTTGCGGCGCCGTACAGCGCGCCCAGCCCAGTCCTCGAAATCGGCAACTCGGCGAGCAATGGATCGACGTAAAAGGCGATGCCGAAGGATTGGGCCGGGGACGAAAGCGCGCTTGCGATGAAGCCAGCCAGCACCAGGCGCACCCCAGCGGAGGCTACGCCCCGGCGGCTCCCTGGCGCAGCGCTAGGCATTGGGCTTTCCATTGGGCCCATTGTGGTGCCACATCCTTGCTGCGGCAAGGTGCACCGTCAGGGGTTGACCTTAAGGCACCACGAGGTGAAGATACAAATTCAATGTGATCCGCCGCGCCTATGTTGGCTTCGGCTTGATCCAGGCTGCCGCCGCTGCGACGTCGCTTGCGTGCCGCCAGACTGAGTCAACTCGTCGCCGGAGGTGCATGCGTGCGTCAAACCTTCCCCTTCTCCAATGGCCCGTTGGCCCAACAGCCCCCCCGCCCAAGAGGCGCAGTGGGCGATCACCGCCTCGTCGTGGAGCACGTAGAGGCACCGGTCGCCATTGCGGGCGCCGTGGCCATCCGGCGCCTTCCCTCCTGGCTCCGCGTCGGAGCCATTGTCGCCGCAACACCTCGATTGGTGAATCAGGAGAGTGGCCAGCAGGTCCTGTTTGACGTGCGTGGTGCAGTCGAAGTTCGGGGGGAGGGGACGACCTATTACATCGTGCCCAACGACGCAGTCCAGACGGAACTTACCGGCACTTCGATTGTCAGGCCACGAGGAGTGTTGCGATGAGCAGCTCCTTGCACGACACGGGTCTGATGATGCTCCGCTTCACATCCGACCATCTCCGCGGCACAGTGCTTGAGCCAGCGCCCTTCGGCCACTACGTCATTCGACTGGAAAACGGCGAGCGCATTCCCGCGCGCATGCGACCCGGGATGGTACGAGAGGGCGAGTTCCTCGAACCAGGCACCAAGGTTGTCGTGGCGTGGGATGCACAGAGCGCGCTGCCCGGCTCCATCCTGCGGGTCGCGGGCGTGGCCTGAGGGGGGCCACCTTCAGGGGAGCGCGCTCGTTACCCGCACCGCGCGCAATTGCGCGCCTCCGGCATCGCATCGAGGCGCGCGAACGGGATCGGTTGGCCGCAACCACCGCAGAGCCCATAGGTGCCATCGTCCATGCGATCACGCGCCTCCAGCGCTGCCGCCAGATCGCGTACTGCGCGTTGGTCACTCGCCTGCGCGAGGCCCTGGTTCATGAGTGCATCCATGCGCGAGACTCGACCGATCGCCTGCTGGTCCAGCGCAACGCTGTCGTCGGCCTTGAGGTGGGCAAGGCGACGCCCCAAACGGGCGATGTCATCGTCGAGCGTCTCCCGGAGTACCAGCAGTTGCTCCGGGGTGAGTTCAGGATGCGCACTCATGACATGAAGGTAGCGTAGCCGAAGGGACGGCGCGGCTCCATCGCCGCACCGGGCCTTCGGTCCTGCCATGCAATGGTTGCTGCTTACTTCGCGGCGGTGATCGGTACCGTCACGCGAGTCTTCTCCCACTCCATCACCAACGCGGCGCCAGTGACGCGCATCGTGAACTGCTCGACCGGCGCAGCGGTCGCCGTCACCGCGCCGGTCGTCCGACCGAGTTCCTGCGCCTCCGGATACGCCGTGCCCCACTGCTCGGTGCCCTTGTTGACCAGGATCGCCCACTCACCCGCCGCCGGGATCGTGTAGATCGAGTAGGACCCAGCCTCGAGGCGGAGGTTGCCGAGCATGATCGGCGCCGAGGTGTGGATCATCGTCGGCTCATTGGCGCCGGTGCGCCAGAGCTTCCCGAACGGGGCGAGCGTGCCGCCAACTGCGGTGCGGTTGTTGAGCTTCGGGCGGCCATAGCAGACCTTGACTGCAGCCGTGCCGACGGTGGCGCTCACCGAATCGAGCGGCGAGGCGCGCCCGGCGAGTTGCGCGGCGGGGGCCTTGGTGTAACAGGGGGTGGCAATGGTCGGGGCACCGGCAAGGACGGTCATCAGGGTCAGCAACATCGTGAAAGACTCCAGGTTCAGGTCAGGGTGTGAGGGCGGCGAACGCCGCTTCCGCACGATGGAGGGCAGTGGCGGCGTCAGCAGCCGTGGCAGTCAGGTGCCCCATTTTGCGGCCCGCGCGCGGGTCGCGCTTGCCATAGAGGTGGAGACGAACACCGGGGACGGCGAGCGCACGTTCCCACCGTGGCTCACCGCCAGCCCAGAGGTCGCCCAGCAGGTTGATCATGGCGACCGGCGAGAGCAGCGAGGTATCTCCGAGCGGAAGGCCAGCGAGCACTCGCACCTGCTGCTCGAATTGCGAGGTCGCCGCGGCATCCAGCGTCCAGTGGCCACTGTTGTGCGGCCGCGGGGCGAGTTCGTTGGCCAGCACATGGCCATCGGTGGTCACGAAGAACTCCACGGCGAGGACACCGACGTACGACAGTGACGTCGCGATGCGGATGGCGGCGGCCCGTGCCGCCTCGGCAATCGTGTCGGGAATCCCTGCCGGGACGACGGTGCTGTGGAGGATCCCGCCGTGATGGACATTCTCCCCGACCGGCCACGTCACGCAGGTGCCGTGTTGGTCACGCGCGACCAGCACCGAAATCTCCTTGGCGAGGTCCACCTGTCGCTCGAGAATGCATGGCGCGCCGCCAAGCGAGGCGAACGCCCTGTCCAACTCTGCGCGCTGCTGGAGTCGCGCCTGCCCCTTGCCGTCGTAGCCCATCCGCGCGGTCTTGAGGATCGCTGGGCCGCCACCGATGGCGTCCCAGGCGGTGGCGCCAGCCGTCGCGTCAGGCATCGGGGCCCACGCTGCAGTGGCAATATCGGCGTGGTTCAGAAACGCCTTCTCGGTCACGCGATCCTGGGTGATGGCCACCGCGTCTCCCGAGGGATGCACGGGCAGGTGCGCTGCGAGCGCCCGCAACACGTCGGCGGGGACATTCTCGAACTCGGTCGTCACGGCGTCACACCGCATGGCGACTTCGTCCAGTGCTTCGGTGTCGGTCCACGGCTTGATGATGTGACGATCGGCCAGTTGCGCGGCCGGCGCGTCGGCGGTCGGTTCCACCACGATCACGCGATAGCCCATGCGACGTGCCTCCGCCGTGAACATCCGGCCGAGCTGTCCCCCCCCCAACACCCCGAGGGTGCCGCCCGGCAGGATCACGCGGGATCCGGGAGTACGAGCGCGCGGACGCGGGCATCCTGCGCGGTGCGGAACGCCTCAAGGCGCTCCGCGAGCCCGGGTTCGGTGCGCGCGATGATCGCAATCGCGAACAGGGCGGCGTTGTGCGCGCCGGCCTCTCCGATCGCGAAGGTCGCTACCGGTACACCGGCCGGCATTTGCACGATGCTCAACAGCGAGTCGAGGCCCTGCAGATGGCGGCTCGTCACCGGGACGCCGAGCACCGGTACTGTGGTCTTGGCCGCGAGCATGCCCGGCAGGTGTGCCGCACCGCCGGCACCGGCGATGATTGCCCGAAGGCCCCGATGTGCCGCGCTGGCGGCGTACTCGAAGAGCAGGTCCGGCGTGCGATGCGCCGAGACGACCCGAGCCTCATGGGGGACGCCGAACTCCTTCAGGCGGGCGACCGCGTGCTGCATCACGGTCCAATCGGAGTCGCTCCCCATGACCACGCCGACCAGTGGCGATGCGCTCATACCGTGGCCCTCGTCCGATCCACCGTGCCGCGTGCCGCGAGCGCGGCCTGTGCTGCGGCAAGTCGTGCGATCGGCACTCGAAAGGGTGAGCAAGAGACATAGTTCATCTTGACGGTCTCGAAGAAGGCGATGGACGCCGGATCACCACCGTGCTCGCCGCAGATCCCGAGCTTCAGGTCAGCGCGTGTGCGGCGTCCCGCTTCCGCTGCCATCTGCACCAGCTTGCCGACACCAACCTGGTCGAGCGTCTGGAACGGATCGTTCTCGATGATTCCTGCCTCGAGGTACTGCGGCAGGAACCGTCCGGCGTCGTCGCGCGAGAGACCCCAGGTAGTCTGGGTCAGGTCGTTCGTCCCGAAGGAGAAGAACTGTGCCTCGCGCGCGATTTCGTCAGCCGTGAGGGCCGCGCGCGGGAGTTCGATCATCGTCCCGAGCAGGTAGGGCACCGTCAGTTGTCGCTCGCGGAACACCTCCTCGGCAACCTGTCGGACCTCGAGCGCCTGCTTGCGGAACTCGACGACCGTGGCGACCAGCGGAACCATCACTTCCGGCATGACCCGCCCCTTGCGCGCGGCGACGGTGCAGGCGGCCTCGAAGATCGCCCGCACCTGCATGCGGGTCACTTCGGGGTGGATGAGACCAAGGCGGCACCCGCGCAGGCCCAGCATCGGGTTTTGCTCGCGGAGCCCGTGGACCACTGTGCGCACATGATCGAGCGGCTTCTTGAGTTGACCGGCGAGTTCCGCGAGTTCGGCGTCATCATGCGGGAGGAACTCGTGCAGCGGGGGGTCGAGCAAACGGATGGTGACCGGATACCCTTCCATCGCCCGGAAGATCGCCTCGAAGTCGCCGCGCTGCATCGGCAAGAGCTTGTCGAGTGCCGCCTCCCGCTCTGCCATCGACTCCGCGAGGATCATCTGGCGCATCACCATGAGCCGTTCACCCTCGAAGAACATGTGCTCTGTGCGACACAGCCCGATACCCTCCGCCCCGAAGTCGCGCCCGCGATGCGCGTCTGCCGGCGTATCGGCATTCACGCGCACCCGCATCGGGCGAATTCGATCAGCCCACGCCATCAGGCGGTGATAGTACTGATCTGGCTCGGGGAGGAGGAGCTTCGCTTGCCCCGCGTAGATCGTACCCTGGGTACCGTCGAGGGTAATCCAGTCACCAGCCCGCAGGGTGCGGCCACCGAGCGTGAGCGTGCCGGCCTCTTCGCTCACCTCCATCCCCTGCACGCTGACCACACAGGGCTTGCCCATCCCACGTGCGACGACCGCCGCGTGCGAGGTCATGCCGCCACGCGCCGTGACGATCGCCTTCGAGGCCACCATCCCGTGGAAGTCTTCCGGGGAGGTTTCCCGACGAACGAGAATGACCGCATCGCCGTGACGCCCGCGTTCCGCCGCAGTGTCGGCGTCGAAGACGACAACGCCGGATGCAGCGCCCGGTGAGGCGGGCAGACCCTTCCCGAGGAGGTCGAGCGAAGCCTTCGCGTCGATCGTGGGGTGCAGCAGCTGCTCCAGCGCCTGCGGGGGAATCCGGGCGACAGCCTCCTCCTCGCTGATGAGCTCTTCGGTCACCATATCGCACGCCACCCGGAACGCAGCCTGCCCGGTGCGCTGGGCCCGCCGTGTCTGCAACATGTAGAGCTGACCATCCTCGATCGTGAACTCCATGTCCTGCACGTCGCGGAAGTGGCGCTCCAGGGTGCGAGCCATCCGCTCGAGTTCCTGATAGGCCGATGGCATCAGGTCACGCAGGGCAGAGATC
>JAABRY010000094.1 GCA_011390645.1 Gemmatimonadota bacterium
CGGGGATGTACTCCTTGTTGGGGAGCACGACCGTCTTCGGCGAGCGGATCCCGTTCGCCTCCGCCAGCGTGGCCCCGAAGAACTTGTCGTCGGCGGTCCACATCAGCGGTGAATTCAGGACCCGCGCGCCCTTCACGACGGCGTGCTTCAACCAGGTGCGGTAGAACGGGACTTCGTGCGAGATGCGATCCACGATCACGTCGTAGCGCATCGGATCGTCGAGCCCGGGCGCACCCAGCGAGACATACTCGGCGGTGACACCGGCATCCCGCCGGGCGACTTCTTCGATGAAGGCGGGGGGCCAGGACCATTCGCGGCCGACGAGGAGGCCGATGGATTTTGGTTGCGATTGCTTCATTCGTGGAGTTCCTTGTGGAGTCGTAGGTCGTAGGTCGTTGGTCGTAGGTCGTAAGTCGTAAGTCGTATGTCGTATGTCGGATGCGCCGTGGTCGTTGCGCGAAGCACTGGGAATCACGGGGCGGAGGTCGATGGCTGAAGCCTACGACCTACGACCTATGACCTACGACCCTCTACGACCTACGACTTCTAATCGTGCCCCCCCAAATACAACCGAATCATCTGCCGCCACCACGGCCAGTCATGCGACCAGCCGTCCCAGAGCCGGAGTGCGCTGCCGATGCCGCGCTGCCAGAGGTCGGCGGAGAGGGCTTCGTTCTGCGCGCGCAGCGTGTCGTCACGACCGACGGCGAAGATCATGTCGAGGCGCTGGAGGGCCGCAATCCGCGCGGGATCATGCTCGTGCCGCAGGAAGGCCGCGGGGTTGTAGGCGTGGATGAGATCGTCGGTGTAGCCGTGCGTGAGCCGGGTGATGTCGACCAACCCGCTCATCACCAAGGCGCGATGCACTGCGTGCGGGTGCCGAGCGGCGAAGGCGAGGGCATGGTAACCACCGAACGATGCACCTGCCGTGATCACGAACGGGTGCGGATTCGCCGCCTCCGTGAACGGCAGGACTTCATCGCGGAGATACGCGTCGTAGCCGGCATGCACCGCCGCGCGATGGCGCGGATGCACCGACTCGTCGTACCAGCTCTCCGCGTCGAGGCTCGGCACGCACACCAGTTGGAAGTGGCCGGCGGCAAGCCAATCCCCGATCGCGTCGCACATCCCGCGATCTTCCCACTCCTTGTTCCATCCCATCGAGGTCGGAAAGACGATCACACGCGCGCCCGCATGTCCATGAACGCGGAGCTCCATCGCACGGCCGTCAAGCGCGGGCGAGTTCCAGGTGTGCGTACTGCGTTGCCACATCGGAGGGGGGTGTCCTTCAAGAAAGGGCAAGATGGTGATCGGTGAAACGTAAAACGTGAAAGGTGAAACGGGGCAGGGTGGGTGGGAACGTGCCGCACCTCCCCTGCCGTCCCATCCCTCCCTTTCACCTTTCACGTTTCCCCTCGATCGATGCTGTTTCAAGACTGAAACGTAATGTAACGTTTTGCAAGCACTCACTTGCTATGGTCTACGCCCTTCCCTATATATGTCGCCCCATGGATACCAAGCACGCATTGTTGCAGGTCGCCGTCGAGATCTTCGCGGACTCCGGTTGGCGGGGCACGACGACCCGTCGAGTGGCGGAGGCCGCGGGCGTCAATGAGGTGACGCTGTTCCGGCACTTCGGGTCGAAGGAGATGTTGCTTCAGGCCGCCATCCAGTGGGTGGCGGCGCGGGACCTGCCGCCGCGGTTGCCGGAGACCCCGGAGCACCTGGGGACCGAACTGCTCGGCTGGGGGTTGGGCATTCATATGCACGCGACCCGGCACGCGAAGGTGATCCGGACGGCGCTGGCGGAGTTCGAGGAGCATCCCGAGCTGGCGCCGGTGGCGTGTGAGGGATCGGCAAGTGCCGGTGAGGACGCGGTTCGTTATCTGACCCGGGCTCGCGAGCTCGGGCTTATCGCCTACGAGGGGTCGCTGGAAGCGGCGACCATGATGCTGATGCAAGCAATCTTCATGGATGGAATCACGCGGGGCGTGGTGTCCGGGTGCGATCTCCTGCCGGCAGACGAAGCGGTGCGGGCGTTCGTGGACCTGACCTTGCGCGCCCTCGACGCCCGGGTGGTCGCATGAGCCGGGGTTGGTTGGTACTCGCACTCCTCGTGCTCCCTGCGGTCGGTGCCGCGCAGGCGCCGGTGCGCCTCTCCCTCAGCGACGCGCTGCGCATGGCCGACTCCGCCTCGGAGCCGGTCGGGATCGCGCGCGCCGGGGTGCGCGGTGCCGCGGGCCGGATGCAGCAGGCACGCAGCGGGTGGTTGCCGCAACTCAACGGCTCCGTGCTCTACACGCGCACGCTGGAGACCCAGTTCGCGGCGCTTCAGGGCGAGGGGAATGACAGTGCGGGTCCTCCCCCCCCCTCGCCGGTGAATTGCGTGCGCTTCGCCCCCGATCCGACGCAGCCACTCGAGCAGCGGCTCGCCAACCTGGAGCGCGGGCTCGACTGCACCGCGAACGGCGACGGCGGGATCGACTTCAGCAACCTCCCGTTCGGTCGGCCGAACCAGTGGACGTTCGGGCTGGAGGCATCGCAGACGCTGTTCGATCCGACGCTGGCCGGACGGATCCGTGCCGCGCGTGCGGGCGCCACGGCCGCAGAGGCAGCGCTCGAGGGCGCGCGCACGCAGGCGGTGCTCGAAGCGGCACTTGCCTATACCGATGCCCAGCTCGCGGAACGGCTGCTCGATATCGCCGAGCTGACCTTGGAGCAAGCGGAACGCAGTGCCTCCGAAGTGGAGCTCGCGCGGCGCGTGGGTACGGCGTCGGAATTCGACGAACTGCGCGCAGGCGTCGCGCGTGACAACCAGAAGCCGATCGTGATTCTCCGCCGCACGCAACGCGATCAGGCCTTCCTGCGCCTGCGCCAGTTGCTCGACCTGCCGCCGACCACCGCGATCGAGCTGACCACGCCCCTCGGTGATTCGGTCGGTGTGGCACTACCGGCCCATGTGATGGCGACAGCGATGGCCAACGACACCACGGTCGATTCCCGCGTGGCCGTACGTGAGGCCAACGCGGCGGTGGATGCCGCCGAGGGCGCGCTCTCCAGCACGCGGGGCAACGGCCGGCCGAGCGTGCGCCTCTCCAGCAGCTACGCGAAGCTGACCTTCCCGGACGAGGTATTCCGGTGGGAGCGATTCCTCACCGACTGGACCGCATCGGTGCGCGTGAGCGTGCCGCTCTTCACCGGTGGGCGTGTGCGGGGCGAAGTGCTCGCCGCAGAAGCTGCCGCCGACGAGGCGCGGTTGCGTGCACGGCAGGTGCGCGAACTCGCCGAGCGCGAGGTGATCGAGGTGCAGGATCAGCTCGCCGCCGCGGAAGCGCTGTGGGAGGCGAGCCGGAGCACGGCCGATCAGGCGTCGCGCGCGTATGCGATCGCCGAGGTGCGCGTGCGTGAAGGGCTCTCGACGCAAACCGACTTGAATGATGCGCGCCTGCAGCAACAGCAGGCGGAAGCCAACCGCGCGCAGGCCGCGCGTGACTTGCAGGTGGCGCGCCTCCGCGCGCTGCTCCTGCGTGACCTCCCGGTGGGGGCAGGTGCTGCCCTGATGGGACCGACCCGATGAACCGACTGATGCCAACACTCGCCTCCGTGCGTTCTGCCGCGCCTGCCGCGGTCCTCTTCGTTCTCGTTGCGTGCGGTGGGGGGGGGAGTGCCGATCAGGCCGCTGCCGACAGCGCCAATGTCGCGCCCACGCCGCTGCTCGTCGCGGACGCCGACGTCGCCGTGGTGGATTCGTTCCGCCTCGAGGCGGGGCCGACGCTGTCGGGGCGCCTCACCGCCGAGCGGACGGCGATGCTCCGCCCGCAGGTTGGCGGAACCGTCCTCGCCGTGCGGGTCCGCGCGGGCGATCGCGTCGGGGCGGGTCAGGTGATTGCGGTGATCGACACCCTGGTGCTCTCGGACCAGCTCCGCTCTGCGCGGCTGGGGGTGCGCAGCGCGGAACTCGCGGCCACGACGGCCCAACGCAACGTGGAGCGCAGCACCGAGCTCTTCCAGGCGGGGGCGATCGCCGAGCGCGACGTGGAGACGGCACGCAACCAGGCAGCGCAGGCCACGGCGATCCTCGAGGACGCGCGGGCACGGGTCGCATCGGCGACACAGATGCTCTCGCACGCCATCGTGCGCGCACCGTTCGCTGGCGTGGTGAGCGATGTCCCGGTCAGCGTGGGCGACGTGGTGCAGGCCGGTCCGGGTGCTGGCGGCATGATTGCCACGATCGTGGACCCGACCTCGCTGGAATTGGAGGCGTCGGTGCCCGCGGCGAACCTTTCGGCGCTGAAGCCGGGTGCACGCGTCGAGTTCACGGTGACAGCGCACCCGGGTGAGGTCTTCACCGGGGCGGTGGCGCGCGTGAATCCCTCGGTGGACCCGACCACCGGACAGGTGCGGCTCTACGTGCGCGTGCCGAATGCTGATGGCACGCTCGCGGCCGGGCTCTTCGCGGAAGGCCGTGTCGCGCTGGAGACGGCGCAGGGACTCGGGGTCCCACTCAGCGCGCTTGACGCCCGTGCGGCGGTGACAAGTGTCAAGCGAGTCCGCGGTGGCGTGGTGGAATCGGTACCGGTGACGCTCGGGCTGCGGGACGACCTCGCGCAGCGGGTGCAGGTGACAAATGGACTCGTGCGCGGCGACACCGTGCTCGCGGGCGCGGCGATCGGAGTGCCGGCAGGTGTTGCCGTGCGCTTCAATCCGCGCGACCGCTGACGGCAAGGGAGCAACCAGCAGATGTGGATCTCGGATTTTTCGATCAAGCGCCCGATCATCACGATCACGATGATGCTGGCGCTGGTCGCCTTTGGTGTCGCGGCGCTGTTGAACCTCCAGGTGGACGAGTATCCCGATCTCGACCAGCCGGTGGTGATGGTGCAGATCCCCTACCCCGGCGCATCGCCTGATGTGGTCGAGCGGGAGATCATCGAGCCGATCGAGGAGGCGATCTTCGGCCTTTCGGGGCTCGATCGCAAGCTCACCACCGCCAACGCGGTGGACGGCTTCGCCCAGTTCACGGTGACGTTCAACTACACCAAGCCCGTCACCGAGGCGTCGCAGGATGTGCGTGATGCGATCTCCACGATTCGGGGCAACCTGCCCGCGGAGATGGAAGAGCCGATCATCACGCGCTTCGACTGGGGCGCGCAGCCGATCATCTCGCTCACGCTCTCCTCGGACGTGCTCGATGCGCGGACCTTGACGCAGCTCGCCGATCCGGGCCTGGTCGGCGAACTGCGCTCGGTGCCGGGCGTGGCACAGGCGACCGTCGTCGGTGGCGCCTACCCGGAGCTGACGGTCGCGATCCGCCCCGAGGCGATGCAGGCGGCGGGCGTGGGACTCGACGAGGTGACGCGGGCCGTGGGGGCGCAGAACCTTGCCGCCCCCGTTGGACGGCTCAACGCGGCGAGCGGCGAGCAGGCAATCCGCCTCGCGGGGCGCCTCACTGACGCGGCGGAGTTCCGCGACCTCGTGGTGGCGCAGCGGGGCAGTCAGGTGATCCGGCTGGGCGACATCGCCGACGTGAGCGAGGGCACCGAGGAACCGCGCACCAGCGCGTCGCACAACGGCGCGCGCGCGGTCGCAATCAACATCGTCAAGTCGAAGGGGTACTCGACCGACGCCGTCGTCACCGAACTCAAGGATCGCATCGCCACGCTGAAGGCCGACCTCCCCGAGGGCGCGACGCTGGAGATCGTCCGTGACGCGGGCGAGCGGGTGACGGCCTCGGTCAGCAACACCCAGGATGCCCTCCTCGAGGGCGCCCTCCTCACGGTGCTCGTGGTGATGGTCTTCCTCAATTCGTGGCGCTCGACGGTGATCACCGGCTTGACGCTGCCGATCTCGGTGCTCGCCGGCTTCGTCGGCGTGTGGGCCTTCGGCTTCACCCTCAACCAGATGTCGTTGCTCGGCCTCACACTCGCGATCGGCATCCTGATTGACGATGCGATTGTCGTACGAGAAAACATCGTCCGCCACCTGGAGATGGGGAAAGATCACATCACGGCCGCGCGCGAGGGGACGGCCGAGATCGGACTGGCGGTCGCGGCGACGACCTTCTCGATCATCGCCGTCTTCGTGCCGATCGCCTTCATCACCGGGCAGTCGGGGCAGTGGCTCAAGCCGTTCGCGCTCTCGCTCTCGGGCGCGGTGCTGGTGTCGTTGTTCGTCTCGTTCTCGCTCGACCCGATGATGTCGGCCTATTGGGAAGATCCGCACCTCGAGGAGCACGAGAAGTCGTGGCTCACGAAGCTGCTAGACCGCTTCAATGTCTGGTTCGAGCGGCAGACGGAGCGGTACGCGCGGCTGGTTGGCTGGGCACTCGATCACCGCTGGTCGATGGTGACGCTGGCGGTCGTGAGCTTTGTCAGCGCGATCTGGTTACAGCGTGTTGCTGGCGGTGAGGGCTTTGTGCCGGTGACGGACCGGGGCGAGATCGAGGTGATTGTCGAGGCGCCGCCGAGCGCATCGTTGGAGTACACGATCGAGCGGACCGAGGCGGTGGCGGCGATCGCGCGACAGTTCCCGGAGGTGCGGTACACCTATAGCGTCGTGGGCACGCCGCTGCCGATGCGCACCCCGGGCGTGGACCAGTCGAACATCTACGTCCGATTGACCCCGCGCAGCGAGCGCGACAAGTCACAGGCGGTGATCGGTTCGGAACTGCGCCGCGCCTTCCAACAGGTGGCGGGCGTGAACGTGTCGGTCTTCACCGGCGGCTTTGGTGGCGCGTTCAAGGAGCTGCAGATGCAGCTCAAGGGCCCCGACGCGGTGGTGCTGGCGCAGTTGGGCGATTCCGCGCTCACGCTCGCGCGCACGGTGCCGGGCGCGGTGGACGTGAGTCTCTCGGCGCGCGGTGCGCGTGACGAGTTGGCGGTCGAGATTGATCGCGGGCTCGCCGGCGCAATGGGGCTCACCGTCGGGCAGATCGGCAACGCGATGCGCGTGGCATTTGCCGGGATCGATGCGGGCGACTGGGTCGACCCGATGGGGCGCACGCGCGACGTGCGGATCCGGCTCACCCCCGAGGCGCGCGAGCGCACCACCGACCTCGAGCGGCTGCCACTCACGGTGTATGCAGCGGATGGTTCGGTGCGCACCGTGCCGCTCGGCCAGGTGGCCTCCATCACGCGGCAGCCGGCACCAGCACAGATTGACCACCTCGACCGCCAGCGCGTGGTGACCCTCGAGGCCAACACCGAGGGACGTGACCTCGGGTCGATCACCCTCGACGTCAAGGCGCAGCTCGACAAGCTCACGCTGCCGCCGGGCTACACGATCACCGAGGGTGGCTGGAACCAGCAGCAGAACGACACCTTCACGAGCATCTTCACGGCACTGGGGATCGCGGTGCTGCTGATGTACCTGATCCTGGTGGTGCAGTTCGGCTCGTTCCTCGACCCGATCGCGTTGCTCGTGGCGCTGCCGCTCTCGCTCATCGGCGTGGTGGTGGCGTTGATCGCAACGGGCGACACCCTCAACATCATGTCGATGATGGGGGTCATGCTGCTGATGGGGATCGTGACGAAGAACTCGATCTTGTTCATTGACTTCGCGAAGATCCTGCGCGAGGAGCAGGGGCTCTCGCTGCGCGACGCGCTGGTCGAGGCGGGCCGCGTGCGGTTGCGGCCGATCCTGATGACGTCGTTCGCGCTGATCGCGGGCATGCTGCCAGTGGCGATCGGACTCGGCGATGGTGCCGACTTCAACGCACCGCTCGGTCGCGCGGTGATCGGCGGGCTGATCACCTCGACGATTCTCACGCTGCTGGTGATCCCGACCTTCTACGAGATCGTGGACGACGTGCGTGAGGGTGGGAAGCGGCTGCTGCGGCGGATCAGGGGGAAGCCAGTGACACCGACGGAGCCGATCCCCTCGTCATCCCGAGCGTAGCGAGGGATCGGGCGGGTGGAGTTTGAGAAGCGCTTGCTCGCTGGCTAGCGAGGAGGCCCCGCCGCCCGGGCGTTGCCCGGGGGCGGGGCGAGTGGCGGGGGTTGTCATCAGGTGGTCTACGACCTGCGACCTACGACCTACCGGCGGTTGACACCGCCGGCTGGTTGCTCAGCGGGGCGGGGCCAGCATCCCCACAATCCGCACCCACCGCTCCCGCAGCCGCCGCGCCCACGACGCCTCGTCGTGATCACCCTCGGCGTCCTCGTCGTAGTGCAGTGACGTACCAAGTGTCCAGCCACGGTCCAACAGCAGGTCATGCATGCGGCGCGCGTCGAAGACCGTGTCCTCGCCCTCGAGCAGCCCGACATCCAGGTGAATCTGCCCCACCGGCCCAGGCTGACGACGCAACCAACGGAAGACGGCACCATCGGCATACCAGAGCGCGGGACTCATCACCACCGCTGCCCCGAAGGACGCTGCCCCCCCCAACACCGCGTAGATCGCGAACAGCCCACCCATCGAGGAACCGCCAACCCCCGTGTGTTCCCGCTCCGTCAGCGTGGCACAACTCTCGTCCACCAACGGCTTCACCACCGTGCGCAACCAGTTGAGGTAGCCAACGCCCTCACCGACGCCGCGAATCGCATCGTCGAACGGTGAATACTCCTTGAGCCGCCCGACCCCAAGGTTCGGCACCCCGACCACCAGCATCGGATGTGCCGCCCCCAGCTCGGCGAGGGTCTCGAGCACGCCCCAATGCCCCGCATAGCTCGTTGCCGGGTCAAAGAGATTCTGCCCATCCTGCAGGTAGAGCACCGGCAGCGCCGGTCCTGCAACAGGATCCCACCCAGGAGGAGCCGCGAGCTGCACTTCGCGTCGCGCCGCACCAGGCCCTGCCACCTCACCAAGCGACCAGAGCGATGGGAGGGGGCCCGAAATCGGGACGGGGAGTGGGAGCGGGAGGAGAGGAATGGGAAGGTGAAAGGTGAAAGGTGAAAGACCTGCAGGGGGCGCGGCCTGCGGCCGCGTGGGGTGAACGGTGAACTTGGGAATGTATGTCATCCCGACCGAAGCGACGGC
The DNA here is from genome assembly GCA_011390645.1 of Gemmatimonadota bacterium. GTDB lineage: Bacteria > Gemmatimonadota > Gemmatimonadetes > Gemmatimonadales > GWC2-71-9 > Palsa-1233. The sequence goes on from JAABRY010000094.1 coordinate 8,977, forward strand.
AACGCCGTCGCGAAGTGGAGGGATCTGCACCTGGGGGACGCTGTGAAGTGCAGATCCCTCCACGCGCGCCTTCGGCGCTTGGTCGGGATGACATTTCCAACGTCCAACATCCAACATCTAACAAACCGATCCGGCGGTTGACACCGCCGGCTGGTGAAAAACAATGACCGCCCGGGAAAGATACCCGGACGGCCACCGTTGAAACGAGCAACTACTGGAGCAACTAGAAGATCGTCGTCACACCCGCCAACACACGGCGGCCGATCACCGAGCCACCGAAGAGGTGGTAGCGCTGCTGGTCCATGATGTTGGTGCCCACCGCGAAGACGCGGAGGTTCTGGCTCACGCGGTATCCCGCCGACAGATTGACCGTCTCGCTGCTCGGCACGGCACCCACGAACACGCCAGCCGCCCAGTCGTACCCGGCCACCGCGCGGAGCGAGACCGTCGCGTCGAGCCCGTTGCGGAGCCCGGCGTAGGAGAGCGTGACGGTGCCCTTCTGGTCAGGCGTGTTGGGGATGAGCTGGTCACCAGCGCGCTGGGAGTTGACGGTGAAGTCGAAGTACGAGAAGGTGCCGTCGAGGCGGATCTCGTCGTTGACCTGGAATCCGAGGCCGATATCGATGCCTTGCTGGTCGACGTCGCCTTCGTTCGTGTACGACACCACGATCGCGCTGTTGCCGTCCTCGGTGCGCGTCAGGCCAGCGGCGGCGAGTGCGGTGGCCGGTGACGCGCCCAGTTGCGCGCGGACCGTGCTCTCCAGCGTCGCACGGAACTGCTCAGGCACGGCGGCGGGTGCGGTCCATGCCCCGAAGGTCGGGTTGACGCCCGGGAGCAGGTCGGTGACGAAGTCCTTGATGTTGTTCAGGTAGGCGTCCACCGTCACGTACACGCGCGAGCCGAGTGCGCCCTTCCAGCCGACTTCGTAACCGATGGTTTCTTCGACCGTCAGGTTCGCATTGCCGCGTGCGAAGATCGGTACGGAGGCCGAGTTGGTGAAGAGCTGGCCGACCGGCACGCCGGCCAGCGCCGGGCCGAGCGGTGATGCGCGCAGCCCGGTCTCGAGTGCGGTGAAGTTCACCGGGGCACCAGCCGCCGCGCGGAGGAAGAACTCCGAGTAGTTCGGCGTCTGGAAGGCGCGGTTGACGGTGAAGCGGAACGAGTGGTTCTGGCTCGGCGAATAGACGATCGCACCCTTGGGCGAGAGCTGGCCCTCGAAGAGATCGCCTTCATCGTAGCGCAGCGCGCCGACGAGGCGGATCTGGTCGCTGATGCGGTACTCGAGCTGGCCGTAGGCGGAGTAGACCTTGTCGGAACGGTCATCATCCTCGGCGCGCATCAGCGTCGCCTCGGTATTCACGTTGTACTGGCGGAACGAGGTGCCCGCGATGACGCGCGCCTTGCCGTCCATGAAGTACTGGTTCCCTTGGGCTTCGACGTGCATGATCGTCGAGTTCTCCTCCAGCGGCGCACCCGAGGCGAGCGAGAACTGCGGCTCCTGCGACTTCCGGTTGTTCATGTAGCCGAAGATGTTGAGCCGGTCGGTGTTGTAGGCGACGCGAGCGTACGGCTTGAAGCCCTTGACCACCTGCACGCGGCCGATGCCGGTGACCAGCGTCTCGTTCTCGACCTGGGATGCGCCGCCTTCGACCGTCAGCGCCCCGCCGTTGTTGAGGTAGTAGTCGAGGCGCGCCGAGCCGTACAACGCGGTGATCGGATTGCGATCGCCCTGTGGGGTACGCTCGAGCGTGGCGCAGGTCTCGGTGGTCCCACCGCACGTCTGGCCGCTGAGCGCCCGGACCTCGGGGTTCGACATCAGCCCGACCGTGATGTCGGTTCCCTCGATCGCTTCGGCGTATTCCTGCTGAATGGCGGTGCGATCCACCAGGGTGCGCGAGCGGGTCCAGGTGTCGTTGGTCGAGTACCCAGCGTTCACGCGCAGGCCGAAACGCCCCTCACCGAAGACGGTGGCATAGCGGCCATCGGCCTTGAACGATTCCAGCTCACCACCCGAGACCGAGAGCTTGCCGCCCTGCGACTCGCGTGGCGACAGCGTGGTCATGTTGATCACGCCGGCGAAGGCGTTGGCGCCGTAGAGCGCCGAGCCCGGGCCGCGCACCAGCTCGAGGCCGGCGAGTTCGTCCATCGCGACCGGGAGGGTGTTCCACTCCTGCGAGCCGAGGAAGGCGATCGCGAGGTCGCGGCCGTCGAGGAGGGTGAGGACGCGACGGTTGAGCGAGGAGTTGAAGCCGCGGGCGTTGATGTTGAAGTCATTCACGCCACTCTGCACGAGGTCCACGCCCGGGGCTTCGGCGAGGGCAAGCGGGGCCTGCCCGGTCGGGGCGGTGTTCTGGAGGACCCGCGGCTCGATCATCGTGACGGCGGCGGGTGCCTCGGTAAGTCGCTCGGGTTCACGCGAGGCCGCGGTGACGGTGATGTCACCCAGTGAGACCGGCTTGGGTTCGAGGGCGATGTCGACGGTCTGATCGCCGGTGACGGTGATCGTCCGCTCGTACGGGGTATAGCCGAGCCATCGGAAGACCAGGGTGACCTCACCAGCGGGAACGCGATTGATCACGTAGCGGCCGGCGGGGGAGGTGACGGTGGCGAGCCCGGTGCCGCGCACCGAGACCTGGACACCGGCGATGGGGGTCTCGTCACCAGCGATGGTAACGGTCCCGCGAATAGTGGCGGTGCCCTGGGCAACCACCGTCCCGGCGCTGCTGAAGAGCAGCGCAGACGTGGCGAGGGCAACGAGCCGAACGTTCCTCAGGAACATGCGGACGACCTCAGAATGAAGTGTGGGTACTGCGTGGAACCGGGGGTCTGCGCTCTGGGGGTAATTCGGAGGATGTAGCAAGATCGTCACATTTGGGGGACGGGGGAAGGGGGAGGGGGGGAGACCATCCCAGCCGGCGGTGTCAACCGCCGGAGAGGGTGAGGGGTGAGGGGTGAGGGGGTGATGGAGACCTACCAGCCGGCGGCTGCCTGCCCTGAGCGAAGTCGAAGGGTCAGCCGCCGGACGGTGAACGGGGGGTGCCACGGCTGCGGATCAAAGCGCCGCGGCGAACTCCCGGACGACATCGCCGGCGGGTTTGATGGTCCGAATCGTCTCCACGCTCTCGCCGGCTTGCCAATAGTCCTGACTGCCCGAGGCGTCCATCGAAGACCGCTTGAGTTGCCAGAGTGCCTTCAGGGCGTACGCGGTGCGCATCCAGTGCTTGGTGCGTCGCCCGCGGAGGAGCCTGCGGGCGAGCGGACCGGCGCGGGTA
>JAABRY010000095.1 GCA_011390645.1 Gemmatimonadota bacterium
GACACCGGGGCGATGGTCGCGCTCGCCGCGCTCGGCCTGGCCGGCGCGGTCGCGTTCGTGTCGCGCGCGCTGGTGCTGCCGCGCTGGGCCGCGACGCGGAAGCTGCAGATGGAGGATGTGGGGGAGCGGATAGCAGGCGGATAACGCAGATCCCAGCCGGCGACGTCAGTCGCCGGTGAGGGGTGAGGGGTGAGGGGTAAGGGGGAACAGCGAACGGCGCCCCCCACGCCCGTCATCCTGAGCGCAGCGCCTGTCCTGAGCGACAGCGAGGGAACTGATCTCCACGCTCGCCGAATGCGATACCCTCGCATGGTTGTGTCGTCACCCGTGGAGATCCCTCCACTCGCGCCTGCGGCGCTCGGTCGGGATGACATTCGTGGTGGTGCTTCGCTCGGGATGACATTCGTGGTGGTGCTTCGCTCGAGATGACAATCGTCTGGGCCGGCCCCTCTTCCGGTTGCGCACTCCGGTACCGCACCTGACATTCATACGCATCGGCTCCACCCATCCCACCCCGGAGTGTGCCATGTCTCCCTCCTTCTCCCGGATTGCCTGGGCACTCGTGCCGTTGCTGTTGCTCGTGCAACCGCCAGTCGTCCCCGCAAGCGATTCCGTCGCCGCGCCTCGCATCATCATGATCTACGGCGGGACACTCGCGGAGCGCATCTATCTGACCGACTGGCGGGAGAATGCCACGTTCCTCGAGAGCCTGTCGCTCAGCGACGGGAGTCATGCGCGGAACGAGGACAGCCTCACTGCGCCGCGCTTCGAGATGGCGTACTACTGGGGCAATCCGGCGTGGGATCGGATCGCGCGCGACACCGCGGCGCTGCGACGGCTCGATCCGGCCGAGGGTGATGCGGCACGCATGGTGTTGGGGAAGCTGCCGCGGATCACCTATCCGGGTTCGAATCATCCCCGCGTGATCGGAGATACGGGCCTGCGGATCCTGCGTGCGCACGGGTTGCCGATGGAGTGATGGCGAACGGCGAACGGCGGATGTCATCCTGAGCGCAGCGAGGGATCTCCACGCTTTCCGAATGCGATACCCTTACCCCGTTGTGTTGGCACCCGTGGAGATCAGTTCCCTCGCTGTCGCTCGGGACAGGCGCTGCGCTCGAGATGACGGAGCCCGGGGGAGGCGGTACGCTCAGGATGACGGAGCCCGGGGACAGGCGCTATGTTCGGGACGAGAGGCCTAGATATCCTCGAACTGATTGATCCGCACGTCGCCATCAGGAAAGCGCGCGACGATATCGAGTTCGCCGCCCATGGATTCGATGTACCGCCGAAGGGTGCTCACGTAAACATCAACACGTCGCTCCAGCTTCGAGATGGCCGACTGCGACGTGTCGAGGGCCTCGGCCAGCGCTTCTTGTGAGAATTGCCGAGCCTGCCGCAACTCCTGGAGCGGCATCTCCTGCATCATTGCCGTGGTCCGTTGCGCGGCACGCGTGCGAGCTGCTGGCTTCATCTTGGCGCGGAGACCTGCAAACTTGTCAGCCATGGATCAGGCCCTTGATGATGAGGTCAGCGAGATGGTCATCGTAGAGCGCGTCTGCGCGCGGCACGAACTCGCGGTACCACCGGTCATTGCCGGTCTTGTCCCCGCCCAGAAGCAGGATTGCAATCCGGCGGGGGTCGAACGCATATAGTACGCGATACGGCCGACCCTCGTATTGCACCCGTAGCTCGCGCATGTGGGAGTGCCTGGACCCCCGGATCCCGGAACTATGAGGGAAGGGAAGCGACGGACCCATCTGCTCGAGCAGGCCCACCGAGGCGGCAACCGACACTTGCTCGTCCGCAGAGAGACTGTTCCACCAATCACCGAAGTCGTGGGTGTATTCGACATCCCATTCCATCGATATATGACCTCAGGGGACTATTCCGTCAAGAGAATGTGAGCTGGTGCGGCGTGGTCGGTCGCGAGGGTTGCGGGAAAGTGTGGACGGGCGGAGGGTGCGACACCTCACCATCTTTATGCAGGCTGGTACGATGGGTGGCGATTGGCGAGCGGTTCCCCAACCGCGTCATCCTGAGCGAAGCGCCGGTGTGAGTCCCGTCATCCTGAGCGAAGCGAGGGATCTCCACGGGTGCCCAGACCACGGGGCGAGGGTATCGCATTCGGATGGCGTGGAGATCCCTCGCTTCGCTCAGGATGACGGGTTCTGGGGGATGGCTCGGGACGAGGGATATCTTCCGTTCACCGTTCACCGTTCGCTGTTCGCCCCATTCCCAAGGGGAGTCATGCACCGCACCACGCACGCACGCGCCCTCACTCTGTTGGCGACGATCCTGCTGCCGCCGAGCGCGGTCGTCGCGCAGGAGGTGACGCTGAAGGCGACTGCGCGGGTGATCGCCACCTCCGAGGACGGGGCGTTCGATGGGGCACGGTGGGTGCAGCCGCTTCCCAATGGGAACCTGATCATTCCCAACCACTCGGAAATGGCGCTCGAGCTGTGGTCCCGCGCCGGAACGCGCATCAAGACGTGGGGACGCAAGGGGGAAGGGCCGGGTGAGTTCCGCATCATGATGCAGGGCGGCACTCTGGCGGGAGGTGTCTGGGTGAACGATGCCGTGCAGCAACGGACGACCTTCTACGATGCGAAGGGTGCGATGCAATCCGTCGTGCGGTGGCCCTCGATGAGTCGCACCCATGATGGGGGGACGTCAGCAACAGGCCCGGCCTTTCTCATACCCAATGCCTGGCTGGACTCGACCACCTTCCTGGGTATCCTGATCCCCGGCCAACCGGGGGCGAGCCTGCGACTGACGCGTGCGTCCGTGCGAGGCGGCATCGAGCGGGAATCCGAGCTGCCCACTCAACCCCCTCCGACTGGCTCATGCATTCGCACGTCTCCGCAAGCGGTGATTCTGCGATGTCCCACTCGCCGGTGGGCATTCTCGCCTCAGGGCGGACGTTTCGCCTTGGTGACGCAGTCAGCACACGACGATGCACGCGGATGGTACCGGCTCGAGGTTCGCAATGTGCAGGGCACGATACTGCACACCGACAGCGTCGCGGTCACCCGACCAGCGATCTCCGCGGCAGAACGAGAGCGTCTCACCCGTAGCGTCACCGGTGCCGTGCAGCGAGCCGGGGTGCCCCGCGGTGTCGGGCCACGCATCGCTCCGCTGCCTCGATACGACGTGTCGGTCGAGGATGTATGGGTGGCCGATGACGGCACGGCCTGGGTCCAGTTGCCAAGCGCTCGCGGTGAGGAGGTGACCTTCCACCGCCACGTCGTCGGTCGTCGCGGCTTCGGGCGCTGGGTCTCGCCACCGGATTTCGTTATGCTGTGGGCGGGCTCGAGCACGGTGATCGGTCGGTTGGTTGGCGACGACGGGGTGTCGAGGGTGGTGGAGTATACGGTGCAACCGTAGCATCTGGTGGTTGGTGATTGATGAGCGGCCCCCAACCCCCGTCATCCTGAGCGCAGCGGTGCTCCGTCGTCCCGAGCGAAGGCGCGTAGAGCCGTAGTAGGCTGTCATCCCGAGCGAGCGAAGCGAGTCGAGGGATCTGCACGTCGGTGTTGGCCTGAAGTGCAGATCCCTCCGCTTCGCGACGACGTTGTCGTCGCTTCGGTCGGGATGACATTCACGATGGCACTGTCTTGCTTTTCACCGTTCACCAACCACCAATCACCGTTCCATTCCCCCACCCACCTGGCGAGGCCCCATGCTCCTCGAAGCCGCCCTCCTCTTCCAGATCGTGTCGCGCCCGACGATCGTGGCGCCCGCCGTATACCGGACACGCGTCATCGCGGAGGTGTTCCGGTTGTGGGATCCTGCGTCAGGTGATCCGATGCGTCTCGCCGCGTGGTCGGTGGCGGTGGACGGCTTCTGGCGTCGCAACGACTCGCTGCCAATGGAGGTGTCGCATCGCTTCAGCCCGCGCGCCGGGCCACGCAGTGAGCACACGCGCCGGGAGGTGGCATCGGCGAAGCGCCGGCACGTGGCGGGCGCGGACCTCGCACCATATAGTGGCGAGCGTGCGGAGTGGTCGCTCCGGGTGAAGGTGGATCGGCCCAGCCACGGCACCGAAGCGAAGGGCACGCTGGAGGCGTTGACGCAGGAACCGCTCGCGCTCTCGGATATCGTCGTGGGCGACACCGCGCAGCAGTTGGTGGTGACGATCGGCCAGCAGGAGGTGGTGCTGGCACCGCGGCAGGCGATCCGGCGCGACAGTCCCCTGGTCATCTACTTCCAGGTGCGTTCACCCATCGCCTCGGACAGCACGCGGTTCACCTACCAACTGCGTCGCATCACCGGGGGCGTGCCCGTGGAGGATGAGGAGCTGCGCATCGGCGTGGTGGGCAGACTCGACGAAGGCATCACGGCGGTCGAACAGATCCTCGGTGTGTCGCAGTTGACGGGCGATCACTACGAACTCGAGATTCAGGTCGAGGTGGACACCGCGCGTGTCGCGAGGGGGACGACGTCGCTGCATCTGATACAGGGGGAGCAGAGAACGGTGAACGGTGAACGGTGAACAGCAAACCGCGCATGTCATCCCGACCGAGCGTCGAAGGCGCGAGTGGAGGGATCTGCACTTCGGTTAGCGCCGCGAAGTGCAGATCCCTCGACTGCGCACCCCTGCGGGGTGCTTCGCTCGGGATGACATTCGTGAGGGCACTCCGCTCGGGATGACATTCGTGATGGTGATCCGCTCGGGATGACATGCTCAGTTTAAACACCAATACATCCGTCGCAGGACATAGGAGCAGCCGAATGAAGTCCTTCCGTGAACCTCGTTCCCTGGCAGCGATTGTGTTGATTGCCTGCATCGGCTGTAACCTCAACGCACCGTCCCCCGAACCGCCAGCCGAGAACGTGCCCACCTCGACAGGTGCTGTCACGGTGTCAGTCGCGCCCGTCGACAGGCTGAGCGAGCAGGTGCCCCAGGAGATGCTGCCGCTGGAAGTGGATGACGCGACGCGGCTCCCCGACGGAGGGATCGCATATGTCGGCGGGCAGGACCTGATGGTTCGCATGACCAGTGCCTCCGGTCGTGAGGTACCGGTGTCACTCGGTCGCGAAGGCGAAGGCCCTGGCGAGTTCAAGTCGCTCAAATGGATCGAGCAGTGTGGAGACCGGCTGTACACCTGGGATTTCCTCCTGCGCCGGATCAGTGTCTTCACCCTGACCGGTGAATTCGTGGAACAGTTTCCCGGCCTGTCACTCTTTCGGCTGTATTGTGACAACTCCGGAAATCTCATGGCGCTCGAAACCCCGCGTGAGTTGCAAGGACTGCCGGGCCCCGATTTCGAACCGCTCGCGGCTCGGATCGTCATCCTCGACCGCGACGGCGGTCCAGTGACCGAACTACATGACATTCCAATGGCGCGCAATCGCCCGCTGGGAACCGTGACCACTGCAGGGTTCATCGGCGAGCACATTGTCCTTGGTACCGCAGAGCAGGCGTCCATCCAGCTGCTGCAGCGCAATGGCACCCTCGTGCGCGAGATCGCACTCGGCGATCTGGAGCGGACGATAACGCCAGCACTGTACCAAGCCGAGCTGGAGCGCTTGGTCGCGCAGACTCATCCGGACATGCATGATCGAATTCGAGAAGTGCTTTCGACTGTGCCGATGCCTGCTGCCCTGCCGGCGTACCGAAGTATCGTGACCGACAGAGAACGATTGGCCTGGATCACACTCTCTTCCATTGGCGACCGGAAGACGCGGCTGATCGTCGTGGACGCCTCAGCCGGCTCGTCGTCTGGTGTGATCGGCACGGTGGAGTTCCCCTTCGAGGCGGAAGTGCTGGAGGCGCGCAGCGGGCCTCTGCTGTTGCTCACACTCTCTGATGAGGGTGACGATGTGCTGGTGTATGAGATCACGGTGGGGTCGGTGCCGTGAGTGGCTCGAAGGTGCCCCAGCCCGGTCGCGCTGGTCCCCGTGGAGATCTGTCGCGCAGGACAGGCGCTGCGGTCGAGATGACGGCAGACGGGTCGCTCACCCCTCACCGGTCCAGCGGCAGATACTGATACAATTGCACCTCGAACGGTGCGTCGTCGCGGTCAGGGCGATCGCAAATCAACGCCAGCCATTCCCCGACGAGCGAGGCACGCTTTCCCGCCGTCCGACAGGGAAGCACCTGCCGGTTGACGAACGCACCCTCCACGAACGCATCCACGAAGGTGGAGTCGGCCGTGCGACCGACTGCCCACAACCGGTCGCGGTCGTCATAGTGCAGTCCGGGCCAGGCGAGATGGGGGAGACGCTCGCGCTCGAGCGTGTCGAGTCGGGAGCGCAGCGCACTGGCGCGCGGCCCATTCCCGCCGGACGTCGCCAGGTCGGCCTCAAGACTGTGACGCAACTGGGCCACCTCCTCGGGCAGGCGCGCTGGGGCCTCCAGGCTTCGCGTACTGATCTCCACGCGCTCGCCCCCCACATCGCGCTGTGCAATCGAATAGCCGCCCGGGAGCAGGTACGCGATGCGTTTGCCGTCACGAGTGGTGGCGTACGGCAGCAACGCGGGGCGACGCGGCGATGCAACAGCATTCCCGTCGGGCGGGGTAAGGTCGCGTTGCGTGAGGATCGTGTGGCGTGCGTTCTCCGACGCTACCCTGAAGACCACTGGGGCATCTTCTGCCATGCCGGTGCGTAGCGACTGGACATCCACACCTGCGCTCGACACTGCCAGTGGGACGTCGGTGAGGAGTTCCATGCGCTGCTCGTCGAGGAGCCTGCCAAGCGCATCAACGCGCTGTACGACCTGCCGGCCGAGGTTGACGATGGCGAAGCCATCCCCATCACCAAGTGCGATACTGAATCCGCTCAATTCGCCCGGCCCTTCACCGGCACGACCGAACGACACGAGGCTATCCACGCCGGGGGTGAGGACGTGGGCCATCAGGCGCTTGGCGGGATCGCTGCCGAAATCACCGAGGACCAGGATGGCGCCGGTACTGGTGGTGGCGACACTCAGCACGTTGTGCCACAGCACGGTGTCTGCTGCCGCCCCGAGCGGTACGCGCACCCATTCGCCCTGGATCGGAGCAGCCGGGGGTGTGATGGCCTGCTCTGGCGTGGGGTTGTCCGTCGAGCCACACGCGGCGGCGAGCACGAGCAGCGCCGTGCACGCGGTCGCGCGTGGCTGGAGGTTGTTGCGCATGCGGCTCCTGGAATTCCAAATGCCAGTCGCTCAGGTTGCTGAACGACAGGAGTAGACGAAGAGCAGTGTGATCATGAAAGCTACAACCCGCTACAAGGCAGGCGGTTGGCATGTGCTGCGAGCAGAAACACCGCGCCACACGTGCCACTCGCTCTTTCCTCTTCATTTCACCAGAGTCTGCGCCTCCGACCAGCAAAAGGCCCCCCGCCCCAATTCGGAACGAGGGGCCTCTCACCGTTTCACCCCTACGCCGCCATCTCCTCCGGCGGGACCACCTCATCGCTTTCGCGTGTCTTCCGGAACGGCCCCTCGACATTGCGGGCGCTGTCCCAGGCGGCGAGCAGGTCGGGCGTGCTCGCGAAGCGGGCGCGGTTGAGGCCGTCGAGCAGCCCCACGACTTCCATGATCTCGTCGGCGACGGCGGTCAGGTCGGCGCGGGCCCCAACGTGATCGCGACGTCCGGCGTTGGCCGCTTCACTCAGCGACTCGAACGCGGTGACGCCTGCCGTGAGCTCCGCGACGAAGTTCTCGCCAAGGCCGAGGGGGACGAGCAGTGCCTCGTGCTCGACGGCGTGGGTGAGCAGCACCTTCGCGGACGTCAGGAAGGTGCGGTGCGGCGCGCGGCCCCGGGTGGTGACGAAGAGGCCAGTCAGTGCGGGCGTTGTGCGCGCGGCCGCTTCGCCGACCTTGGCGAGGTGGCGCAGTTGCAGCGTGACGGCGCTGCGGAACTGCAGCCGGCGGTTGACGGCGGCGCGGGCGGCAAGGATGCCGTCACGTTCGCGGACCGCGAGTGCATCGCCTCGAGCGACGAGGGTGCCGAGTCGGGTCGCGAGGGCGACGTAGCCGACGTCGGTGGAGGGATGGGCGAGCGTGAAGTCGTTCGCCCGGGTGGCCATCGAAAGCTTGCGGCGGATGGCGGCGATCATGGTACACCTCTCACGATGGTGACACGTCGATCGGGTCACGGTGTCACGGCGATGATGAGTGGGGCATCGCCTGTGCTCCCGACCCCAGGCGACGGGGAGGCAGATCGCGACCGACGTGCCACGCGTGAATCGTCGTGCAGTGCGCGGTGTCAAGCTGTTGATCCACAATGTGATCGGTGCATTCGACGGTGACGTCGCGGTGACCGGCGGTGCTGGGTTGTCGGCGGGGCTGTGTCCAACGTGGAGGACAGTGGTGTCGTGGAAATCGGTGGTGGGTAGGGGGAGATCGAGGGTGCTTGTGAGGATACCTGATGTGGGGATGATGCAGTCGGGGTTGGGGCGTGTGTCGTCGAGGGTGAGCCCTGCGCAATCGAATCTGTGTCTCGGGACATCGAGTGTGCAGGCTGAGTCACCGATGCTGGAGCGCGTGCCATCGAGTGTTCCGCAGACAAATGGAGAGTGAAGTCTGTGTCATGGAGGGTGCAGGCTGATCAATCGAGACTGATGCGTGTGTAGTCGGTGCTGATGCCGGTGAAGTCGAGGTTGGAATGTGGTACACCGAGGGTGGCGTTCGGGAGGGGGAGGGTGTCCCTGGTGTCGCGACTGGTCTTGCCCTGGTCTGGCACGCGACTCCATACTGCATCCGCAACGGATGCGAGGAGTCCCCGTGGCGACCCTGACGATCAAGAACCTGCCCGACGCGCTCTACGCCCAGCTCAAGGCGCGGGCGGCAGAGCACAGCCGAAGCATCAACAGCGAGACGATCCTCGCCCTCGAGCGCGCCCTCACCGAGCCCAGCGCGGGTGAACCGACCACGCTGCTGGCGACGCTTCGGCGCAGTCGTGCCCGACTCAAGGGAGTCTATCTCACCGACAAGGATCTTCGGGTTGCTCGGGAATCTGGTCGCGCATGATCGTGGCCGACGCGAAGCTCATCGCATACCTGGTCATGCCCAGGCGGACCAGATTCTCGGCGGCCCTTCGGGCGACGTGGAAGCTGGCGACGCCTGTGACGTCGAAGTGTGTGACTACCACCAGGAGCTGACGTGACCGCATGGATAGCGTGAGCACCGTGGTTGGCATCGCCGTTGTCGTGACGGCCGCGCTCTACCTGCTCACGCTCGGCAGTGGGGCGCTCATCCGCCCCGAGACCGCGAAGCGATTTCTTGGTGGCTTCGCAACTTCGCAACGGACACATTTCACGGAACTCGCACTGCGAATACTGACGGGCACCGCACTCGTCTCCAGCGCACCACACATGGCGTTTGGCCAGGGGATCGCACTCTTCGGTTGGATGCTCATCGCCACCTCCGTTGTCTTGGGTGTCATTCCATGGCGACTACATCAACGCTTCGCGGCGTGGGCCGTCCCGCAGGCCACAGAACACATGGCCCTGATCGGCATCGCGTCGATTATTGGCGGGATCATCTTGCTCGCCGCGCTGCTCCTTCCGCGCATCGCCGACTGACGAGCGGCTGACGCCTCGACGCGCGCGCTGCAGGTCCAACACGCATTTGGGTGACTCAGCCAGCCCGGAGGATACGATGAGCCCGTTCGCATTACCGGTGGTCCTCACCCTCGTGTTCGTCGTTGCATGCTCGTCGGGACGCGACGCGCATCGCGACGCCGCGCCGCAGGTGCCGCGTGCCGAACTTAGTCTGGCGCTCGACACCGCACTCGTGCTGGACAGCGCCGCGGCGCTGATCGCCCGTCACTCCTCGGTCGGACTGATTACCGCGGACGCCGAGGGTCGGCCTAGAGTACGGACCGTCCGGGCGTACCGGCTTGCGCGCCCCGCGCACACGCGTGACCGATTTACCATCTTCGTCCTCACGCGCATGAGTACCCGCAAGGTCGAGCAGCTCGCCCTCAACCCGGCGGCGACGCTGTACTTCGATGAAGATGCCCGGACGAGCTACGCGACCATCATGGGGCGCGCGACGATTCATCGCGACCCGCAATTGCCGCGTCTCCGAGAGTTCCTCGACACCGCGACCATTCAGTTCTTCTGGCCCGATTACCCGGAGGATTTCATCATGCTCGAGATCACGCCCGAGTGGTTGGAGTTCATCGGGCCGGGAATCTGGAACGACCCGGATAACTGGCGCCCTCAAGCGGTGATCTTCAACTGAACGCCTCGCGCACTGCGAATACTGACGGGCACCTGATCACCCCCTCGCACCGCCCCGTGGCAACACCACGGGGCTTTTTGCGCTCTTGGTCCAGACCCCCTGCACATGGAGGAGCCCGTGATGCCAACGCGTCAGCCCTTGATTCGCTCCCTGTTCATGGCCATCGCGTTCGCCGCCTGCGCGGGGCCGGATGGTGATGCGCCTGAGGGCGCGGGATCGCCGCCGATGATCGCCGCGGGCCTCACGGGGGAGTACTTCCACGGCGACTGGTGCCAGCGGTTCACACCGCCCGCGGATGCCGATGCTCCCGATGAGGAACCGGTGGAGGAGGTGCTGTTCCTCCGCTTCGAACCCGGCGGTCGCTTCGCGCTCGGACGGTCGCTGGAACGACTGGCGTCGGTTGGTGACTGGTCGCTGGAGGACGGCGTCCTGCGAATGCCCGGCAATCCGGTGGCCGGCCGACCGAAGCCGGAGCGCATCTCCGCCGATGAGTTCCACTTCCAGTTCATGGGTGTCCCGATTCAGGTCACGCGCGGCGCCTGCTCACCGGCGTGAAATTGTGTCGGTCCCTCTCACCCCCCCGTCGCCTCGATATAGCACTCCAGAAACGGACCCTGCTCCGTCATGCTGCCGCGCAGTGCGCGGAAGCCGAAGGTGACCGGAGCCTGGACCCACTTCCCGGGATCCCGCATCAGCACACTGATGAACCCGACGAAGGTGCCTTCGAGACGATCGGCATCAGCGTGTTCCAGGGAGACGATGCCGCTCCCGGTGCCGGTGCCGGTGGGGTCCACCATCCCGTAGATCTGGTTCTCGGCGTTGAGGAAGCCGGCGAGGGTGGCCTGGTGCAGCGTGTGGTTGCCCACCGTCGGAGTGCCGGGATAGACCGTGCCGAGTTCCAACCGTGCGCCAGGGTTGGCCAGCGCCTCCTCGGCTGACATCGCGGGTGTGAAGCCGATGGTGAACTGGCCGTTGCGCTGCCGCCATGCGGCGAGCCCGACATAGCTCCGATTGACGGGCGCGCCCAGATCCACCCTGCCGTAGCAACTGCACTGTTTCCCGAAGGCGACCTTGGCCTCCGCCTTGATCTCCGGGTCCTCCGGGTCGCTCACGGTGACCGTCGCGCGGCCATTTCCCGACGCCGGGGCGAGGAAGGTGCCGCTGCCGTCGATTGCACCCGCCGTGGTGCTCCAGTCCCATGCCCGCTGTTCATCGGCGTCGACCGTGAACTGCAGGTCTTCCCCTGGCATCAAACAGGCGGTCTTCGGGTCGAGGGAGAGGCCGGCCGGCCGCACGTGGGCACCGCCCTCGCGGTCAGGGGACGAGGCCAGGAAGGTGCGGTCGGCCTCCGACTTCGCGGTCACGACCACCGGGTCGATGTTGGGTTGCTCGGGCGCGGTCACCCGCACGCTCATCCCCCCCCCTTGGATCGTCATCCGGAATCCCGCGTTGGGTTCCATCCGCCACGAGACACGTTCATCCTCGGCGTTCTCGACGGTCGCGGTGAGGACCACGCTCTCCCGCGGCTTCAGCCTGGTCAACAACGGATCAACCGTGACCTGGATCGGATTGATCGTCACCGTCTCATCCGTCTCGAATCCCTGGCCCGCGAACTCGCTCGCCTTGATGGTGACGCGCAACGTGGCCGAGCCGGCCTGGCGGGGGACGAGTTCGCTGTTGCCGCCGATCTCGAAGGCATCCCCGATCACGCGGGCCTCGGTCCATCGCTCCTGACCCACGTCGATGTCGGTATAGGTCACCGGCCCGATGCTCGCGATACCCTCCAATTGGCCTTTCGCCACGCTCCCGCCCAGCATGCCCCCGAACAGCGAGGACAGATTCTTCGCCACCGCCGAGTTGAACTCCTTGGCGTAGAGTTCGCGCGTCAGGAGGTTTCGCGACTCCCAGGCCCTGCCGATC
>JAABRY010000096.1 GCA_011390645.1 Gemmatimonadota bacterium
CGGTGGTGGGTACGGCGTGGGTCAAGGTGGGCTGGAACTGCCTCACGGGACGCTGTCTCGTGAAGATCGATGACAGCGGCGTGACCTCGTTGTGAGGTTGTAGCATCAGCTCGCTACGGCAGCAGGGCACGTGACGTGGAAGGTGTGCAGCAGGGTCTCCCCCGTCCTACGCTCAGGAGTACCTGGTGGTCCGCATCATGTTGACGGTGCTGCTGGTTCCGGTGGGCGTCCTGTGCGTCCTCGGCGTGGTGCTGCTGATCATGAGCCCCGGACGACCCTCCCCGGTCGTTGACGCAGATGGCCGCCAGGTGATGGGAAGCATTTCAGAGAAGATTCGCGTCCCGATCAATGGTGTCGAGCAGGGGATGTTCATCCGTAGCAGGGATACCACGAAGCCCGTCCTCCTCTTTGTCCATGGCGGGGCGGGGATGCCGGAGTACTTCCTGGCCCAGCGCTATCCCGCCGCGCTGCAAGCGCTCGAAGAGCACTTCACGGTCGTCTGGTGGGACCGCCGCGGTGCCGGCCTCTCTTATGCCGCGGATATGCCGTCAGAAGCGATGACCACCGAGCAAATCATTGCCGACCTTCTCGCGGTCACTGAATATCTGCGTGATCGATTCGACGTGCCGAAGATCTACCTGATGGCACACTCCGGCGGCACCTTCTTCGCGCTACAGGCGGTCGCACACTCGCCGCACTTGTACCATGCCTACATCCCGATTGCCCAGATCACGCACCAACTGAGGTCCGAGAATCTGGCATATCAGCACATGCTGCGGCGCTACCAGGAGCTCGGTGATGCCGGGATGGTGCGCCGACTCGAAGCAGCCCGACCCACGATGCCTGCACCGCTGCCAGACGCCTACATGGCGATCCGTGACAAGGCCATGCACCGGCTCGGTGTCGGGACCACGCACGCCATGCGATCGGTGATCACGGGAGTCTTCCTCCCGTCCCTGCTGAGTCGCGATTACACCATCACGGAGAAGGTGAACATCTGGCGGGGGAAGAAGTTCTCGGACCGCGTGCTGTGGAACGAGATCCTGACGACCGACCTCACCACCACGGTCCCGCGGCTCGAGATTCCGGTGTACTTTCTTCATGGTATCCACGACCAGACCGTGACGCTGCCCGAAACCAGGGCATACTTCGAGGCGCTCCACGCTCCCATGAAGGGGTTCTACACCTTCCACGAATCGGCGCACAGTCCGATGTTCGAGGAACCGGACCGGATGCGCCGGATCATCGCAGAGGATGTGCTGCGAGGGACCACCAACCTCGCGGATCAGTAGTAATCCCAGACACCGAACACCCTCAGCCATGAGGTACCAATGCGGAAATCATTCACCCTCATGATGGTAGCGCTTGCCAGCCTGCTCCCTGCAGGCGCTGCTGCCCAAACGACGAGCGTCGGCGTCGCCGGCGGGATGAACTTTGTCGGGGGCGGCTCCAGCAAGATCGCCGTTGATATCGGAGGCTCGCCCATCACCGGAGGGGACCGTCAGGGTCAGTACTTCTCGGCGTTCCTTGAGCGGCGCACTGAATCCGTCCCCACTAGCCTGCGCCTCGAGCTTTTCTACAGTCGCCTCACTTCCGGTCCCCAAACGTCGAACGCACTGGGGCGGGCAGCGCTCCGGGACGTCACCTACGGCGCGGCGGCGACGATGGCCTACTCGCTCAGGTCCGGGTCAGGGCCCAAGCCATACGCCCTGCTCGGTGCCGGGATCTACGCGACCTCGCTGGGCACCAACGCCGTCGCCGGAGCCACCGAGGTCACGCAGACCAGGAACGGCATGGGGCTGGGCTTGCACGTCGGACTCGGCATGGAGTGGCGCGTGAGCGGTGCTCAGATGTTCACCGAGTGGCGCTATCAACAGGCACTCCACCAGACCCGTGGCTCGGCGTTTATGCCGTTTGTCGTTGGTGTGAAGTTCTAGCCGTCTGAACTGGAGTCTGTCGCGAAGCATGAGGTGCCTGCTGACGTCACCCTGCCGCACGATCGCGCTGGTCTGTGCCACCTTGCTGGGGAGCACATCCACGGCATCAGCACAGCAACCTGCGGAATGGAGCGGGGGCGTCGGCTTCTTGCATTCGCGGCCATACGACGCCCGGGTGTACGGGCTGACGCTGCGGCGTGAGCAACAGCTCCGCGGCGCGATCGTCACTCGGATCATCGGCAGCGTGAACTTCCTGGGCGACACGATCTTCCGCCCGTCGTTGCTCACCGCGGGAGTTGACATCGGTGCGCGCGGGACGCTTGGTCCGGTGAGTCTGCACGCTGCCATCGGACCCACACTGGCGTACTTCGTCCGCTCGAATGGATCGAATGTCTCCTGTGAGAATGGTTGCATCGATCGTCGGTCCTGGTATACCACGGGCGCACGGGTTGCGATGACCGGTGCCCTCGCGCTTGGGTATCAGGTCACTCCGGCAGTGCGAATGTTCTATGAAGGGCGGGGTCATATCCCGCTGCGGATCGGCCGCGCGGGGTACCGTGGTGACCCGAATGCGGGTTTCGTTGAGGTTGCTATCGGGGTGGCGCTGACGCGGTAGGGGCGACAACAGTTCTTCACATCGTGCCACTCGAGGTCTGATGCTACTGCCATCCAACTGTGAGCTGGTTCCCACACAACCACCCCCACGACAGCCATGCACCGCGTGATCCCGATCGCCAGGCCCCTCTTCGCAACCCTTGTGGTATTGCTTGTTGGCGTCGGCTCCGTGCCCGCACAGCGACCCCCTTGGCTGGGGGAGAACTACCGCCGACCCGCGGTATATGGCCGAGTGGTGGATTCCATCCACGGCACACCCGTGGGTGGCCTTGGCATCCAGAGCTACGCCATGCTCGGGGCCGCCTTTACTGACAGTGCCGGCTGGTTTGTGCTGTCCGGTCTGAACCCTGGCGCGGTCACGATCTTCTTTCGGTGCCCGACCGAGCGGAGACTTCTCTTCGCGCGTCGATTCGGCGCGCAGGAACTGTCGATTGCCTCTACGACCGACACCAATGTGACGTTCCACGTCCCCATGCATCAGTGTGTCGAGCCTCCAATTGCCGAAAGCACGGGGACCTTCGTCGGCACCTACGAGGCAGAGTTTGAACGCTTCGAGTTCTTTCCCTGTCGTCCGTTCCCCACCTTTCCCGGAACGGCATATGAAGGGCTCGCGCCGAGAATTTCTGTGAGCCTGTCGGAGCGCCTACGCGAGACAGGAGTTGCATGGCCAGAAACAGGCGACCTCCGCACCCGCAGCTACTTCGTCAGATGGCACGGGACGATCAGTGGCCCTGGTGGATACGGCCACCTGAGTCAATCACTGTACGGCCTTGTCGTTGACAGTATCATCAGCATCGAATCGGGCACAAATGCGAAGTGTCCTCCATGAGCAACTCGACGATGCCGATGTGCAGTACGTCGAAGTCAGGCGCATCGTGACCGCTCCACCGTCCGAGACAGCCCGTGCAGGTACCGACGAAGGCCCCCAAACCTGAGACGACTCCGGAACCGCTCAGGGCAGCCTAGGGTTCGTTTCACTGCGAAACCTAGGGGTGAGGGCAAGCGTAGGACCCTCATCAACAATCACACGGAGTCGTCCCCATGAATACCGAAGAAGCCTTTGTCACGCTGCTCGTCATCTCGACCGGTCTCGTTTTCACGCTCGGGATCATGCTCGCGCGGGCCCGCGGTCGGATGCAGGAGATGGAGCGGGCGCTCGGCATTCGTCCGCCGCTCACGCGGCCGGTGCACCAAAGCGATGAGCACAGTGGCGAGGTGCGCATTGCCCAGCTCGAGCGCCAGGTGGACCAGATTGCCAATCATCTCGAGCGGTTGACCGATTCGCAGGACTTCCTGTCGCGCATCCTCACGGACAAGCTCGATCGCCTCCCGGAAGCGCGGATGGACACGCCGCACTGAACGCGGCCGCTTGGGAGTCGGAGCCGGGCAATCTGGTGACACGCGAAGGAGGCACCGCGATGATGCGCAAGCTGTTCCCACTGTTGATCCTGCTCATGACGGCGTTACCAGTAGCCGGACCGGCGCAGTCGCCGACGCCGGCCGAGCGGTTGCCGTCTGTCGAGCTCCCGCCGACCCTCGACCGCGTGCTGCGCGACTACGAACGCGCGTGGAGTGGCGGCGATGCCGCCGCGCTCGCCGCACTTTTCACGGAGGATGGCTTCGTCCTTCAGTCGAACCGCGCCCCGATCCGCGGTCGTGCGGCGATCGAGGCGCTGTATCGCGGGCAGGCCGCGGGCGACCTCCGCCTCCGCGCACTCGCCTTCGCGACCTCAGACTCCGTCGGCTACATCATCGGTGCGTACGGGTACGGTGAGGCGCCGGCCGACCGGGGCAAGTTCACCCTCACCCTGCGACGCGGCCCGGATCAGCGCTGGCTCATCGCCTCCGACATGGACAACGGGAGCTAGCGGTCGGACCGCATTCTCTCGCCCCTCCACATACGAAAAGCGTCCCTCAATCGCCGACTGCCGTCAGATCTTCGAGGTCTTGGCAGTACCTGAGCCTGGGCGGCAGGCGGGTTGATCATCTACGATAGCGTAGATAGCTTTCGTCTTCGAGCAATAGGAGCATGTGCGATGTCGCAGGCACTTTCATACGACCCTGCCGTTGACGCCCTCGCCATCACCCTGGCGAAGGGTGGCCGCGTCGCCCGCACGCGCGAGTTGGCGCCGGGGATTCTGGCAGACTTTGATGCGCGCGGTACCATGCTGTCCCTGGAGATTCTCGATGCCAGGGAACGCGTGGGCCAGCAACTCTTCGCAGAGTTCATGAGGCGGCCCAAGGCGCAGGTGACTCTGGCCGACGCTGCCGCGCAAATCGGCGTCACCCCTGCCACGCTGAGGCAGCAGCTGGGTCGAGGCCGGTTGTCCGGGGTGAAGGTGGGCCGCGATTGGTTCATCTCATCCGGAGAGATTGCTCGCTACAAGCGACGCGTGTCCCGGAGCAGGGCGGCCGGTACTACGTCGGAGCGTTAAGGGCTACCGACGTGCCTGTCGAACTCCTGCGCGTGCTTCACCGACTCCACCCCCCTCGCTGCAACGTCCGGTGTGCGTCATGCGACATTCCGCTCGCGGAGATTCGCCTCGATCTCGCCGCGCACAACCCGAACATTCTCCGGTCAATCTTGATGTCGGGCACTTTCGGGAGCGTATCGTCCATTTTCGCCCCGATGTCGTGAAGATTTGCCTCGAGCTCGACCACAATTGTGTCCAGATCGTCGGACACCAACCCGATATCGGCGATTTCAGGGGACAGATCGGGTCCACCGACACCGATCTCGCCGACTCCAGCATCGCACTCGCGAGGGTCAACCTCGAACTCGGCCCCGATAGCATCGATCTCGAGAACATTCACCCCGATCTCCGACGCTGCGATCTCCATCTCGTCGAGTCACGCACCGAACATTGTCCGATCAATCTCGAGCTCGTGGACTTTCGGATGGAGTTCTTGAATGCGCGCGATCAACTCGGGGACCTCAGGGTCGAGTGCGTGAACTTTCAGGACGATGTCGGGCATTTCAACATCGAGATCGGCCGCTTCAGCCTCGAGGTCGGGCACTTCAACCTCGAGGTCGGCGATATCCAGGAGAAAATTCAGGTCAGATGCGTCCTGAGGGTTGGACAGTGGTGGGGAAGAATGTCATCTCGAGCGGAGGCGCGCAGCGCCGCAGTCGAGAGATCCCGAATGTGCCAAGCCACTCAGGCCGTGATTCGCGCAACAACGCGACGGACAAGCGGGGCCACGACGAACACCGCCGGGAAGGCGACAGGCCAGGTGGTGAGGCAGCTGCGGGCCCAATCGGCAGCAAAGCCGGGATGAATTCCACCCGAAACGGTCAATACGAAGGCCGAGACGATCGCGACCATGATGGCCGACAGCAAGGCGCTGAAAAGCAGCGGAGCGAAGCGAGCAGGAATGCGCATGGTGTTCTCCAGGGAATGACGTGATGGGTGGTGGGTCAGGAGCCGACGAGGGCTCGATTGAGCCAGCCCGCGAGGTAGAGCCCGAGACCGTAAATGGTGTGTGTCAGCAGACTGTGGAGTTGGGCCGCTCGGTGCGGGGTCCTTGAGGAAGGGTGGCCCACGCCCATTGCCGGTTGCATGATCAGGAGGGGTGCCGCGGACGTGCCGATCCCGATAGCCATCGCCGGACCGAGGGTCGGGTACCGCACCCAGGCCGGTCCTGAGATGGCGAGCATCAACGCCGCGAAGGCGATTCCGATGAAGTAATGAACCGCCCAGCCGATCAGCCGTTCACCGCGCACTGGAGGCGCATCGCTGATCGCGTTGTGACGAAATTCGCCCGCCATCATCCGACCAAACCACCGGCCGACTAGTGCGAGGTTCATTCGGCGAATCCCGAAAATCGGCTGACGCACGATTCCCCAAACATCCATCAGAACAGTGGCGCCAATACCCACCGGCACTGCGTATATCAGGTGCTCCATAAATCCTCCAGCGATGGCCTTGACCGTTCGAACACACAGGTTACAACTTCAAGTCGACTTGAGGTCAAGGGGGGCGGGGGTGGACATCGGAGAGGTGGCCAGGCGATCGGGCGCAGCAGCGTCGGCGCTGCGGTTCTATGAGGAGAAGGGACTGATTCGCTCGACGGGTCGCCGCGGACTGCGTCGGCAATACGACCCCGAGGTGCTGGACCAAGTCGCGCTGATCACGCTGGGCCGATCTGCCGGGCTCACGCTCGATGAGATCGGCAGGATGTTGAGTGTCGGGGGCCGCGCAGCGGTCGATCGTCAGCTGCTCGCCAAGCGTGCTGATGCACTCGACGAGCAAATCCGGCAGTTGGCGGTCGTTCGTGACGGGTTGCGACACGCGGCCGCCTGCAAGGAGCGTGATCATCTGGCGTGCCCGAAGTTCCGCCGCCTGATGGGGTTGGCGGTTCGCAGCGCGGTGCAACGACCAAAGTCCCGGGGTAAACCGCCTAGATTAGTTCCTTGAGTTTCCCACCGGGCGCAGCACCGCACGCATGAGGGCGCGATGTCCCCTGACCCCACCTTCAGCAACGCCTACGAAGACGCCGAACGCGCCAGCGCGTACGCGCAACTCGACTTCGCGGGAACGTATTTCCTCGCGTTCCGGGACTTGCCGGCGCTCTTCAAGGCTCACGTGGAAGGCACGCGCGCGCTGGACTTCGGGTGCGGCGCAGGTCGCTCCACACGTTTCCTGAAGCGGCTTGGGTTTCAGACGATTGGCGTGGACATCTCGCCGGCGATGCTCGAGCAGGCACGGAGCGTGGACCCCGACGGCGACTACCGTCTCATCACCGACGACAACACCCTGGCCGGTCTTCCCGGCCCCTTTGATCTGATCCTCGCGGCGTATCCCTTCGACAACATCCCGACCGACTCCACCAAGCTGAACGCGCTCCAGGCGCTGCGCCGAGTGCTCGCACCGGGAGGGCGCGTCGTCGTCATCGTCTCTGCGCCTGAGCTGTACCTGCACGAGTGGGTGTCGTTCTCCACGAAGGATTTCGCCGAGAACCGCACGGCGGGCGACGGAGACCGGGTGCGGATCGCGATCCTGGATGGCCCTGATCACCGCCCCGTCGATGACATCCTCACGAGCGACGCACGCTACCGGGAACTCTTCGCCGAAGTCGGCCTGAGTGTGGTCACGCTCGCCAAGCCGCTCGGCAACAGCTCCGACGGCATCGCGTGGGGGACCGAGACACGTGTCCCGCCGTGGTCGATTCATGTGCTGAGCCATGCTGAAGCGGAGGATGCCGAATGATTCGTTGCTTCGCGCTGGTCATGATCTGTCTCTCGGGCTGCACCAAGGATGCGGCGCCGCCGTCCTCCAATCCCACTATAGTGGACCCTGTGGGCGTGCCAGTGGTCACGAGCGATACCCCGCTCTGGCCTGACGAGGGTGGCTGGCGGGTGGACAGTGTTCCGGTCACCATCATCGGCGACGACGAGAGTGATCCACAACACCAATGGGTCTGGGTCGAGGCGGCTGTCAGGCTGCCGAACGGCAATGTCGTTGTCGGCACGATGGGCGAGCTGCGGCTCTTCGGGCCCGATGGAAAGTTCATCAAGGTGGTCAGCCGCTCAGGCGATGGACCCGGTGAGCTTCGCCAAGTCGGCGCATTGTTTGTGCTTCCGGGAGACTCGCTTCGCGCCAGTGACTACATGGGCACTCGGGTGGCGACCTACGCACCAGATGTCACCTTGGTGCGAGACGAGCGACTCGACATGCAGAAGTTTCAGGCGCTCGGCCGCTGGACCGAATGTGAAAGCGGTCTGCTCCCCGACGGCTCCCGGTACGGCTGCCAACCGGACTCGACCATCGCGCGCTCGGCGACGAATCGCCCCAATGTGGTATATGAGAACGGCATGAGCTCGCCCGGGCCCGGTCTGCTCCGCCAACTGCGCCGGGTGGTGGTCGCTTCACCGGATCTCGCGAAGGCGTATCCCCTTGGAGTGAACGGAGGTGGCGAACAGTACGGGGTGTCGCTCGACGGGCGCGAAGTGTTTGTCTCCCACCCATTCCACTCCCGAATGTTCATCGCGGCTGGTGGCACGCCGATGCGGATCGCGATCGCCTTGAACCCGGACTACCGCATCGAGCTGTGGACGCCGACGGGCACGTTGGAGCGCATCATTCGCCGTAATGGGGCGCGTCGCGTGCCCACAGCGGAGGAAACGGCGGCGGCGCGTGCGGGGATGCTCGGGTACTTGTCAGGTATGGACTCGGTGATGCAAGACGAAGTCATCGCCCAGGTCCCGATCCCTGATTCTCTTCCGGCCGTGGCCGGACTGGCAATGACGCCGGAAGGTGAACTCCTCGTGCAGCGCGAAGGCAACCTGCACTCGCATCTCACTTCAGCGTGGGATGTCTTCGACGTCGAGGGCCGATGGCTGGGCGAAATCCGCCTGCCAGGCCGGACTCGGGTGCTTTCCGCCGGGACTGATCACCTGGTGGTGCGGCGCTATCTCGACACCGACAAGACGCTGATCGAGGTGTACCAGATCAGGCGGACCTCGCAGTAGGTTTCTCACGGTTCCCGTACTCCAGTGCCACCGGTGAGCCATCCCTCGTGCCTTGGAAGATCGATGCTCACTGACTGGGGCTGGGACGACCACTGGGCGGCGCTGCTCGCCACAGGCGGAGCACGTCCTGAGGCGCAGGTAGGACGCGTGTCGGGCCAAGAGCGCGACCGCTGGGATGTGCAGTTGGAGACCGGTCCCGTCGTCGGCCGCATCGCAGGAAAGTTCAGCGGGATCTATCCTGTGACCGGTGACTGGGTCACGGTCCATCCGGGCCCCTCGCCGAGTGATCCCGTCTCGATCGATAGCGTACTCGCACGGCGTGCGCACATGTCGCGGGGTCGCGCTGGCGAAGGGAACGTCGAGCATGTCCTCGCATCCAACATGGACGTCGTCTGGATTGTGCACGGTCTCGACACGCCGCCCAATCCGCGACGCCTGGAGCGCTACCTGACGGCTGCCTGGGAGAGCGGTGCCGTCCCCGAGATCGTGCTGACCAAGGCGGACCTCGCTCCGGACATTGCCGAGGCTGTGGCTGCCGTCGAAGCGGTGGCGATCGGCGTGACGGTTCACGTGGTGAGTCTGGAGCAGGCTGCGAGTGTGGAACAACTCCGGGCGCACCTGCGGCCCGGTCGCACCATCGCGCTGCTCGGGCCATCCGGGGCAGGGAAGTCGTCGCTCATCAACGCGCTTGCGAACGCGTCGCTGTCTGCGATCGGCGAAGTCCGCGCGACCGACAAGAAGGGCCGTCACACCACCACGCGACGGGAGTTGTTTCCGGTACCGGGTGGTGCGTTGTTGATGGACACGCCGGGACTGCGTGAATTCCGTGTCTGGGCCGTGGACGAGGGGCTCGTCGGTACCTTCCCGGAGATTGACGCACTCGCGGCCGCATGCCGATTCCGTGATTGCCAGCACGACGCGGAGCCGGGCTGCGCGGTCATCGCGGCGATGCAGGACGGCGGCATCGATGCGGAGCGTCTCGCGAGCTATCGCAAGCTGAAGGCAGAGGGTGACTACCTCGACCGCAAGTCGGATCCGCTGGCACAGGCGGCCGCCGTCGCAAAGCACAAGACCGCGATGAAGACGATGAAGTACCACCAGAAATTTCGACGCGACGGCAACTGAAGATTTTCTTGCCGTGCATCGAGGGAGGCATTGCGCATGACCCAGCTCCATCGCTCACAGGACAAGATGATCGCCGGTGTCTGCGCCGGCCTCGCCGAGCATTTCGACATCCCCGTGACGAAAGTGCGAGTGGCCTATGTCGCGCTGTCGGTGCTCTCGGTGGGGTTTCCGGGGCTTCTGGTGTACCTCATTCTCTGGTACCTGTTGCCGGAGGCGTGAGGCTGTGATCCGATGCCGACCGACTCCGGGGGAGAGGTGAGCAGCGTGCACGCGAAGGCGAGGGCACTCGCCCACAGGATGGGGCCCTGGGGCTTTCCGGTCATCTACATCGGTTGGGCATACCTGTTCTGGAGTCCGATCTTCGCATCAGGGATGTCGGTGTGGTCGTTTCCCAACGTGCTGCTGTTCCTCATCGGGGGAGCGAGCCCACTCCTCGCAGGCGTCGTGTTGACGGGGTTGGCGGATGGCAGGGAGGGACTCCGCGACCTCTGGCACCGCCTCATCGATATCCGCCGCATCAACCTGCGCTGGTTCGCCATCATCCTGCTGTTCTGGCCAGTGTTCGACGTGCTCATGGCAGGAGCGGCGTCCGTGCTCGGGATCAGTGACCGCCCGCTGAACCTCGTCTGGGACACCGTGACGGCGCCGCGCACGCTGGCGTTCATGCTGCTGCTCTCCTTCATCTTTCCCGCCGTCGAAGAGGTCGGCCTTCGCGGACACTGGCTGGATGCCCTGCAGGAGCGATTCAGCCCGATGGTGGCGGGTCTCATCAACGGCACGGCGTGGGCCGTCTGGCACACACCGTTCGTCTGGTTCCCGGGCTACTATGCCAACACGACCTTCAGTCCACAGCTCTGGTGGTGGATCCCATCCATCATTGTGCAGACGCTGCTGATCGTGTGGGTGTACAACAGCACGAACCGCAGCATTCTGGCCGTGCTGCTCTTTCACGGCATGATGAACTTCACCGGAGAATTCCTCGGCATTGCCCCGGAGATCTTCCCGTTCATGCTCGTGGGCAACCTCATCGCGGCGATCGCCGTTGTCGCGGGCTCGCGGGCCATGCGGCCGGATCGAGCAGCGCCGAGGACGCTTCCCATTGACACTTCCCGTTGACGCGTGCTGAAGCCGATATTGAGCATGGCCCATGTGCGTCGAGACAGTGGTAGACGTTGGATGCCCCCCGACCAGCGAACGGAGCTCTGCATGACCTGTCGAGTATTTGGCGCTGTGCTTCTCGTTCTGGTTCCTGTTGTGTCGCTCAGTGCACAGAACACTGGCCCGCGTCGCTCGATGCGTGGGGACACGACGGTGATCAGTGTCCCCGCGACCGGGAGGTGGGGTGCTGAGCGTGCGGCCACTGAGGTGGCACGGGTTGTCGGTGCTCGCGATGGGGAACCCTTCGGACGGATCACCGCGCTGGCCACGCTCCCGGATGGCGGGGTGGTCGTCTTCGATGCGATGGGCGCGAATGGGGCTGTCGCGTGGGTGCTCGATGCAAGCGGGCGACTCGAGCGCCAACTCGGTCGCGACGGGAGCGGTCCCGGAGAGTACCGGTCTTGCTTCGATTGCTTCGCCTCGAACATCGACGGGTCCATCGGCTTCCTCGACAATGCCAATCGACGCATCACGACGTACGAGCGCCGCGGTACGGTCCGGAGCACCGCGGCCCTCCCCGTCGATGTCGGCTTCGGGGCGCCACCGCAGTTTCTCCCCGGCCCAGCGGGGTCGTACTACGCGAGAGTGGCGACCATTCCACGCCCACGCACTCCGATCACGGACGCTCAGGAATACGAGCGCTACGGGTACGTCCACATCGCCGAGCGGGGCGAGGTGCTCGATACCCTCCCGGCCCCCACGTCGTGGTTTGCGTCGCCTGCTCGATGGCTCTTCGAGC
>JAABRY010000097.1 GCA_011390645.1 Gemmatimonadota bacterium
GGAACTCCCGGCCATCAGCCGATCCCGGGGTGCCATCTGGCTGCCCATCGGTGTTGTCCCAGATGTCGAAGACGGAGAAGGACGGATCCAGGAGTCCGGTGACAGTGAACGAGGTCAGGTCCATCGCCCACAGGCTCCAATAGTTGTCGAAGGTGTCGAGCGTACCGGTCCGCCACAGGCGGAAGTAGTCGGTCGAGATCCCCCAATTGCCACCACCGAGGCTGCCCCACGTGGCGGTGCCACCACCATTGGCATTGGTCCAGGAGACCTGCGTGCCGCCCATGTCATTGAAATCGGTCTGGAACCCGGTGACCGAGAAAACGTCCACCGGAGCGGAGTTGTCCGTCACGATGGTCTGCGCGGTGACCATCGCCGGAGCGAGGGCGAGCAAGCCAGCCGCAAAGAGGGAGATCTTCATGGTACATCATCCTTGGTCGTGGTAACTGAGGCCGAGTCCGCGAGTGAACTGGTCACTGGCGACGAGAGCAAGCCTGAGGCCAATCAAACCGTGGCGTATCTGCCGCACTACAAGTAATTGCAATACAACGACTTAGATGACATTCACCTCCGGATCAGGACCACCAGAACCACAGGCTCAACCGTTGGGTTGATCCCACGCCCCCGTCAGAAATGTGGTGACGAAACAACAGCGGCCCCCTCCCGATCAGGGAGGGGGCCGCCTTGCGTTGCGACTCATCGACGATCAGTCGTCGTCGTCCGCTTCCTCGTCCTCGATCACCGGCTGAACAATGTCAGCGAAGGTGGCCGGGGCAGTGCCCGGCTCCGGAATCCCGTCCTCAGGATAGTCGACGATGGCGACCACGACCCGGTGATGGATCGGATCCACCTCGAGCACGCGGGCCACGACGATCTGGTTCGGAACGACGGCCTCCTCGGGGTTCTGTTCCTGCCCGATCCCCATCTGCGACACGGGGGCGAAGCCCTCGATATCGTCGCCGAGGTCGAGCACGAGCCCCTTGTCCACCGGACGCAACACCATCGCACGCATCTCGGCGCCGACCGGCAGCTTCTCGCCGATCGTCAGCCACGGATCCTCGGTCGCCTGCTTGAGGCCGAGGGAGATGCGCTTGTTGTCCGGATCGATGTTGAGGATGATGACATCCACGGCATCGCCCTTCTTGACGACTTCCGACGGGTGCTGCACGCGCTTGGTCCAGGACATGTCGGAGATGTGGATCAGCCCGTCGATGCCCGGCTCGATTTCGACGAAGGCGCCGAACGAGGTGAGGTTGCGGACCTTGCCAGCGAGACGGGTGCCGACCGGGTACTTCAGCGGCAACACCATCCACGGATCCTGCTCGGTCTGCTTCATGCCGAGCGAGATCTTCTCATCCGACTCGTCGACCTTGAGCACCACTGCCTCGATGGTCTCGCCGATCGACACGATCTTGCTCGGGTGACGGACGTTGCGCGTCCAGCTCATCTCGGAGATGTGGACGAGGCCCTCGATGCCCGGCTCCAGCTCCACGAAGGCGCCGTAGTTCGTGATCGAGACCACCTTGCCCTGCACGCGCGAGCCGATCGGATACTTCTCGGCGACGTTCTGCCACGGATACGACTGGAGCTGCTTCATGCCGAGCGAGATCCGCTCGCGCTGCCAATCGATGTCGAGGATCTTGACCTCGACGTCACGTCCGATGCCGACCAGCTCGCTCGGATGCGAGACGCGGCCGTAGGACATGTCGGTGATGTGCAGCAGGCCATCCACGCCGCCGAGGTCGATGAACGCACCGAAGTCGGTGATGTTCTTGACGACACCCTTCCGGACCTGACCGACCTCGAGCTCCTTCATCAGCTTCTCGCGCTTGCCGGCCCGCTCGGTCTCGAGGATGACACGACGCGAGACGACGATGTTGCGGCGACGCTTGTTGAGCTTGATGATCTTGAACTCGTAGGTGCTGCCGAGGAGCTCGTCGATGTTCGGCACCCGACGGAGCGCGATCTGCGAGCCGGGGAGGAAGGCATCGACGCCCATCAGGTTCACCACGACGCCACCCTTGATCTTCTTCATCAGGGTGCCCTCGACGGGCTGGTCGGACTCGTGCGCAATCCGGATCTTCTCCCAGACGCGCATGAAATCGGCCTTCTTCTTCGAGAGGACGACCGCGCCCTCCTGGTCCTCGAGGTGCTCGAGGAAGACCTCGACCTCGTCGCCGACCTGGAGATTCTCGGGGTCCTTGAACTCGTCGAGCGGCACCGAGCCCTCGGACTTGAAGCCGACGTCGAGGATGACCGCGTTGTCGGTGATGCGCAGAATCTTCGACTTGACGATCTCGCCTTCGGCGATCTGCGACATCGTGCCCTCGAGGAGCTCCAGCATCGACTCGTACTCATCATCGGAGTACTCGTCATCATAGAGATCCGCGCGCACGCGCAGGCCGGTCGTGGTCGCGAAGGGCATGCCCGGCACAGTGGTCATCGCGAAGACGGGGGGCGCCTTCGGGGTGTCGGGGATGTCGTCGTCGGTATCGTTGTCGAGGTCGGGCTGATAATCAGACATGAGTGGGGAGGGTCCTGCGGTGTGTAGAGACCGTGCGAGCCACGCCACGGGTTGAGGGTGAATCCTCGGTCTGACCCACAGAAATTGCAGGCCAGCCGAGAAGAATACGGCTTCAGACGCGCTGACGCAAGCCGATTTCGTCGGCCCAGGCCAGGATCTGCGCCACTTGGTCGGCGAAGGCCAGGTTGGTCGAATCGAGGAGACGGGCATCGGGCGCCTGACGCAGGGGGGCCACAGGCCGGGCGGCGTCGAGCGCATCACGCTGGGCCAGTTCCGCCGCCTCTCGTGCCAGGGTCTCCGTGCCATGGGCGGTGGCGGTATCCCGCTGCCGGAGGCGTCGCTCGGCCCGGGCGATCGGGGCAGCCGTCAGGAAGACCTTGAGTCGGGCATCCGGAAAGACCACCGTCCCGATGTCCCTCCCATCCATCACCCCCCCGCCCTCCTGGGCCACCACCGCGCGCAACGCCCGGTTGACCCAGTCCCGGACCGCCGGGAGCGCCGCGATCGCGGAGACCCGCGCGGTGACAGCCTCGCTTCGGATGGCGTCCTCGACCACCGCGCCATCGACCCGCACGGCCAGAGAGCGTCCATCGCGCACCAGGGTGATCCCGGCTCGGTCCGCGGCCGCGGTGATCACGGCCGGGTCATCGCTCCCCTCGCGGAGCGCTAGCCAGGTCAGCGTGCGATAGAGCGCGCCGGAGTCGATATGGATCAATCCCAAGGCGTCGGCGACCGCCGCCGCCGTGCTGGACTTCCCCGAGGCCGCAGGGCCGTCGATGGCAATGAATCGTGCGGGCGCGCTCATCTCCCGCCCCGCACGCGCAAACCGGCCAAGGTCTCGCGGAAGCCCGGGAACGAAACGGCCGCGCATTCCGGGTCGTCTACCGTGATCCGGGAGCCCCTGCCCTGCCCGAGCACAGTGAAGGCCATCGCAATGCGGTGGTCACCTGCCGTCCGCACCCGGCCGCGCAGCGGAGCATCGGTCCCTGTGACATGCAGGTCGTCGCCCTGCGCTTCGGCCTCGACCCCCACCTTCCGCAGGTTCTCAGCGAGGAGGGCGAGGCGATCGCTCTCCTTCACGCGCAGTTCCGCCAGGCCGCGGAAAGTGGAGACCCCCTCCGCCCGTGCAGCCAGGCAGGCCAGGATCGGAATCTCGTCGATCATGGCGGGGACTTCGTCCGGCGTCACCGCAACGGCGCGCAGCGAGGCCGCTGAGGTGGTCAGTGTTCCGATCGGCTCGCCGAAGGGGCTCTCGACACCTTCGACGGCCACCGTGCCACCCATCCGCCGCAGCACTTCGAGGAAGCCGAGGCGGGAGGCATTGCACCCTACCCCGGAGAGTCGCACCTCGCCGGAGTCGGCCAGGAGGGTCGCTGCGAGGAGAAACGCCGCCGAGGACGGATCGCCGGGCACTTGCATCTCGAATGGCTCGAGGCGGCCCGTGGGCTCGAAATCCACCCGACCGGGGGTGGCGCGGACATCGTACCCGAAGTGGCGCAGCATCCGCTCGGTATGGTCTCTCGACGCCGCTGGCTCACGGAGGGACACCGGCACCTCGCCCGCCATCCCGGCGAGCAGCACCGCGCTCTTGATCTGGGCGGACGGCACCGGCATCTGCCAGTCGATACTCCGGAGTCGGCCGCCGATGATGGTGAGGGGGAGGCCGTCGGTCGCGGATTCAGCGACCTTGGCACCCATGGCCATGAGGGGTCCCGTCACGCGCCTCATCGGGCGTCGACGCAGCGAGCTGTCGCCGGTGAGTCGTGTGGAAAACCGGTGCGCCGCAAGCAGCCCGAGGAGGAGTCGAACGGTGGTCCCGGAATTGCCACAATGCAACGTTGTCGCCGTGGCCTTCAGCCGCCGATCTCCCACGACCCGCACCGTGGCGTCGGGCCGAAGCGGCGAGATGTCTGCCCCGAGGGCCCGGAGGACGCGGGCGGTGGAACGGGCATCGAGCGACGGCAGGGCGCCTCCGATCATGGAGGTCCCCCGAGCCAAGGCCCCGAAGAGCAGCGCCCGGTGCGTGATGCTCTTGTCGCCCGGGACGCGATGCGTCCCGCCGACGACCAGACGCGATGAGGTGGGGATGACACGCTCCATGGAAAGCGAGAAACGGAGTATGATGCATTGCGGACGACGAATCGTATCTTTCCCCCCGGCGGCGAACAACCGTAGCCATCCCGCACCTCAACGAGCTTCCTGAATGACTGCACCTGTGACCGCGACGTCCTCCGACGCTTGGCTGGGCCCGTACCTCGTGAAGGCCGGGCTGGTCACGGCTGAACAACTCGCTGCCCTGCCCCAGACGGGGCGGCTGTGGAACGCTGCCGTGGATGCGGTTCTGGTCACCAACGATCAAGTGATCGCCATGCTGGCGGATCGCTTCCGCTTGCCGGTGGCCGTGATCGAGAAGGCGGACCCGAAGGCGGCCGCGGTGCTGCCCGAGGCTGCCGCACGGCGACACCATGTGGTCGCGCTTGGCATGGACGAGCGCACGGTGCGCATCGCGACGGCGGATCCGCGCGACCTTGATGCGGAACAGGCGCTCGGGTTCGTGGCCGGCCGCGAGGTGCGCTTCGAGTTGGCGTCACCGGTTTCGATCTCGGAGAAACTGGACGAGTTCTATCGTCCGGAGAACAGCATCAACCGGCTCCTGCAGGGGCTCGCGCCAGCACAGATGGAAGTGGACATCGTCGAACAGGACAGCGATCGCGACCCAGCGCTCGATGCCCCGATGACCAAGCTGGTGGACGCGATGATCACTGACGCGGTCCGCGCCGGGGCGTCGGATGTCCACAGTGAAATCGAGGGACCGCACGTCATCGTCCGGTATCGCGTGGACGGGATCCTGCGCGAGATCATGCGCCTGCCCGAGGCCGCCGGCCCGTCGCTGGTGCGTCGCGTCAAGATTGTCGCCGGCCTCGATGTCACCAACGCGATGACACCGCAGGATGGCCGTTGCAGCGCCAAGGTGGACGGTCAACAGGTGGACCTGCGCGTGGCGACGGCTCCGGTGGCGCGTCGTGGTGAGAAGCTGGTCATCCGCATCCTGAACAAGGGCAACCTCAAGGCCTCGATCCCGGCGCTCAACCTTCCGCCCGAGGAAGAGCGCGTCCTGATGCAGATGCTGGGTCACCGTGAGGGCATGGTGCTCGTCACTGGCCCCACGGGCTCAGGGAAGACCACCACGCTCTATGCCGTGCTCAATCACTTGCGCACCGGCAAGGTCAACATCGTGACGGTCGAGGATCCGGTCGAATACGATGTGGACGGGATTTCGCAGTTGCAGGTGAACGAAGCACAGGGGTTCACCTTCGCCACGGCACTTCGCTCGGTGCTGCGGCAGGACCCTGACATTGTCCTCGTCGGCGAGATTCGTGACATCGAGACCGCCACGACGGCGATTCAGGCCGGCCTCACCGGCCACTTCGTCTTCTCGACGCTCCACACCAACGACGCCGTCTCGGCGATCGTGCGGTTGCGCGACATGGGCGTCGACTCGTTCAAGATCGGGTCCGTGCTGAAAGGCATCGTCGCCCAACGCCTCGTGCGCCGGCTCTGCGAGGCCTGCGCGACCGAGATTCCGGTGACCGACCTCCCCGAGGCCGCCCAGCCGCCGGCCGATTATGCCGGCACGATTCGCCCGCGCGTCGCGCCAGGGTGCAAGGCCTGCAATGGCACCGGCTTCAAGGGACGGCTCGCGGTGATGGAGCTGGTCCCCGTCGAGGGACAGGTCCCGCGCCTGATCGAGACGGGGGCCACCCAGGGGCAGATCCTCGACGCCGCCCGACCCTACGGCCTGACGACGTTGTGGGAGGGTGGCCTCACGCGGTGCTGGAGTGGCCTGACCTCGTACGACGAAATCCGGCGCGTGCTCGGCGAAACCCTCGAGGCCCCCACCAAACCGGGGGGGGGGGAATGGTCGCGCGTACCTGAGACCGAGACGGTGCAGCGCCAGGGCACCGCGACCGATGACGCCGGGACGGGCGCCACGATCCTGCTCGCCGACGATGACGCGCAGATGCGGCGGCTCGTGCGAACCGTCCTGGAACGCGAGGGCTTCAAGGTGGTGGAGGCGGAAGACGGGCTGGACACGCTGGAGATGATCGACACGCAGGCGGTCGACCTGATTCTGCTCGACCATGACATGCCGCGCCTCACCGGGATCGGCGTCCTCGAGGAGTTGCGGGCCCGGGTCACCACCGCCGGACTGCCGGTGATCATGCTGACGGCGCGTACCGATGACACCGAAACCCAGGCGCTCGAACTCGGCGCCCAAGACTACCTCACCAAGCCGGTGCAACCCCGCTCGCTCGTCGCGCGCGTTCGCGCCGTTCTCAAGCGCAGCCGGATGGGATGACCACGATGCCCTCGATCCTGATTGTCGAAGACTCGCCGGACAACATGAAATTGTTTCGGACCCTCCTCACCCTGAAGGGCCATGCCGTGCGCGGCATCCCCGGCGGGGAGGAACTCTTCTCCACGCTGGAGGCCGAGCGACCGGACCTCGTGTTGATGGACATCCAGATGCCGGGCAAGGACGGCTTCACGCTGTTGGCGGAATTGCGGGACTCTGCCTTCGCGGACCTGATGATCGTGGCGCTGACGGCCCATGCGATGTCGGGTGACCGCGAGCGGGCGCTGGAGGCGGGATTCGACGGCTACATCACCAAGCCGATCGATATCCGCCAGTTCCCTGATCAGGTCGCCGCTGCGCTCGCCGGTTCCCCCCCCCGCGACGGCTAGGCATCTCGATGGCCGTTGATCCGACCGGCCCCGCGGACTTCAGCCCCGGCGACACCCTCGCCGCGGCGCGTGACGCGGTGCTCACTCGGCACGACGATGCGCCCGCCGTCCCTTCCCCCCCCCAAACCTTTGCCCGCGGGTGGTTGCTGATCACCATCAGTGCATGGGTTCTGGTGGTTGCGTCACTCGGCGAGGGGATCGCGGCGTTCCAGCCCACGCCCCCTGACGCGCCCTACATCCCGCCCGCAGGCATGGAAGAGGCCTCGCGACGATATGGCCTCTGGCTCGCCCAGGGTCGGGTCGCGGCGTTCCTCGAGCGTGAGCATCGACCGCCCTCCTTCCTGGCGGAGGCGGGCGTCCATGACGCGATGCTGGACTACCGGGTCACGGGAGAGGCCGCCTGGGAACTGGGTGCCGGTCCGGAGCTCCAGGTGACCGAACGCACTCCCATGGCAAGCATTCTCGGACGCAGCTTGACGGAGCTCCGGTCTGCGCGCTAGCGCCGTTACCAGCAGGCCACCACACCGGGATGAATGACGCTCCTGTGCGGGGCGGCCGCGTCATCCCCCTGGAACACGCCACATCGCGACGGCGCCCCCGGCAACGTCGTGTCGGTGGCGATGGCGTGCCAACTCTCGCGATTCACCGGCTCGAACTGCAGGACAATGCCTGGCGAGGGGGCGAACGCGAGGGCAGGATCGTCGAGCTGCATGGCCCAGCGATCTTCCCGGAGGTGGAGCGCTTCCTGCGCATCGGCCAGTCGGCGGACTTCCGTGACCAGTGCTGCCCGCCGAGCCTGCACGTCGGTGCGAGCGGCAGCGGCACGGACGAGCCGCAGACCGAGGATCGCGACCGCGAGCGCGGTCAGCGCCATGAAACGACGGCGCCATGCGGGGGGGGGCGTGGTGGTCATATGCTCGGGGTGGGGATCGAACCCACATGAGGTTGCCCTCCGGGGATTTTAAGTCCCCTGCGTCTGCCATTTCGCCACCCGAGCGCCGCAGACAATATGTCACGGGGACACGGATCACGCATAGCGTGGTGACGCTGCGGGTCTGGGAATTGCACTGGTGTGCCTCATCGCACCACACTCGTAGTCTGGAGGACCGGATGAACGATCACGAACGCGAACAGGCGTTGGAAGATGCGGTACGCAACGCGGTCGCGACCCATGCGGAGCGCACCCCGACACCGGTCGCGGCAATGTCATCCCGCGGTCAGATGCCGCTGGCGGTAGCCATCCTGCTGGGCTGGGCGCTGATCGGATACATCTGGTTGGCGGAGCCGGCGTTCGTCTTCGGACCGGCGGCGGCTGCGGAAATTCCGTTGCCGGAACGCGAAGCACGCCTCCGTTTCGGCATGTATCTGCAACACCAGGAGATCATCGCCTTCACGGACGACAGCGGACGGCTGCCGCACTCCCTCGATGAACTGGAATTGGACGCGGTTGATGGTGTCCGGTTGGAATTCGATCCGCAAGGCGCGTGGGCATTGGTGGGGACCAATGGCGAACTCTCCCTCCGGCTCACCGAGTCGATGTCGGCGGATTCCTTCCTCGGCACCAGCCTCCTGATTTTGCAAGATTCCCGCTAAGCTGTCGTCAGTAGCAGACGGGAAACCCCTCTCCCACCACCTTCGCGTTCGGTGCGAAAGACGGATGCCCCATATAGACCCCGCAGACATCGGTCCGGCGATCGGTGACTTGCGGGTTGCGCACGGTCGCCCGCCATCCCACGGACCCGCTTCTGGTGCGCCGCGCGAGCGAGATGCGGTTCCCCGGCGATGGTACAAAGGAAATGCGGCCTCTACCACCCTTGCCCGCCCGCTCCGGATTGGCCCAGACACCGCCGGCATAGTCATCGTTGAGGCTGTAGAAGCCCTCCTGCGCCGAAACAATATTGCGGAGGTCGGAGATCATGGATGCGACCAGTGCGCGTTCCTTGGTGCCACGGTACTTCGGGATGCCGATACTGGCCAGAATCCCGATGATCGTGATGACCGTCAGCAGCTCGATGAAGGTGAATCCGCGTCGTGAGGTCATGCATTCCTCCGTTGGTGACATCCTGACCAGACTTGCCAGATCCATGCCATCATGGCGGATCGCGCCTGTGACTACCTTTCTGCTCATGCGCTTCTCTTCATGGTCAGCCGTCCCGCTGCTCAGCCTCATCCCCATCCTGGCCGCCGCGCCCGCCGCTGCCCAGTTGCCGATGATGACCGCACCGAGCGGCACGCTCCGCATCGAATTGGGGGGGGGATTCTTTCCCACCGATCAGCGATTCGTGGACGGGACCAAGGTGTCGCTCGGCGACGCCATCGGGGGAACGCGGCTCGACGCCACGTCCATCACGCTGATCCCCGACATGGCCACGGCACTTGAACCCCTGCTGGGGCGACCGGCCAGCGGCGGTTCGTTGGGGGGTCTGACCGCCATCGCCGAGCGACAGCGCGGCGTCGGCACGATCGGATTGGCCTGGGGGATCAACCGCCGCCTGACGCTCTCGGCCACCCTGCCAATCGTCTCGGTCCGCACACAGGTGCAGCTCCGGGCCGACACCGCGGGCGCCACCCTCGGCCTGAACCCGGGGGACCCGTCGCTCGGCACGGCGCAGGGGATCGCTCAGAACGCCACGTATTTCGATCAGTTCGCCACCGCATTGAGCGTGCTCGCGCAACAGGTCGCAGACGGGGTCTACACAGGCAATCCAGCCCTCCAGCAGCTGGCCGAACAGACGCTGGTTGAGGGGGGGGCATACAGCGCAGCGCTGGCGACGGCGCTGGCGAGCACGCCGATCCTGCCCGTCGTCGGGAGCACCGATGCGGAAGTCCTGCGCGGCCTCGCCGAGAGCTACCGGTTGCGCTTCGAAGAGGCGTTCGGCATCACGGCCGTGAGCAGCGTGCCCGCGTTGCCAGCCGCACCACTCTCGGCACAGGAATTCGATGCGCTGCTTGCCGCACCCACCGGTCTCGGCCTGCTGCCGTTCGGCGAGGATCCGATTGTCGGCCTCGGCGATGTGCGACTCGAACTCACCGGTGCCCTGACCTCGCGCGGTGCGCCGAGCGACGGGGCCTGGCTTGGGGTCTGGGGCCACGCCGGCGGGACTCTCGCGACAGGCACCCCGCCCCGCCCTGACGCGCTCCTCGATCAGGGCACGGGTGCGGGCTACGCGACGATCTTCGGTGGCGTGACGGCCGAGGTGGGCCGCGGTCGACTGGGTCTCCGCGGGCACGCCCGGTACACGCGTCCATTGTCGGGGGAAGTCGAAGCGCGCGTCGGGCGGCGGGGCCTGCTGCTCCTTGGGGCCAATCGCCAGGGCTTCCTCGCACGGCAGGCCGGCAGCAGCTTCGCGATCAGCGCACAACCATACTTTCGAGTCGCCCCCCGACTGGCCATCACCGGATCGGTGTTGTGGTGGCAACGTGGTGACGATGCCTGGTCCTGGGGGGCGACGCAGACGCCACTCGAGGGGCTCGATCCGGCGATCATGAACGACGGCACGGGAGCCGATGCGCTGTTGGTTGGCATCGGACTCAGCTACTCGCACGATGGCAATCATCGCGATGCGACGGGGCGCATGCCGGTGGAGGCCGCGTTCGGGATCGAGCGCACGGTCCGGAGCGGAGCGGGCATCGTCGATGCTCCGCTGACCGCGCGGGTGACCTTCCGACTCTACAAGGCCCTCACGGGACGCTAGCCGCGCCCCGCAAGAGCGACGCGGCCAACCGACGGGCGGCCGCATCCTCCGGATCGCCGAGCATCCGGGCGAGCTCGATCACGCGGTCTTCGCCGAGCAGTACGGCCACATCGCTTGCGGCGAGGCCATCGCGCGTCCCCTTCGCGACGCGCAGGTGCCGGTCCCCTGCCGCCGCGACCTGCGGGAGGTGCGTGATCACCAGGACCTGATGCCGCTCGGCGACACGGGCGAGTGCCCCCCCCACTTGCAGGCCGACCTCACCACCGATCCCGGTGTCCACTTCGTCGAAGACCAGCGTCGGGACCGCGTCGTGGCGCGCCACGACCACCTTGAGCGCCAGCATCAGTCGCGCGAGTTCACCACCCGAAGCGGTGCGCGCGAGCGGACGCGGGGGCATGCCCGCGTTGAGCCGGGCAAGGAACGCGACGTCTTCCGCGCCGTGCAGGGCAATGGCTGGGAGCGGTTGGAGTGCGACGTCGAGCGTTGCCCCCCCCAGCCCGAGGCGAGGCAGGAGCCGCGAGACCTCGCCACCAAGGCGGTCGGCGGCGGCCGTCCGCAAGACGGTCAATTCGGCGGCCATCGCAGCGAGCGTCTGCGCGGCGGCCTCCGCGCGCCTGGTCAGCACCCCCAGGTCGAGGGCTGCAGTGTCCACCAGATCGAGTTCGCGTTGGGCTTCGTCGCGTGCCGCAAGGACCGCAGCGATGGTGCCGCCGTGGCGCACCATCAAGCGACCCAGTTGATCACGTCGACGCTCGATCTCGGCGAGCCGCATCGGATCTTCGGTGACCAGGTCCGCGTAGTCCGTGGCCCGTCGCGCGAGCTCGTCGAGGTTGGCCCAGGCCTCATCGAGCAGGGCACGCCAGCCGGCAGTGTCGGGGTCGAGCCGTGCGAGGAGATCGAGCGTGCGTGCGGCGCGCGCGAGCGCCGGGCGTGCCCCCCCCTCGTCATCCTCCAGCATGGACAGCAGCTGCCGCGCGTGCTCCCCAAGGGCGCCCGCCTGCCCGAGGCGGGCGGCATCGCGTGTCAGCTGCTCCTCTTCACCGGGCTGCGGATTGATCTCGGAGAC
>JAABRY010000098.1 GCA_011390645.1 Gemmatimonadota bacterium
GGAATCCCGACGTGCGGAAGAAGCATCGGTCGATGTTTGCGAAGGGGCCGGAGGGAACGGGAAGGTGAAAAGTGGAGCTGAGCAGGTGAAACGTGAAAGGTGAAAGGGACTGCGCCTCGAGTCGCAACTCACTGCGCGAAGGGACCTCGGCCCTGCAAACCGTTTCACCTTTCACGTTTCACCTTTCCCCCTTCCCCCTGCCTCCTACCCCCCCAGCATCCCCATCAATCGGAGATGCTGCTCCAGCTTCAACTTCTGTGACGCGCGGTTCGCGACCAGCACCGCGGTGCTCTCAAGGATGGTGGCGCGCTCGGTGAGGCCGTTGGCGCGGAGCGTGTTGCCGGTATCCACCAGGTCCACGATCCAGTCGGAGAGGCCGAGGAGCGGTGCGACTTCCACGCTGCCGCCGACCTCGATCACGTCCACCGAGCGTCCGAGGGAGGCGAAGTACTCCCGCGCGAGTCGCGGGTACTTGCTCGCGATGCGCGGTGTGCGGCCGTCGGGAAGATTCGGGTAGCTCGTCTCGCTCGGTGCGGCCACGGCCAGGCGACACGCGCCGAACGGCAGCGCAAGGGGCTCGAGCACATCGGCATCGGCCTCGCGCAGCACATCGGTCCCGGTCACACCCAGGTCTGCGGCACCACTCTCGACATAGACGGGCACGTCACCGGGCTTGACCACCAGCAGGTCCAGGCCCGCATCGCTGGTGGGAATCAGCAGCCTGCGGCCCGGATCACCGACGGTGATACCCGCGGCGGCGAGTCGGGCGACGGCATCGTCATACAAGCGGCCCTTGGCGAGGGCGAGGCGCAGGCCGGTGCTCACGTGGTGATCTCCGCGAGGGCGTCGAGGTCGAAGGCGACGCCGATCGCCGGCATCGGTCGACCGAATCGTCCCATCAGGTCGTCGTAGCGGCCACCCGCACCGACCGCGCGGCGCGCCCCGGTGGCAAACACCTCGAAGTGAATCCCCGTGTAGTAATCGAGGCCGCGCACCTCGCCGAGGTCGTAGACGACATGCGCGCGCTCGGCATCGGTCAGCAAGCCATCCAGGGCCAGCAACTGCTCGAGCCCCGGGCGCACCTCGGGGGGGGCATCGATCAGCGCCTGCCGCAGCGTGTCGCCGCGTCCGATCACGAACGGCAGCGAGGCGAGTTCGCGTGCGGGCGAGTTGAG
The DNA here is from genome assembly GCA_011390645.1 of Gemmatimonadota bacterium. GTDB lineage: Bacteria > Gemmatimonadota > Gemmatimonadetes > Gemmatimonadales > GWC2-71-9 > Palsa-1233. The sequence goes on from JAABRY010000098.1 coordinate 1,176, forward strand.
CGGGGCGAGGTTGCGCTCCAGCGACGCGCGATCCTTGCGGTCGATCCATCGCCGCACCTCGACCAGCCGCTCTGGCGGGAGGGCCGCGAGCCCAGGGGCGAGGACGCCCACATGGCCGAGATTGACCTGGAAATCGGCGACCCCGAGCGCGTGCAGCAACTGGAGCGTCAGCCGCACGAGACCGACATCACTCGTCAGCCCGCCTTCACCCATCGTCTCCGCGCCGACCTGCAGCACCTCGCGCGGCCGACCCACGCGCCCGGGCTCCTGCCGATACACCTTGCCGGTGTAGCAGAGGCGGATTGGGGGGGGGACATCAGCGAACGACGTGGCGGCCACGCGCGCGAGCGCGGCGGTGAAGTCGTAGCGCAGCGCGAGGGTACGGCCATCGAGATCGGTGAACCGGAACAGCCGATCGGCGATCTCCGGCCCTCCTGCGCGCAGGAAGATCTCGGCGTACTCGAAGGTCGGGGGAATCGCCTCGGCGAAGCCTGCCGCCTCCAGGACGTCCATGGCGATGCGTTGCAGGGCCCGACGCCGGCGCACCGCCGGGCCGGTCAGATCCAGGGCACCCGGCGGAATCGGGGCGATCGAGTGGCGTGTCATGGCGACAATATGACCTTGATCCGGTCCACGCGCCGCCCCGCCATCGCCGCGATCTCGAAGAGGTGGCGACCGACCACCACCCGATCGCCTTCTCGGGGGAGCCGGCCGAGTTGGCCGAAGAGGAAGCCGCCCAGCGTGGTGTAGTCGGCGTCGTCGAGCTCTGCCTCGAACTGGTCGTTGAATTCGGAGATCGGCGTCGAGCCGTCGAGCGTTGCCGAACCATCCTCCAGCGCGTGCGCTGCCTGCTCCACCGGGTCGTACTCGTCGAGAATGTCGCCGACGATCTCTTCGAGGAGATCCTCCATCGTCACCAGTCCGGCCGTCCCACCGTACTCGTCGAGCACCACGGCCAGGTGCGTCTTGAGCCGCTTCATGTCGGCGAGCACATCCTCGACGTCCCGGGTACCGGGCACGAAGAGCGGTTGCCGTGAAATCCGCTTGAGGGTGAGCCCGGGCTGCTGTCGCAGCGCGCGCAGGATGTCCTTGGCGAGCACGACACCGACGATCTCATCGAGGGATTCGGTGTACACCGGATAGCGCGACCGGCCCGCCGCGGCGACCAGGTCGGCGGCGTCCTCGACCGTGAGGTCGGCATCGAGCGAAATCATCTCGGTGCGCGGGGTCATCACCTCTTCGGCGGTCTTCTCGCTGAATTCGAAGACCCCCTCGAGGAGCCTGGCGTTCTCCGACCCGAGCGAGCCGCCTTCGCCGGATTGCTCCACCAGCATCCGGATCTCCTCGGGGGAGTGGAGGCGATGGTGTTCGGAGGGCGGGTTCACCCCGACCAGCCGGAGGAGGCGATTGGCCGTCCCGTTCAGCACGACGATCGGGTAGTGCATGACCCAGGTGAAGCCGACCAGCGGCCAGACCACCCAGAGCGAGACGCCCTCCGGATAGAGGAGCGCCAGCGCCTTCGGGACCAACTCGCCGAGGACGATGTGCAGGACACTGATGATCGTGAAGGCGATCGCAACGGCCACGGTGTGCGAGGCGAAGACGGCCATCGGCTCGGGGAGGAGGGCGAAGACCCAGTCCAACAGCCCCGCGAGCGCTGGCTTGCCGATCCAGCCGAGCCCGAGGGAGGCCAAGGTGATCCCGAGCTGGGTGGCCGAGATGTACTTGTCGAGGGATTGGACGGCCCGAAGGGCCAGCGTAGCTTTGCGGTCCCCGTGCTGGGCGAGTTCTTCCAGCCGGGTGCGCCGGGCCCCAACCAGGGCGAACTCGGCGGCAACAAAGAAGGCATTCAGGGCGACCAGAGCCACCACGGCCGCGAGGCCGATGCTGATCGCGGTCCAGTTTATCGCAGGTTCCATACGCCGGAAGGGTAGCGAGGGCAGGGTGACGATGCGAGGGGATGGGGTGATTCAACAGGTCGAGCTGGCAAACCTCCCGACTGGTGTCGAGGGGCTGCGCCCGTGGTTGCCGGCCTTCGCCTCCGGCGATCCGGCGACCCGGGATGCGGTGGCCGAGATCATCGCCAACGTGGCATCCCGCGGTGATGACGCCGTGGCGGAGTACACCCGCCGCTTCGACGACAGCACCCTTTCGGCGGCGGAATGGGAGCTACCCCTCTCGGAATGCCATGCGGCGCTGGCACGGATTCCGACTCCCCTGCGGCAGGCCCTTGAGCACGCCGCGACACGGATCCGGAGCTATCACGAGCAGCAGCGTGACCCGGGCTTCATGGTCGAGGCGGTGGACGGCACCCTGCTGGGGATGCGGGTGACGCCGGTGGATGCGGTCGGGCTGTACGTCCCCGGGGGGAAGGCGGCCTATCCCTCCTCGGTCTTGATGAATGCGGTGCCGGCGGTCGTCGCGGGAGTGCGCGAGATCGTCGCCGTGACGCCCCCGGGCGGTGTCAACGATGCCGTGCTGGCCGCGCTCGCGCTCTCCGGGGTGACTCGGGTCTTCCGGCTGGGCGGGGCGCACGCCGTTGCCGCGCTCGCCTACGGGACCGCGACCGTCCCTCGGGTCGACAAGATCGTGGGCCCGGGCAACAAATGGGTTGCCGAGGCGAAGCGGCAGGTCTTCGGGCAGGTCGGCATCGATATGGTGGCTGGACCCACCGAGGTGTTGATCCTTGCTGATGACACCGCCGACCCCGACACCGTGGCGCTCGACCTGATCGCGCAGGCCGAACACGACGAAGATGCTGGTTCCTGGTTGGCGACCACCTCCCCGGCACTCGCTGCGTCGATCCCCGCTGCGCTCGAACGCGCACTGGCCGTGGCACCCCGCGCCGAGATCGCGCGTGCCTCGCTCCGCACCAACGGCCTGGTGGTGCTGGTGCGGACGCGCGAGGAACTGGCCGACGTCGCCAACCTGCGCGCCGCAGAGCACCTCGAGATCGTCACCCGCGATGCCGAGGCGTTGGCGGCGATGGTGCGGCACGCCGGCGCGATCTTCATCGGCGACGCCACCCCGGAACCGATCGGAGACTACGTCGCCGGGCCGAGCCACGTGTTGCCCACGGGCGGGACCGCCCGGTATGCCTCGCCGCTGGGTGTGTACGACTTCCTGAAGCGTAGCTCGATCGTGCGCTACTCTGCCGCGCGTCTCGCCGAAGACGGCCCGCACGCGGTGGTGCTGGCGGAGGCGGAGGGGCTGTTCGGTCACGCCGCCTCGGTGCAACGCCGACTGGAGGGGTGATGGTCACTCGCAAGCTGGCGATGGTGCTCGGCCTCACCCTGACCTTCCTGCTGGTCGAGGTGGTGGGCGGATACCTCAGCGGGTCGCTCGCATTGCTTGCCGACGCGGGCCACATGGCGACGGACGTCGCGGCGCTCTCGGTGGCGCTGGTGGGCGCGCGGATCGCACAGCGGCGCTCGCGCCCGTCGCAGCGCTTCGGCAACCTGCGCTGGGAAGTGCTCGCGGCGATGGTCAACGGGGCGATGCTCTTCGTGATCGGCGCGATGATCTCCTTCGAGGCGGTCGAACGCCTCGGGAACCCGCGGGAGATCGACGCGGTGATGTTCGGGATCGTGGCGACCGCGGGGCTGGTGGTGAACCTGATCGCCCTCAAGGTGCTGCACGGCGACCACTCCCACGATCTCAATGTCCGCGGCGCCTACCTGCACATCCTCGGTGACGTGCTCGGCTCGGTCGGCGCGATTACGGCCGCGATCGTGATTCACACCACTGGTTGGCTCCCCGCCGATCCGCTCGTCTCGATCCTGATCTCGGCCCTGATCCTGGTCAGCGCGTGGCGGCTGATACGGGATGCCGCGGAGATCCTGCTCGATCGGGAACCGCGCGACGTGAGCGTCCCGGAGGTCGAACGGCGGCTGACCGCGAACGCTGGGGTGGCCCGCGTGCATGATGTGCACGTCTGGACCGTCACTAGCGGGCTGGTCGCCATGAGCGCCCATGTCGTGGTCCCGGAGCTCGCCCGACACCCGGAAGCGCTGCGGCAACTCGAGGGGGCGATGCGCGAGATGGGTATCGGGCATGTCACGATCCAGCTCGAGACGGGGGACCCCTGCGACGCGGAATTGTGCGGCCACGAAGACCATCCGCTCGCGGCGCACCGTGCCACCTGGGCAGGACAGGAACCGGCCGCGCCCTGATTGCCTTGCGGGGTCACGGGGGGGCGGGTATATATGCCGCCCTCAGAGGGTCGGTTGACTTGGAAAGGGTAGTCTCAGGTGGAAATTCGCAACATCGCCATCATCGCGCACGTTGACCACGGCAAGACCACGCTGGTGGACCAGATGCTCCGGCAGGCCGGTGCATTTCGGGCCAACCAGCAAGTGGATGAGCGCGTCATGGATTCGAACCCGCTCGAGAAGGAGCGGGGCATCACGATTCTGGCCAAGAATACCGCGATCACCTGGAAGGGGATCAAGGTCAACATCGTCGACACGCCCGGCCACGCCGACTTCGGTGGTGAAGTCGAGCGCATCCTGCGCATGGTCGACGGCGTGCTGATTCTCGTGGACGCTGCCGAAGGGCCGATGCCGCAGACGCGCTTCGTGACCCGGAAGGCGCTTGCCCTTGGTCACATGCCGATCGTCGCGATCAACAAGATCGATCGCCAGGACGCGGAACCGCTGCGCGTGCACGATGAAGTCCTCTCGCTGTTCATGGACCTCGACGCCACCGAGAAGCAGCTCGACTGCCCGTTCCTCTACACGCAGGGACGCCTCGGTACGGCCACGCTCGAGCTCGACACACCGGGCACTGACCTGACGCCGTTGTTCGACACGATCCTCAAGACCGTGCCAGCGCCGACGGGCGACCCGACGGGTCCGTTCCAGATGCTCGTCTCCACCCTCGACTTCTCGAACTTCCTCGGCCGTATCGCGATCGGCAAGATCGAACGCGGCACGATCAAGGTCGGCGACCAGGTCGCGCTGCTGCCGCTTGGCGAGCCGGGCGTGATGTCGGCGGACGAGCCCGGCGTCGAGAAGGGTCGCATCACCAAGCTCTACACCTTCGACGGCCTCGCGCGCGTCGAGGTGACCGAAGCCAAGGCCGGCGACATCGTCTGCCTGGCGGGCTTCGAAGGACTGGAGATCGGCAAGACCTTCGCGGCGGTGGACCACATCGAGCGGCTCGAGGGCATCGCGGTGGAGGAGCCCACGATCTCGGTGGACTTCATCGTCAACAACTCGCCGTTCGCCGGCCGCGAGGGGAAGTTCGTCACCTCGCGTCAGTTGCGGGACCGTCTCTTCAAGGAGCTGGAGCGCAACGTCGCCCTGCGCGTCGAGCCGACCGAGTCACCCGACACGCACACCGTGAGCGGACGCGGCGAACTGCACCTGGGCATCCTCATGGAGACGATGCGACGTGAGGGCTACGAGTTCCAGGTGTCGCGCCCGCGCGTGATCCTGCACAACGGCCCGAACGGCGAACGGCTCGAGCCGTACGAGGAACTCACGGTCGACGTCCCCGAGGAGTACATGGGCGTCGTCATGGAGAAGCTCGGCCCGCGCAAGACCGAGATGACCGAGATGCGGAACCCGGGGCAGGGGATGGTCCGCTTGACGTTCCGGATCCCGTCGCGCGGTCTGTTCGGTTACCGCTCGGAGTTCCTGACCGACACGCGCGGCACCGGGATGATGAACCACCGCTTCCTCGAGTACGGGCCGTGGGCAGGTCCGCTCGCGGGCCGCAAGCGCGGCGTGCTGGTGGCCGATCGCGAGACGCCGGTGGTGGGCTTCGCGCTCAACAACCTGCAGGATCGCGCCCAGCTCTTCGTGAGCCCGGGCGAGCTGGTCTATGAAGGCATGATCGTCGGCGAGAATTCGCGGCCGGGCGACATGGACGTCAACGTGGGCAAGGAAAAGAAGCTCACGAACATGCGGACCACGTCTTCAGACGAGAACATCCAGCTTGAGCCGCCGCGGGCGATCACGCTGGAGTACGCGCTGGAGTACATCGAGGAAGACGAGTTGATCGAGGTCACGCCGGAGAACATCCGGCTGCGCAAGCGGCAGTTGCTGTTGCACGAACGGAAGAAGGCTCAGCGCGCGGCGAACCGGGGCGCCGACGTATGACCGCCACCATTTTCCCGGGTACCACTATGGAGGTCACCATGTCGGCGTGGGAGGCGTCCCTCGAGATGGAGATGCGGGGCGATGTGCTGCTCAAGCGTCCCTTTGACGAGGACGAAGAGGATCTCGATGAAGATTTCGACCTCGATGACGATGACGAGGATTCGGACGACGAGGACGAAGACGAGGACGAGGACGAGTTCGACGATGACGACGAGGACTTCGACGCGTTCGGCTTCGACGAGGATGATCCGGACGCCTGAGCGCCGCGACTGACACCGACCACGGCCTCATGCACAACGCCCCGCCTCCCATCAGGGAGGCGGGGCGTTGTCGTGGCGGGGACAGTGTCCCCGCCACCGGTGCAACTTGCGATCAGCGGCTGGAGTCCTGCGTCCGCCGGGTCGCCTTCGGGCAGCTGTACGTGACATCGCGCTCGCCGAGCTTGGTGATCACTTCGCGCGAGAGGAGTTCGCTGTCCTGGTCGGCCATGTAGACCAGCATCGCGATCATCGTCGCGTTGTGCTTGAGGTCTTCCGGAACAACCTTGTCGTAGGTGTCGCGGTTGGTGTGCCAGGTGCTGCGCGAATAGTCCCAGCTCACGCCGCCCGTGCCGTACACCGGCGACTTGGCGCACTGGAACGCGGCGTGGTCGGTGCCGCCGCCTGCCGGGCCGCTCAGGCCGCCGAGGCGGAAGCCACCAGTGAGCTCGGCCGGCAATTCACGCAGGTAGCGCAGCCAGGCCTCCTGCCCGCCGACGAACGGGCCGGGCCCGCCATTGACGATGCGTCCAGTGCCGTTGTCCTGGTTGAAGCCGGCGTGCACGCGGGCCACGATCTCCGGGTTGTCCTCGACGAAGGCGCGCGAGCCGTTCAAGCCCTGCTCCTCACCGCCCCAGTGGCCGACGATGATCGTCCGCTTCGGGTTCGGGTAGATCGTCTTCAGGATGCGGGCGGCCTCGAGCATCGTGAGGGTGCCGGTGCCGTTGTCGGTCGCGCCCGACGCGCCGTCCCACGAGTCGTAGTGGGCCGAGAGGACGATGTACTCGTTCGGCTTCTCGGAGCCCTTGATCGTGGCGATCACGTTGTGCACCGGCTGCTCGCCCATCGAGCGCGACGCGCCCTGCACCCGGACGCGCGGCGATTGGTTGTTCGACGCCAGACGGAACAGCAGGTTGTAGTCTTCGCACGAGATGTCGAAGGTCGGCACCTGCTGCTTCGGCGTGCCGAACACCTTGTTCACGCCCGGATACTGCGACCAGTTGGTGGTGAAGATCGCGGTGACGCCGGCGGTCTTCGGCCACTCGTTCGGATTGCCACCCAGCAGGGTGCGTGCACGCCACGCCGAGGAGGCCTCCGCGCGCTCGCGCTGAATCCGCTCTGCGGCGCCCTCGGTCCCGAACTCCGTGTACTGCGACGGCATCCGGCACGACGGGTTTGGCGGGGAGGTCAGGACGACCTTGCCCCGCGCCGTCTTCATCCACTCGGCGAACTGCTCCGGCGTCTCGAGATCAGGCAGGGTGACGACATCGGCCTCGACGGGACCCATCGTGGACGGGCTCCAGCCGAGCATCATCCCCTCAAGCGAGCGGATGCGGGGGAAGACGAGGTCGACATGGGAAATCCCGCGCTCCCACTTCTCCCAGGTGCCGTACTGCTGACGCTGCGCCGGCACGCCCCACTTGCCGTACATGTGCACCAACCACTCCTGGCCGGCGTCAAACCGGTCAGTGTTGGTCAGGCGCGGACCGATCGAGTCGAGGAGGACCTGCGCGAGTGTCATGACCTGCGAGCGCTCCATCCCCTCGGCCCACATCTTCTGGATCACGGGGTTGCTCGGCGGGGTCGTGCGGACGTAGAGGGTGGTGTCAATGCGGGGCTGCTGCTGCCCCCCAGGACCGCCGGGGCGCTGGGCGACAAGGGCGGCCGGGAGGGCCAAAGCGGTGACGGCCAGCAACAGGCCGGACCCGAACGGGGTACGGGACATCAGTGCTCCGGGATTGAGGTTGAAACAGATGCGCTCAACGCGCATATCACTTCCTACGTATAATTAACCACAGCTGTTGTTGCGAAGCTATTCTCAAGGAGGAACGATGATGCAGTCCCGACTCACCGGCATCCTGACCGTCTTGGTTCTGACGGGCGGTGTCGCGCGCGCCGAGGCGGCGGTTCACCCGTTCCTCGAGATCCCGGCGCTGGTCGCTGCGGTGTCCGATGACCCGGTCAAGATCGACTGGCGGACCCTGGGCGCGTTGGACCTGGTCAGCGGCAAGGCCCCGGCCTCGCTGCAGGCGTTGGATGGCAAGCTGGTCCAGATCGCGGCGTTCATCGTCCCGCTCGAGGACGATATGCAGGAATCCGACGAGTTCCTGCTGGTTCCGTATTTCGGCGCGTGTGTCCACACCCCGCCGCCGCCGCCGAACCAGATGGTGTATGTGAAGATGCGTGGGGGCAAGTCGGTCAAGATCGGCTGGTGGGACCCGGTCCTCTTCGAGGGCATCCTGCGCCTCAAGCAAGTCGAGTCGCCCTACGGCGCCTCGTACTACGAGATGGAAGGGATCACCAGCAAGCCGTACAAGCCCTCCGCGAAGTGACCGACCGCTCCCCCGCGGTCGAGGCCTCGGACCTCCGTTTCGCCTACAAGGCGGGACGCGAGGTCCTTCGGCTTCCCCACCTGGTGATTCCCGCTGGCGAGAAGGTCTTCCTGCACGGGCCGAGTGGTAGCGGCAAGACCACGCTGCTCGGGCTGATCGCGGGTGTGCTGCACCCGACCGCAGGGACGATGTCGGTGCTCGGTCGCAATCTCGCGACGATTCCCTCGGGAGAGCGTGATGCCTTTCGTGGGATCCACGTGGGCTACCTCTTCCAGCTCTTCAATCTGATCCCGTACCTCTCGGTGGCGGAGAACATCGCGCTGCCATGCCGCCTGCACCCTGCCCGCGCGGCGCGGCTGATCGCCGAAACGCCGGATCAAGCGGCGCGCCGGCTGGCGACCGCGCTGGGGCTCTCGGAGTTTCTTGGCACGCCGGTGACGGAACTCAGTGTGGGGCAGCAACAGCGCGTCGCTGCTGCGCGCGCGCTGATCGGCGCGCCGGAATTGGTGATCGCCGACGAACCGACCTCCGCGCTCGACACCGACCGTCGCGACGAATTCCTCGAGCTGCTCTTCACGCAGTGTGATGCGGTGGGTTCCACGCTGCTGTTCGTCTCCCACGACCTCGGGCTGGGTACGCGCTTCGATCGCCAGCTCGCCCTGCGCGAACTGAATCAGGCCGGAGGCGCGTGAGATGCTGACCCTCTCCCTCGCGCTGCGCTCGCTCGGCAACCGCCGGCTCACCTCGATCCTGACCGTCACCTCGATCGCGCTCTCGGTGGCGCTGCTGGTGGGGGTGGAGACGATCCGCCGCGGCGTGCGCGAGTCGTTCTCCGGGACGATCCGCGGCACGGACCTGATCATCGCACCGCGTGGTTCGTCGCAGCAGATCCTGCTCTCGACGATCTTCGGCCTGGGGATGCCGCCCGGTACGCTCTCCTGGGAGACCTACGAGCGGTACGCTGCGCATCCGGCGGTGAAGTGGACGATCCCGATCATGCTCGGCGACTCGTACTATGGGTACCGCGTGCTCGGTACCACCGATGCCTTCTATGAGCACTATCGCTTCCGCAACGACGGACAGGTCGCGGCTGCCGAGGGCGCGCTGCCGGTGGCCGACAGAGACGTCCTGCTCGGCTCCGAAGTAGCCGATGTGCGGCGCTTGGCGGTCGGCGACGAGATCGCCCTGACCCACGGCCTGCGCGGCACCGGGATCATGGATCACGAGGAACATCCGTTCCGGGTGGTCGGCATCCTCGAACCCACCTTCACCCCGATCGACCGCACGCTGTTCGTGACGATGGAAGGCATCGAGGCGATGCACGAGGGGTGGCAGGACGGCGTCCCGATGCAAGCCGCGATTGGTGAGGAGCCTGCCGCGATTGGCGATTCGGGGGAAGTGATTGGCGATTCGCGATTGGCGATTGGTGATTCTGCCCATGCGCACGCGCATGAGGACGCGGCGTCGCCTGGCGAATCCACCGCCAATCGCCAATCACCAATCACCAATCACGATGATCACGACCACGCCATCAACGCCTTCCTCGTCGGCGCCAACAACCGCTTCGAGTCGCTGCAGCTCAAGCGGGAGGTCGACACGGATTCGCTTGAGGCCCTGTCCGCGGTGTTGCCGGCGGTCGCACTGACCGAGTTGTGGCGCAACATCGGCTTCGCCGAGGATGGCGTGCGGTTGATCTCGTTCGCCGTGCTGCTGGTGGGACTGCTGGGGATGCTGGTGTCCCTCTACAGCACGCTGCAGGAACGGCGGCGCGAGATGGCGATCCTGCGCTCGCTGGGCGCGGGCCCGAAGCGCATCGCGGCGCTGCTGGTCTTCGAGTCCGGGCTTCTGGCGATGGTGGGCGCAATTGCCGGGGTGGCGCTGGTGTATACCCTGCTTCTGCTTGGGGGGGGGATCGCCGAACGGCATTTCGGGCTCTTCATCCCGATCACGGCGCCCCAGAAGCTGGAGTGGATGTATCTCGGCGGCGTGGTGGTGGCTGGCGTGCTGGTGGGATTGGTGCCGGCGTGGCGGGCGTATCGGAATACGCTGCAGGATGGGTTGACGATTCGGTTGTAGTCGAGAATCCCCAGCCGGCGGTGTCAACCGCCGGTCGGATGTTGGATGTTGGATGTTGGATGTTTG
>JAABRY010000099.1 GCA_011390645.1 Gemmatimonadota bacterium
CCACGCCGAAGCCTGCGGCTTCCGCCACCGTCTGCACGGCATGCCCGATGTCGCCGACGGTGTTGCCGATGCGGGCGGCAGCGATGCCGGCCGCCAATGATGCTTCGGTCACGTCGAGCAGTCGTTGCGTGCTCTCGGGAATGGCACCAACCGGGATCGTCGTGGCGGCATCCGCGTGCAGTCCCTCGAGGTGCACGCCGACATCCACCGAAACAATCGAGCCCTCGCGCAGGATGACCTTCTTCGAGGGAATGCCATGGACGATCTCGGTGTCCACCGAGGTGCACAGCGTCTTCGGGAAACCGTAGAGGCCCTTGAACGACGGCGTGGCGCCAGGATGGCTGCGGATGAAGCGCTCGGCCTCGGCGTCGAGATCCTCAGTGGTGAGACCCGGTCGCATGATCTCCCGCATCAGTGCGTGGACCCCGGCGACGATCGCACCGGCGCGCGCCATCACGCCGATCTCCCGCGCCGATTTCAGCGTGATCACGCGTGGCCTATGGCGGCCCGCACCTTGACCGCAATCTCGTCCACCACGCCGATCGCGTTGATCGTGGTGACACCACCACGCGCGGCGTACCACTCAATCACCGGAGCCGTCTGCTCGCGGTAGGCAGCCAGGCGACGGATGATCGCGTCCGGATCGTCATCGGCCCGACCCTCCACGGTGCGACGATTGTCGAGGCGCTGCCGAATCTCGTCATCGGTCACCTCGAAGTAGAGCACGTGGTCGATCTGTCGGCCCAACTCGCCGAGGATGTTCGCCATCCCTTCAGCCTGGGGGATGGTCCGCACCACGCCGTCGAAGATCACTCCACCCCGAGCTTCCGGCTTGGCCAGCTCGTCACGGATGATCCCGAGGATGATCTCGTCGCTGACCAGCCCACCGGCCTCCATGACCTCCTTGGCCTTGCTGCCGAGTGGGGTGCCGCGCTTGACAGCGTCGCGCAGCAGGTCACCGGTGGCGAACTTCGGGATGCCCAGGTCTTCGGCGAGAATCGCACCCTGCGTGCCCTTGCCAGCGCCCGGGGGGCCAAGAAGGAGAATGTCCACGAGCGGAGCTCCGGTTGTTGCGGTGGGGGGTGGGGGACCCGGTGAAAGGTAAAAGGTGAAACGTGAAACGGAGGCCCGATGGCAGCTTCCGTTTCACGTTTGACGTTTCACCCTACGGGACCACGATCGATCCCGTACTGACTACATCCCGAACTTGCTCTGGCGGCCGCGGAACTTCACGCGACCCGACTTCATGAAGCCGTCATACTTGCGCAGGGTGCGGTGCTGTTCGATCTGCGAGATCGTGTCGAGCAGGACGCCGACGACGATCAGGATCGAGGTGCCACCGAACTGGAACTGCGGCATGCCCAGCCAGTTGGCGACAATGATCGGCATGATTGCCACTGCGGCAAGGAAGACCGAGCCCGGCAAGGTGATGCGGCCGAGCACACCGTCGATGTAGTCGGCCGTGGCCGCACCGGGCTTGATGCCCGGGATGAACGCGCCCTGCTTCTTCAGGTTCTCGGACAGGTCCACCGCGTTGAAGATGATGGACGTGTAGAAGTAGCTGAAGAGGATGATCAACAGACCGAACAGGATATTGTACGGCGCGCTGCCGAGCGCGAGGAAGTTCGAGACTTCCGTCATGATCGGCGAGCGCGTGAAGGACGCGATCGTGGACGGCACGATGATGACCGTCTGGGCGAAGATGATCGGCATCACGCCGGCGGTGATGAGCCGGATCGGGATGAAGGACTTCTGGCCTTCGCGGATCCGACCACGGCCCATCACCTTGCGCGGGATCTGGATCGGGATTCGGCGCGCGGCCAGTGTCATCCCGGTCACCGCAGCGACCATCGCGATCAGCGTCAGCACGAAGAACACCGCACCCGGGAAGGTGATCACCCGTGACGTCACGAAGCCGACCAGTCCGACCGAGCCTCGCAGGAACGACTCGAGGATCGACACCGTGATCAGCAGCGACATGCCGTTGCCGACGCCGCCCTCGGTGATCCGTTCGCCGAGCCACATCACGAAGATCGCACCCGTCGTGAGGATGGCCACCATGAGCATGCGCGAGGCAAAGCCCGGGTTGGCGATCGCGCCGGGAATCCCCTCGACGAAGAGCGCGAAGGTGTAGGCCTGCGACAGCGCAATGACGACCGTGAGATAGCGGGTCCACTGCGTGATCTGCTTCCGGCCGTCTTCGTCCTTCTGCATCTTGCTGACGGTCGGGACGACACCGGCGGCGAGCTGGAAGACGATGCTGGCCGAGATGTACGGCATGATGCCGAGCGCGAGAATGGTGGCGCGCGAGAGGCCGCCACCGAGGGCATCGTAGAGCTGGAACAGCCCGGAGGCTGCCGAGTTCTGGATGTAGAGGACGAGCGCGTTGACATCAACCGTCGGTGCCGTGATGTGCGCACCGACGCGGTAGATGAAAATGCACAGCAGCGTGAAGAGAATCTTCTTCTGCAGTTCCTCGTCGATGTTCAGGCCGGGCACGCTGGGCGCGGTCATCAGGCCTCGACCCGTCCGCCTGCCGCCTCGATCTTGGCCTTGGCCGAAGCCGAGGCCGGGATGTCGCGCACCACCAGCGCGCGGGTCACTTCACCGTGCCCGAGCAGCTTGCAGGCTTCGCTCGTCTTCTTGAGGATCCCCGCCGCCACCAGGCTCTCCGGCGTGACTTCCTCGCCGGTCACCTTTTCGAGGTCGCGCAGGTTCACCGCCAGGTACGTGACCTTGAACGGATTGGTGAAGCCACGCTTGGGCAGCCGGCGGTAGAGCGGCATCTGTCCGCCCTCGAAGCCGGGATTGGTCTTGCCACCCGCACGGGCCTTGGAGCCCTTGTGGCCCTTGCCCGACGTCTTGCCCGTGCCCGAGCCCGGACCGCGGCCGAGGCGCTTGCGGTCTTTGCGCGAGCCCGGAGCCGGGCGCAGGTTCGAGAGGGTAATCCGCTCGACGGTGTTGTTCTCGTCAGCCATCATCAACTCTCCTGGACCGGGGTGACCTCAATGAGGTGCCGGACCTTGGTCAGCATGCCGCGCATCGTGGCGGTGTTGTCCACTTCAACCGTCGCCTGGTGATGGCGGAGGCCGATGGACTTGAGCGTGCGATTCATCGTCTCGGCGTGCCCGATCCCGGAACGGATCTGCTTCACGCGGAGGCGCTTGGCCTCACCTTCGGCCGGGATGACCGCGGCGTGATGCGCCGGGCCCTGCCGACCGACTACTGGATTGCGTCCCATGGCTCAGCTCTCCTTCTGGCGGGCACGGTAGCCGACCTGGTCGACTTCGATGCCGCGCTCACGAGCCACCTGCTGCACGGAGACCAGCTCCTGCAGTCCGGCGAGCGTCGCGCGCACCATGTTGTGCGGGTTGTTCGAGCCAAGGCTCTTGGTCAGGATGTCGGTGATGCCGACGCACTCAAGCACCGAGCGCACGGGGCCACCGGCGATGACGCCGGTACCCGACGCGGCAGGCTTGAGCAACACGCGGCCAGCGCCGTGCTCCCCGACCACCATGTGCGGGATCGTGGTGCCAACGCGCGGGATGGTCACCATCGCACGCTTGGCCGCCTCGACGCCCTTGCGGACCGCCTCGGCCACTTCGTTCGCCTTGCCGGTGGCAATCCCGATCCGACCCTTGCCGTCACCAATGGCCACGAGTGCGTTGAACGAGAACCGACGGCCACCCTTGACGACCTTGGCGACGCGGTTGATCGACACGACGTTCTCGATGAACTCCTTCTCCTGATCGCGGTCATCGCGGCGGTTGCCGCCACGCCCGCCAGGACCACCACGCTGCCCGCCGGGACCGCCGCGCTGGCCGCCCTGGCCACCGCGCTGGCCACCGCGCGCACCGCCGCCACCACCACCGCCACGGGACGGGGCCGAGGTCGGCGCGCTCGCCGCGGGTGCACCGCCCTCGGCGGCCGTCGTCTTCGTCTCGTCGCTCATCAGAACTCCAGTCCGCCCTCGCGGGCCCCGTCAGCGACCGCCTTCACGCGGCCATGATACTGATATCCGGCACGGTCGAACACGACCGCGGTGATTCCCGCCGCCTTGGCGCGCTCGGCGATGAGCTTCCCCACCGCCTCCGCCTTGGCGACCTTGCCGGTGCCCTCGATGGCGATCCCCTCGCTGGTGTCGCTCACGCCGAGCAGCGCCACTCCACGATCGTCGTCGACCAACTGGGCATAGATGTGCTTGAGCGAGCGATAGATCGCCAGGCGCGGACGCGCGGCGGTCCCGGCCACCCGCTGGCGGACCCGGAGGTGCCGGCGGTAGCGCCGCTGCTCGCGGCTCTTCGGTGCGTGAATCGGACGCATTACTTGGCTCCCGTCTTGCCGGCCTTGCGGCGGACCTGCTCACCCTGGTACCGGATGCCCTTGCCCTTGTAGGGCTCCGGCGGCCGGACATTACGAATTTCCGCGGCGACCTGACCGACCAGCTCCTTGTCGATCCCCTCGACCTTCAAGAGGGTCGGCGAGTCGAGCTTGAAGGCGATGCCACCGGGCGCGTCCACCTGCACCTGGTGCGAGAGACCCACCACGAGGTTGATCCCCTTCCCCTTCGCCTCGGCCTTGTAGCCGACGCCGTGCAACTCCAGCGCCTTCACGAACCCGTTCGAGACACCCTCGACCATGTTGGCCACGAGGGTGCGCGACAGGCCGTGCATCGCCTTGGGACGGGCCTCGTCAGAGATCCGCTCGACCGTGACGGCAGCGCCGTCCACCGTGAGACGCACCTCGGACGGCAGCGTCCGTGAGAGTTCCCCCTTGGGGCCCTTCACCGTGATCCGCTGGCCGTCCAACGTGACGTTGACGCCACCCGGAATGGCGATGGGCTTCTTGCCAATACGTGACATGGCGCCCCCCTACCAGATCACGGCGAGAAGCTCGCCGCCAAGGTTGGCCGAGCGGGCCTCACGATCGGACATCAACCCCTTGGGGGTCGAGACGATCGCCATGCCCAGGCCGTTCTTCACGCGCGGCAGGTCGCGGCACTTCACGTACCGGCGCAGGCCGGGCGTGGAGACGCGCTGCAGCTCACGGATGACCGGAAGCTCGTTGTGGTACTTCAGGTACAGGCGGATCGTCCCCGCAGGGCCGTCCTCCAGGACCTTGAAGTCCGCGATGTAATGGTTGTCGCGCAACAGCCGCGCCAACTGGGCCTTGAGCTTCGACGCGGGGATGTCCACGCGCTTGTGCCCAGCCGAGCAGGCGTTGCGGATGCGGGTCAGCATATCCGCGACAGGATCAGTCATACTCATGCGTCTCTCCTCACGCCACGCGGACGGCGAGTGGTGTCTCGCCCCGGAACGGCCAGCCGAACTCGCGAAGCAGCGCCATCGCGAGGTCATCGCGGCCTGCCGTGGTCACCAACGTGATGTCCATCCCGTGCACCTGCTCCACCTTGTCGAAATCAATCTCGGGGAAGATCATCTGCTCCTTCACACCGAAGGTGTAGTTGCCCCGCCCGTCGAACGACTTGGTCGGCAGCCCGCGGAAATCACGAATCCGCGGGATCGAGATCGAAATGAAGCGGTCGAGGAACTCGTACATGCGCGCGCCGCGCAGGGTCACTGCACAGCCGACCGGCATGCCGGCCCGGAGGCCGAAGTTCGCGATCGCCTTCTTGGCCTTGGTGATGACGGCCCGCTGGCCGGTCACCTGCGCCAACTCTTCTACCGCCACCTCGACCAGGCGCGGCGTCTTCGAGGCCTCGCCCAGGCCGACGTTGAGGACGACCTTCACGATCCGCGGCACCTGGTTCGGGTTCTTCAACCCGAATTCCTTCGCCAGGCGGGGCCGGACGGTCTCTTCATAGTGGCGCTGCAGGCGCGGCTTGCCGATGCTCGCCTTCGGCTCGGCCTCGGTCGGCAGCGTGGACACGCTGCCCCGCTGTCCGCCCGACGCACTCGACTTCTTGCTGGCGGTCGCGCCGCCACCGGCCTTGCCAGTCTTCGCCCCGGCGCTCTTGGCGCCGCCCTTCGCGTTCTTCGTCGCCATCGTCAGCGGTTCCTCGGGATGGCCACGCCCGAACGAACGGCAATCCGTTCCACGGTTCCGTCGGCATCCTTCTGCCGGCGGACGCGGGTCGGCGCGTCAGTCTGCGGGTCGATCAGCATCACCTTCGAATGGTTGAACGGGGCCGGGAAGATCACGATCCCGGACTCCGCCGTCTGCGTCGCACGGCGGTGCCGCTTGGCGAGGTTGATCCCCTCGACCGCGATCCGTCCCGTCTTCGGGTAGACGCGCAGCACGACGCCACGCTTCCCCTTGTCGTCGCCGGAGATCACCTGTACGGTGTCGCCCTTGGTGACGTGCATCTTCATCCGGGGCGGCACCGGCTCGGTGCGCTTGCGGGATGACTTCTTGTACACGAGCGGCTTCATGTCAGAGTACCTCCGGCGCCAGGGAGACGATCTTCATGTACCGCTTCTCGCGCAGCTCGCGCGCCACGGGACCGAAGATGCGCGTCGCCTTGGGCTCACCCTTGTCGTCAATGAGCACCGCCGCATTCTCATCGAAGCGGATGTAGGAGCCGTCCTTGCGGCGGACTTCCTTCGCGGTGCGAACGATCACGGCCTTCGCCACGTCGCCCTTCTTCACTTGGCCGGTCGGAATGGCATCCTTGATGGCCACCACGACCTTGTCTCCCAGCGACGCGTAGCGCCGCCGTGAGCCGCCCAGGACGCGGATCACGAGAGCCTTTCGGGCCCCCGAATTGTCCGCGATTTTCAGGATCGTCTCCTGCTGTACCATGTCAGTCTCTCCCGGGCCTTAGCGTGCCCGCTCAACGATCTCGACCGTCCGCCATGCAACGGTCTTCGCGAGGGGTCGCGTCTCCATGATGCGCACCGTGTCGCCAGCCTTGGCGTCATGGTCATTGCGCGCCTTCACCTTCTTCGAACGCGTCACCTGCTTCCCGTACTTCGGGTGGGCCAGGCGGCGTTCCAGCAGGACCGTCACGGTCTTCTGCATCTTGTCGCTCGTTACCACGCCCGTGCGGGTCTTGCGCGCAGCGCGGTCGGTCGTCGTCGTTTCGTCGGTCATCGTCACTTCCTCAGGCCTCGCGGCGCTTCTCGCCAAGGATGGTCAACACGCGGGCAATATCCCGCCGCACGGTCCGGAACCGCATCGGGTTCTCGATCGATTCCGTCGCCGAGCGAAACCGGAGCTTGAAGCGCTCCTCGCGCAGCTCCGCCAGCTTGGCCTCGAGCTGCTCCGCAGAGAGCTCCCTGAGATCGGTCGCTTGCAACATCGTTAGATCTCCTCGCGCTTGACGAGCCGTGTCTTCACGGGGAGCTTCGCCTCGGCGAGCGCCATTGCCCGCTTCGCCAACTCCTCCGGCACGCCATCGACTTCGAACAGCATGCGTCCGGGCTTCACCACGGCCACCCAGCCCTCCGGGTTGCCCTTGCCCTTGCCCATGCGGGTCTCGGCCGGCTTCTTCGTGATCGGCTTGTCCGGGAAGATCCGGATCCACACCTTGCCGCCACGCTTCATTTCACGCGTCATGGCAACACGGGCGGCTTCGATCTGCCGGTTCGTGATCCAGCCCGGCTCCAGGGACATCAGCCCCCACTCGCCGAACGAGACCTCGTTGCCCCGGGTGGCCACACCCTTGGTGCGGCCCTTGAACGTCTTGCGGAACTTGATCCGCTTCGGTGCGAGCATGGTACTCAGCTCCCCGTGCTATAGGTGCGGCCGGACATGTCGTCCACGATCTCACCCTTGAAGATCCAGACCTTGATGCCGATCGCGCCGTAGGTGGTCTTCGCGGTGCTGGTCGCGTAGTCGATATCTGCGCGCAGCGTGTGGAGCGGCACGCGCCCCTCACGGTAGCCCTCGGTGCGGGCGATTTCCGCCCCACCAAGACGGCCCGAGGCCCGCACGCGGATGCCGAGGGCGCCCATGCGCATCGCGCTCTGGAGGGCCCGCTTCATCGCGCGGCGGAACGAGATCCGCTGCACCAGCTGCGCGGCGATGTTGTCGGCGACCAGCTTGGCCGAGACTTCGGGCCGCTTGATCTCCTCGACATTGACCGCCACGTCCTTCTTCGCGCCCAGCTTGCGCTCGAGCACCACGGCCAGCTCCTCGCGGAGCTTGTCCACTTCGGCGCCGCGCTTGCCGATGACCACGCCCGGGCGACCGGTGTGAATCGTGACCGTGACCTTGCCCGGTCGCCGCTCGATGTGCACTTCGGCGATCGCCGCGTGCCCGAGCCGCTTCTGGATGTAGTCGCGGATCAGCTGATCCTCGGCCAGGAGGGCTGGCATGTCGCGGCCCGCGTAGTAACGCGAGAGCGGCTGCTTGCTGACTCCGAGCCGGAACCCGATCGGATGCGTCTTCTGACCCATTACTTCGCCCCCTTCTTCTTCGCAGGCTTCTCAGCCACTTCGATCTTCACATGACTGGTCCGCTTGCGGATCGGCGTCGCGCGGCCCTGCGCGGCGGCGGTGAATCGCTTCAACGGCGATCCCATGTCCACCTGCGCGTCCACGACGATGAGCGCATCCACGTCGAACGACTCGCTGTCCCGCATCGCGAGCTGCTCGGCGTTCGCCACAGCTGACTTCAGCGTCTTCGCGATCTGCTTCGCCGCCAGCTTCTTGTTGAACTGGAGGATCGCATACGCCTCATTGACGTTCTTGCCGCGGATCAGGTCCATCACGAGCCGCATCTTGCGCGGCGACTGGCGGACCGACCGCTGAATTGCATAGCCACGCATCTCAGGCCTTCGCCTTCTTGTCCGCGACCAGCTTGCCGCTGTGTCCACGGAACAGTCGCGTCGGGGCAAACTCCCCGAGCTTGTGACCGACCATGTTCTCCGACACGTACACGGGGACGAACTTGTTCCCGTTGTGCACGGCGAAGGTGTGGCCGACGAACTCCGGGAGGATGGTGCTCGCCCGGGACCAGGTCTTGATGACCTTCTTCTCGTTCTTGTCGTTCATCACGGCCACCTTGTCGAGCAGCGCCTGCTGTACGAAGGGGCCCTTCCGGATGCTCCGCGCCATTACTTGGTCGCCTTCCCGCGCTTGCGGCCGCGCACGATGAGTCGGTTGGAATTCTTCTTCCGCTTGCGGGTCTTGGTGCCCTCGGGCTTGCCCCAGGGCGAGACCGGCGGACGGCCACCGGACGTCTTGCCCTCACCGCCACCGAGCGGGTGGTCGACCGGGTTCATCGCGACGCCGCGGACAGACGGACGCTTGCCAAGCCAGCGGCTCTTGCCGGCCTTGCCGACCGAGAGGAGCTCATGCTCCGAGTTGCCGACCTCGCCGACCGTGGCGATGCAGCGACCGTGGACCATGCGCATCTCGGTGGACTTGAGCCGCAGCGTCACGTACTCACCCTCGCGGGCGACCACCTGCGCGCTGGTCCCGGCCGACCGCGCCATGGCGCCGCCCTTGCCGATCTTCAGCTCGATGTTGTGCACCGTGGTGCCGAGCGGCATCTCGGCGAGCGGGAGGGCATTGCCCACGCGCACGTCGGACCCCGGCCCGCTCATCACGGTGTCGCCCTGCTTCAGCCCCTTGGGGTGCAGGATGTAGCGCTTCTCGCCGTCGGCGTACACCAACAGCGCGATGCGAGCGGTGCGGTTCGGATCGTACTCGATCTCGGACACGCGCGCCGGGATCCCGAACTTTTCCCGCTTGAAGTCAATGCGCCGGTACTGCCGCTTGTGACCACCCCCGCGGTGACGCGAGGTGATGTGACCCTGGTTGTTGCGGCCACCCGTCTTGGGCAGCGCTTCGACCAGCGACTTCTCCGGCGTGCCACGAGTGATCTCGTCGAAACCCGAGACCGACTTGAAGCGCGTGCCCGCAGTGATCGGGCGAAACTGACGAATGCTCATCTCAACCCTCGAACACGGCGAGTGTCTCGCCGTCCTGTAGCGTGACGATCGCCTTCTTCCAGCGTGGCGTCACCCCGCGGGTCCGCCCGCGAGCGATAGCATTGCGGCGCATCACCATGGTGCGCACATCCTTGGCGGTCACCCCGAACAGCGCCTTCAACGCCGCACGGATCTGCCCCTTGGTGGCGTCCGGGTGCACCTCGAACACGTACTCCTGCCGATCCTGCCACGCCGTCGACGACTTCTCGGTGACGAGCGGGCGGATCACAATCCCGTGCAGGTCGGCCATCAGGCACCTTCCTTGGTGGACAACGCATCGGCCTCGACCACGAGGGCCTCCGCCAGCAGCAGGTCATACGCCGTCGCCTCGGCGAACGGCAGGACCTCGAGCCGCTGCACGTTCCGGCCGCTCAGATACACATTCGGCTTGGCGCCGGCGGTCAGCACGAGGACGCGCTTGCCCGTCAGCCCGAGCTTCTCGACCAACTCCAGCATCCGGCTCGTCTTCGGCGCCTCGAACGACAGCGCCTCGATCACGTGCAGGTTGCCCTCGCGCGCCTTGGCGTTGAAGCCCGAGCGACGCGCCAACTGGCGGACCTTCTTCGGGATGTCGGTGCGGTAATCCCGCGGCGACGGACCGAAGACGACACCACCCCCACGCCACTGTGCAGCGCGCGTGGTGCCCTGACGTGCGCGACCGGTGCCCTTCTGCTTCCACGGCTTCTGGTTGCCACCCGAGACTTCGGCCCGGGTCTTCACCTTGTGCGTGCCCTGACGCTGGTTGCCGAGGTACGTCTTCACCGCCTGGTGAAGGACCGCCTCGTTCACCGTGCCGTCGAACAGGTCGCTGGGCAGGACGAACGCGTCCTTGCTCGGCACACCCGCGGCGGAATACTTCGGTGCATTAATCATGGCGGCTCTTTCCTCCCTGCTTGGCGACGGTCACGATCCCGTTCTTCGAGCCGGGCACTGCGCCGCGCACAAAGAGGAGGTTCCGCTCCGCATCCACCTTGATCACCGTGAGCCCGAGCTCCGTATGGCGCTCGGCGCCATGGTGGCCAGGCATCTTCTTGCCCTTGATGACGCGCGACGGGTCCGTGCCAGGCCCGATCGAGCCGGGCTTGCGGTGACGCGTGTTGCCGTGCGACGCAGGACCGCCGCCGAAGCCGTGGCGGTGGACCACGCCCTGGAAGCCGCGACCCTTGGTCGTCCCCGTCACCTTCACCAGCTGCCCCTCGGCGAACTGCTCAACCGTCACCATCGCACCCGGCGCCCACTCGGCACCCTCGATGGAGAAGGTCCGCACCACCTGCGGGGCGTAATCGATTCCGGCCTTCGCGGCGTGTCCACGCTCGGCCTTCGAGGTCCGCAACGCCTTCTTCTGTCCGAAGCCGAGCTGCGCCTGCGAGGGCGAGACCTGGAGCACCGGGCACGGCCCGGCCTCGATCACCGTCACGGGCACTGCGGTGCCGTCTTCGGCAAAGACGCGCGTCATGCCGAGCTTCCGTCCAATGATGGCCATGGTTACTCGACCTTGATCTCGACGTCCACGCCGGCCGGAAGATCCAGCTTCGTCAGCGCGTCCATCGTCTGGGGTCGGGAGTCGTGAATGTCGAGCAGACGCTTGTGCGTCCGCAGCTCGAACTGCTCACGGCTCTTCTTGTCCACGTGCGGCGACCGCAGCACGGTCCACTTCTCCATCTTCACCGGAAGAGGGATCGGTCCCGAAATCTGCGCGCCGGTCTTTTCCGCCGTGCGTACGATGTCCGCCGCGGCCTGGTCCAGCACCACGTGGTCGAACGCCTTGAGGCGGATGCGAATCTTGCCTGCCATCAGTGTCCTCGGTCTTTGCGCATCATGAGTCGGCGGAAGTGCCGGCCCCACTGTCGCTTGTTGGGTCGTAGGTCGTAGGCTGTAGGTCGTAGGTCTTTACGACCTATGACCTACGACCTATGACTTCCTGCTTACTTGAGAATCTTCGTCACAACCCCGGCGCCGACCGTCCGGCCGCCCTCGCGAATCGCGAACCGCAGGCCCTCGTCCATCGCCACCGGGATGATCAGCTCGAT
>JAABRY010000100.1 GCA_011390645.1 Gemmatimonadota bacterium
GCTCCGCTTCCTGCGCCTGCAGCCTGACGGTGCCGGTCTTCTCGCGCCGGGCGCTCCGCTCCTTGCGCAGCGCCTCCAGCGCTCGGACGCGCCCCTCGTTCCGGGTCCGCCGCGCCTGGATCCCCGTGCGAATCCAGACCTCTTCCCGCGCGAGCTTCTTGTCGAACTCCTGCCACTCCGCCTCCTGCGCAATCAGTGACGCTTCCTTGCGCTCGAGGTAGGTGTCGTAGTCCGTGGCCCAGTCCACCAGCTTGCCGCGATCGAGATCGACGATACGCGTCGCCATCCGGCGCAGGAACGCACGATCGTGCGTGACAAACACCATCGTCGTTCCGCGACCGATCAGGAAGTCTTCCATCCACTCGATGGCAGAGACGTCGAGGTGGTTGGTCGGTTCGTCGAGCAACAGAATGTCGGGTTCCGAGACCAGTGCGCGCGCGAGCAACGCCTGCCGCTTGCGGCCGCCCGAGGCGGCGGCGAAGGCGGCCTCGGGGTCGAGCCCCAGGTGTTCCAGGACCGTCTCGACCCGGCTCTTCACTTCCCAGGCGTTGGCGGCGTCGAGCGCATGATGGAGGCGGTCGAGTTCATTCATCGCTGCGTCGCTGTGGTCGAACGCCACGCGATGGCTGGCATGCTGGTAGTCGGCCAGCAGTTGGCCCGCTCTGCCCAGCCCTTCGGCGACGATGTCGAACATCGTGCCGGCCACGTCGCCCGGTACTTCCTGTTCGAGGCGGGTGACCGTGATACCGGTCTGGCGGACGACCTCACCCTGATCCGGGCGGAGCGAGCCGTCGAGCAGCTTCATCACGGTGCTCTTGCCCGCGCCGTTGCGGCCAATGAGGCAGACGCGCTCGCCGCGCTCGATCGCCAAGGTGGCGCGGTCGAGCAGCGGAGGCCCGCCGAAGGAAAGCGTGATATCCTGCAAGCCCAGGAGGGCCATGGCGACTCTGTGTCCTGCGGTGCCGCCGCTACGGTTGCGTCGGAATCACCGGCGTTTGGGGGTTGTGGGTCAACCAGAGACCCACGCTGACGGTCCGTTCCCGGGCGGTGTTCTTCCCCGAAACGCCCCCATAATACCCCACCAGGATCCCCAGTGTCGGCGTGGCCTTGAAGACCGCCGATCCGCCAAGCTTGGTGGCGCTGTAGGCGATCCCGCCGCCATCGGCCAGTGCCGCCACGTTGAAGGCCTGACCCATCACCAGGAGTCGGGGATGCACGTCGACCCCAACGGTCAGGTCGTAGCGGATTTCGTCGTTGCCGGCGCGGATGGTACTCAGCCCGGCGGACGCGCTCAGGAATCCCCGCGTCCCCGCAATCGGGAAGCCGTTGCCATACAGCAGGCGCACCTCGGCGTCGGCCTCGACGGGGCCGAGCGCGGGGCGTGCGTCGGTATCGAACAGCAGGGGCAGGTCAATGCGCGGCTGGATCGAGAGGATACCGCCCTTCCCCTGTGCGATCCGTTTCATCACGAAGAACCCCGTGGCCCCGAAGCCGGTGTTTTCGGTCGTGGTGCCGTTGAAGGTCTGTTCCAGGCGCGCGTAGCCCTGTCCGAGGCCCACGCTCAGTCCCTCGCGCAGTCCATAGATGAAGTACACCCCCCAGTCCACCTTCTCGAGCGCGTTCTCGGTGGCACCGGCGCCGGCGGAGAAGCGGTCGGGGAACTCGCCGACGTTGATGCCATGCGACATGAACCACCCGCCGCGGGGGACAGTCCACTGCGCGGTGGCCGGAAGCGTCACCCCTCCAATGAGGAGCAGGAGGGTGGTGAGGTGCACGGCAGGTCTCGTCATGGTGTCCGCTCCAGGATGGAGGGGTCGGGCAGGGCATCGAAGCGCACCGGCAGCGACGGAGCATCCGGGTGACGCCACAGGGCGTAGCCGGCCCAGCGCCATTCCAGCACGAAGCCCGCTGGTGGCCGGCGGTCGGCATCGAGGGTGAGCCCGTCCGGCGTGGTCGTGGCAAGCACGTACCGGACGTACCGTTCTGGATTGGACACCGCCAGATCGAATCCGGTGTCCCGGGTCGTCAGGTACCCGGCGACAGATGGCGACCACTTGAGCAACGATTCGGCCGCGCGGTCGTCGAGGAGGATTGTTCTGGGGGGGGCACTCTCGAGGGCGTCGGCGACGGCACGCGCAGCATGATCACGCGGCGCGAGCGTGGGCCACGGGATGAACACCCAGGCGGCGACCAACTGGGTGAGCGCGACGGCTCCCACGAGCGCGCGTGTCAGCCGGGAGAGGTCTCGCGGCAGGGCCACGATGGCGACCAGAGTCAGCAGGCCGACGGCAAACGCGAGCGAGAAGTGCCACCCGATCCAATCCGCCGCCACGAGCAGGGCCAGTGGGAGGAACACCCCCGCGGTCGTGACGGAACGTCGCGACAACGCCAGCAGCGAGATCAGCAGGTACGGCACGGTCCAGATCAGGATCGTGAGCAGACCCGGGGCGTCGGTCGCCCACGGCGTGAATGGCAGGGCCACCCGACCGACGAACACGTACGAGAGGTACGCCCAGGTCGCGGTGGCAGCCACTCCGGGAAACGCCAGCAGGACGAACTGCGACGCGAACGGCGGAATCTGTAGCCGCGGAAAAAGCACTGGGAGGATCGCCCCTGCGAGCAACGCCAAGGCCAGTCCGAGGGGCGAGGTATAGAATGCGAGCCCGAGCCAGAGTCCGGTGTAGAGTCCATACACGGTCTGTCGCGTCGACCACCAGCGGCGGTACTGCCGCCACCCGATGTACAGCGCGAGCAGTCCGACGGCCTCATTGAAGTCGCTCACCACCAACTGCGCACCGATCGGGTTCCACAGGACCGCGGTCAGGAGCACCAGGGGCAGAATCGACCGTCGGTCGGTGCACTCACCGATCACCACCCAGGCCAGTCCTGCGACCGCCAGGCCACCAAGCACGATCGTGGCCAGGGTCGTGGGCCAGGGCGCGAGGAGGAAGAACGGCAGCGGCGGGTACTCGAAGCCGAGCAGCTCGAGACGGCCGCGGTCGAGCGCAAAGCGCACGCGATGCAGGAAGGCACCATGCGTGTCGCTGAGCCAGCCATCGTGCGCCATCATGATGGCGACGATCACCAAGGGCACCGCGATGGCCAGCGCGAGCAGCAGGCGCACCCAGGCGGGTGCGCGGACCTCAGGAGTGACGGCTGAGGCCATGGTCCGTCTTCTCCCAGTGGTAGGGTCGCGTGAAGAGTTGGCCAAGCGCCTTGTACGCGGCGATGGAGTGAAGCAGCCAGTAGAGCGGGTTGAGGAGCGAGTACAGCACCAACCCGTGCAGTCGCCGCTTGAAGACGGCGAACATGTTCACGTAGATCGCCAGCATGTTGCCGATCAGCAGGTTGAACAGCGAGATGTAGAGCAGGATCGGTGGAAACAGCGGCGCCAGCAATTGCGTGCGCGTCAGCAGCCAGTAGATCGTCAGGCCGACGGCGATGGGCTGGAAGAGGAAGATCAACGGCGTGCCGCCGATCAGCAGCGCGAAGCCGATCGTTTGCCGCAGTCCTGCGCGCCGGTAGAGGTCCACTGGACTGCGCAGATACACCAGCGCCGTCTGCATGTACCCCTTGATCCACCGTGATCGCTGACGCAGCCAGTTGCCGAGGTGCTTGTTGGCTTCCTCGTATGTGGTCGAGTTCACGATCCCCACTCGGTACCCGTTCATCGCCGCGCGAATCCCCAGGTCGGCATCTTCGGTGACGTTGAAGGGGTCCCAGCCGCCAAGTGTCCGCAGGATGTCCGTACGGAAATGGTTGCTGGTGCCGCCGAGCGGGATCGGCAGTCGGAGGCGGTCGAGGCCCGGCAGGAGATAGTCGAACCAGAAGGAGTATTCGAGCGTGAACATCCGGGTGAGGAAGTTCTCGTTCCAGTTGTAGTAGTTCAGCGCGGCCTGCACGCAGGCCATCTCCCGGGGGCCGTGCCGGAAGGCCAGCAATGCCTTCTTGAGTTGATCCGGGTCCGGTCGATCCTCGGCGTCATAGATCACGAGGTAATCGCCGCGCGCGAACAACAGCCCGACATTGCACGCCTTCGGCTTCGTCTGTGGCTGGCCTTCCGGGATGATCAGGAACCGGAAGGCCTCACCTGGTCCGGCGGCCTTGGCGGCGGCGAGCGTGTCGTGATCCTCCTCCTCGAAGAGGATGATGATGTCGAGCTTGTCGGCCGGATAATCCAGGGCGTTGAGGGAGGCGATCAGCTTCGCGATGACCGCGCGTTCCTTGTACACGGGCACAAGCACGGTGTAGACCGGCAACTCCGCCGGTGTGAGCGCGTTGACCATCTCCTCGGTGATCGTGATCGACGTTTCCGCGTCGGCACCCACCGTTCCCACGATGGTCCGGAAGACGATCACCGCCAGGAAGAAGAGCGTGACCGGGATGTTGAGGAAGAGCAGCGTCTGCAGCGGGTACGAGTAGAGCGCGGCCAGGAGCGTGAGGGTCCCCAGCACGAGCAGGATGTACTGCGGGAGCGTGAAGACCGTGAAGGCGCTCTCCGCCTGGCTGCGGTAGTAGAGGCCGTAGATCGAGCTGTCCACCACCTTGCGGCGATGGGCGAGCGCAATGCCCTGATCGATGTCCCACTCCGTCGTGACGCGGAGCGCGATGTCGCGCCCCGGGTACACCACGGCCAAGGCCGCCAGCAACGCGTCCCCCGGTTGTTCCGCGGTTGCGACCGTCAGGGTACGGCCGTCATCGCGGAGCGGGATGGCGCGATACCCCATGGTCGCTTCAAGGGGAAAGCGGGAGGCCACGGCCACGTCGAGCACGCGGGCGTCCACCGTCACGAAGGGGTGGCCCCAGAGGTCGGCGAGGGTCCGCGCCAGGTGCAACCGCGTGACGAAGCCGTTGATGAGGAGCAGGCGCCCGAGGCGCTCGCCGGTTCGAGCCTGCTGAGACAGGGCAGTGGCCAGTTGCGCGGGAGTCAGCAGCCCCCGCGCAACCAGCAAGTCACCCAGTCGTGTCGAGTTCACGCCGGACCACCCGCGGGTAGAGCCAGATGGCAAGGGCGAGCAGCAAGATGGCAGCACCGAGGAAGATGGGGGTGCGCCAGCGTTCGAACAGCGACTGCGGCGCACCGATTGGCCGCTCGACCACCCACCCGGAATTCGCCAGGTTCAGCACGGTCGTCGGCCCGGCGGGTCCGCGCAGCGCGAGGTCACCATGCACCCCGAACCACCCGTATGGCGCCAGCGCTTCGCGCAGCAGCGCATCAAGGGGTGCACCATCTTCGCGGGTGTGGTGAAGGAGCAGGATGTCCCGTCCATCGTTGGTGAACGATTGCATCGCCGCGAACGACTCGGTCGGCGCGTACTCATCCCAGACACGTCCCTGCGTGTCGCGCATCCGGAACCCATCACCACTGAGCGGGGCATCGAGGGCCGTCGCCATCGTGCCCGTCCCGATCGCCAACAGGGCGCCGCGCACCTCCGCCAGGTCTCGCACCACGAACGGAGCCAGCGGCATGACCGTCGTCTCCTGCATCGCCCCGATGGTGCGGGCAGCCAGCTCGACGCGGTAGCGATCACGCGGCTCCATCAGGACCGAGAATGCCGGGACGAGTGCCGACGGGAACCGATCGAACGAGGGCGCCAACGTGCTGCCGTCGGTCAGCAGGAAGGTGGAGCGGTCGTCCAACGTGGCAATGAACGTTGGCCCCCCAAGGACGCATCCACCCTGACCGAGCACCACGTCGAAGCGCACGTCGAGGCGGTTGTCACGTTGCATGAGGTGCCCCGGCAGCGACACGGTGAGATCCACGTCCTGGCGTTCCACCGGACGGGACTCGATGAGCTGACCGTTCAGGTAGACATTCATCGTGCCGTAACCATCGCGAGGCAACGCCGAGTGGCGGAGCACGAGTCGGGCGGCGTAGGGCGTCACGTAGTGCCCGAAATCGGCGAGGGCGAACGGGATGCTGTGCCGGACGATCGCGCTGCCTTCAGCGGTGCGGGCGGGGATGGCCAGTTGTGCGAGGGTGATCGCCCCACTGCGCACTGGCATGACCAGGTCCGGGCGCACCGTGGTGGCGCGGAAGCCCTCGGTCGGCACGAGACGACTGCCATCGGCGAGACTGAAGAGCTGGCGGGCATCCCGGCGCGAGGCGAGTGCGAGCACGCGACCTGCCCCCCCCTCAGGGCGGAGCACCATTGTCGGACCGCTCGGGGCCCAGAGCAGTGCCCGCTCATCCGGCGCCGGTTCCGGCAGCGGCGTGCCGGCCGGCGGCAGGGCAAGAATGGCGAATTCTGTGCTCATGCCGCGATATGCTCGGCCCACGAAGGCGGCGGCATCAAGTGCCGCCTGGGCGGCATCGAGCGAGGGGGTGTCGGGCAGGTAGAAGATGACGCGCTTGAGCCACGGTTGGAAGAAATCGTTCATGCCACCGGTGGTGACGCGTGCCCCCGCATACTCCACCCGGCTGGTCGGCAAGATCACGGTGCGATAGAGCAGGTCGGCGGCGCACACATCCTGACCAGGCACGTTGACCCCAAGGGTGACCGGCGCGCGGCCGCCATCGGTGATCGCGTCGGTCAGCATGAACGCCACCTGCGAGGTGGTGTCGGTGAGGGCCTGCTGCGCAAGGACGCGTTGCCCCTGCTGCAGGTAGAGCGTCGCACTCGGCATCATCGGGGTCGGTGTCACGTCCACGATGAGCCGGACCGGACGCAGGCCGCGATTGACCGGCAGGGCGATATTGGCCTGATCGGTCGCGCCCTGCAGCGTGATCCCCTCCCGGAAACCGATGTCGCGGAGGGTCAGCGCCATGGTGGCGATCGTGTCCACCGCCGGAAGGATCGTGGGGGGGGCAAGAGAATCGTCCACCGACGCGCCGGTCATCAACGAGTCCATCTCGGCGGCCGATGGCACTGGTGGACCCTCGACGGCGAGTTCCGGCGCCGGCGTGCCGCAGGCCACGGTCGCCACGCACGCGAGCGCCAGGTACCAGGGAAGGGTGCATCGATGGGCCATAGGTTGCACGGTCGGTCTCCTCGGGGCGTGCCTCAGCGGCGACGCCAGATTTCAAGCCCTCGTTCAGTGAACACCCGGTCGAAGTCCCGCGCGAAATCTGTCAGCGCATCAACGGCATGAGTCACTGGATCATCTGCCGCACGGCGATCGACCAACACCCAGTCCACATGCATACTCGGTGCCGCGAGGGCCGCTGGCCCCAATTCCCAGGTCCACGGGTAGATCCGGTCACGCAGGGGAATGCGTGTCCTCGGTGAGACGTTGACCGCTGGGGCCACCAGGATGCGACCCCGATCGTAGTTGACGGCCAACCAGCGTGACGCGTTCATCTGCGCGATGTCGCCATCGCGAATGGCGATCCCTTCCCGGAGCGCCCCCACCCGAGTGCCCCCCCCAGCGACCATCCATCCTGACTGGGCCAGGATCACCACCCCCAGCGCAACGGCGCTGCGCGCGAGGGCGAGGGGCCAGCGTTGCGCGAGGTGCGCCGCGCCGATCGCGATCGTCACCGCGACGGCGGGGAGGACCATGATGCCATACCGGACGTTGAGGACCCCCTCGGGCGTGGTCCAAGGCAGGGCGATCACGCTCTGCCCGGCCGTCAAGGCGAGCCAGTTGAAGGGCACGGCCGACCAGAGGAGCAGGACCGCAAGGCGTGCCGTGCCGGTCGCCGCCGGGACGAGCAAGAGGAGTCCGAGGGCACCGAGCACCAGGCCAACCGTCAGCGAGACGGCGCCGGCATAGTACCAGATCGCGAGGAGGGGGGCCCCCTTCGTGGGGAGGAGGTTCGCTGCGGCGAGCGCCGTCTGCTGACTCTCGGCCGACCAGATCCCCCGCTGAAACTCGAGTGGATCGCCGAAGAACAGGGCGTTGTACCCAAGCCAGAGGAGGACCATGATCGCCACCGGTGTGCTGAACTGCAGTACGGGGCTGAGTCGTCGGGTCCGCCAAAGGATCGCTGCGGCCGCGATGGCCGCGAAGAACCAGCCATCGTAGCGCGAGCCAACCGCGAGGGCTGCGAGGATGCCAGCACCCCAGAGCGTGCCTGAGGTCGCCTGCGCCACCCGCCAGCGGTCGATGGCCCAGACGGAACCGGTCAGGAACGCGAGCAGGATCGGCTCGGTCATGGCGGTGGTCTGCAGGTAGGCGAGACTCGGGTTGAGAACGACGGCCAGCGTGGCAACCCACGCCCAAGCGGTCCCTTCCGTGTGGCGCTGAACGATGGCGAAGGTCGCCATGGCGGTCGCCGCAAAAGCGGCCAGCCCGACCAGCCCACCCGCGAGTCCGCTCCACCACCAGCTGTCCACCAATGTGAAGGGGAGATACAGCAAATGGGGCACCGGGAGCCAGACCGTGCCGAGCATCTGGAGACCAGGAGTCGTCGCATCCCAGACCCGGCGGGCAATGTCGAGGTGGGCCTGAGCATCCCAGAAGGCGAGCACGAGGTCGACCCGGTGGGCCCACCACTGGACCGCACTCCCTACCAGAAGCGCAACGAGACCGGCCTGAAGGGCCGGTCTCGCAGTCAACCACCTCACGCGGAGGCCTCCGGAGGAGGTCGGATCATGCCTCCGGCGTACGCCGCCGACGGCGCTGTGCGGCGGCCAGGCCAACCAGGCCGCTGGCCAGCAGCGTCATCGTGGCAGGCTCGGGAACGACCTCGGTCGGAGGATTGCCCCCCGTGAACTCAATCGCAAAGATCGCGTTGTCGAAGTCCCAATCGCTCGCGTTATAGCGGACGTCTTCAAAGCCGTAGAGGGGCTTCCCTTGGGTGCCGGGAATGATCCCGATACCGTCATCCCCTGGCACGCCATTGGTTCCGAAGTACGCGAGGTGAGCGAGCGGCGTGGCCTGGGTCGGCCACTGGTAGGCCGAGGCGTGGCGCGCTGGGTCACCAGAGAAGAACCAATTGAAGCCGTTGCGCTGGTCCACCATGAGCGCGAAGATCACTTCGTCGCCGCTCGTCCAGGGAATTGCGCTGTTGATCAGGGGTGTGGCGAGCAACCCGGCAGCGTCATCACCATACGCCTTGGTGCCCAATGAGAAGCCCGACACCGTTCCGCAGGCAGGACCGGCGTTCCACCAGAAACACTGGTTCGTCAGGTTGGCTTGGTACTGCGCGGCGGTGAACGCCCACAGGGTGTGGCCGAAGACGGTGGTTCCCTCGGAGCCATAGTAGGTCACCACGAGATTGCTGCCCGTCGCGAGGATCGGCGAGGAGAGGCCGAAGTCCTGCCCGAACGGCGGGTCCGGGTCGTCGGCGAACGCTGGCGTGGCCACAAGGGCCATTGCCGCGATGAGTGCGATACGTGTCCGTGCCATGAGAACCTCTTCGTTGGCGCCGGGGTTATCCCGGCACACGGCATAGACAGGGCAAGGGGAATGCCGAACGCTCAGGAGTCACCATCCCGAGTTGCCAAATGCGGCGAAGATGTGGCACTACGCGGCTTCCGCGCATCACTCCATCGATCCATTTGGCCATCCTGTGCAACACTTTTCCGGCCCAAGTGGTGGATTGGCGCAACAGGTGTTGCGTCCAGCCGATGGTCTAGCGGTCGAGCGAGGTCAGCACTGCCTCAATCGCCGCGAGGGTCGGGGCCACCAAAATCGGGCGATTCGCGTTACTGGAGAGGGGGCCGTCCTCAACATGCATGCGCTGGAGGATCCCTGGGTCCTTCAGGATATGCCCCGTCAGCACGGCCACGACCCGGTCACCCTCCTTGATGGTCCCCTGTGCCCGGAGCTTGCGAACGCCGGCGACCGAGGCGGCGCTGGCTGGTTCGCACCCCACGCCAGCGCGGTCGATGACTGCCTTTGCCTCCAGGATCTCGCTGTCCGTGCACGAGAGTACCAGTCCGTCGGTGCCCCGGATGGCGCGGACGGCCCGATCATAGGAGGCAGGAGCCCCGATGCGGATCGCCGTGGCCAACGTTTCGGGGGTGAGCGTGTCAAGGTGGTCAAAGCCGCGTTCGAAGGCAGCGGCAAAGGGCGCGGCGCCAGCGGCCTGGACACTCACCAGTCGTGGAACTCGGGTGATCAGTCCCCATGCCTTGGCCTCCTCAAGTGCCTTCCCGAAGGCGGCGGTGTTGCCGAGGTTGCCGGCCGGGAGAACCAGCCACTCTGGTGGGTCCCAATCAAGTTGCTGAAGCAGCTCCAGAACGATGGTCTTCTGGCCTTCCAGGCGGAAGGGGTTGATCGAGTTGACGAGGTAGACCCCGAGTGACTCGCCTGCCTCCTGCACCAACCGCAAGCAGGCGTCGAAGTCTCCCTGGATCATGAGGGTGCGTGCGCCATAGGCCAGCGTCTGGGTCAGCTTGCCGAGTGCGACCTGACCCTCGGGAATGAAGACCAGGCCGGTCATCCCGGCCTGCGCGGCGTAGGCTGCGAGCGACGCGGAGGTATTGCCAGTACTTGCGCACGCCACGGCCCGGGCCCCGATACGCCGAGCCTGGGTCACCGCCACGGTCATCCCGCGATCCTTGAAGGAGCCCGTCGGGTTGTGACCCTCGTGCTTGAGCAGGAGGCCATCGACCCCGGCCCAGGCGCCGATCGCCTCCCGACCGATCAGCGGAGTGTTCCCTTCCGGATGCGACACCGCGTCGTCAACGGCACCGGGATGCACGATGGCTCCGAAGCGCCACACGCCAGATGCGGTGCGACTCGGCCGAGCGCAGCAGGCATCGGCGAAGCTGGCACGCAAGGCGGCGCCCCGCACCTCGGGGGGAGGGTGCACCAGCGACAGCAGTCCGCCACAGGCTCGGCAGCGCGGCGCAGCGTCTCGGTCATTGGTCGTGGCCGCGCAGTCATCGCACACTTGCTGCGGCAGCTTCGTGATCACTCCCATGCGCGTGCTCCCTCTCGATCGATCTCCGCGACCTTGGCCGTGGCGGTGAGTCCTGCCGCGGCATACGCGGCGACCATGGCACCGGCCACAGCTTCACCGGTCCCGAGGCTGTCCACGAGCGCGAAGGCCGTCGGTCCCGCGCCGCTGATGGAGCAGCCGAGGGCGCCGGCTTCGCGCGCAGCAGCCTTCGCGGCGAGGAAGCCGGGCAGCAGCGTGGCACGCGCCGGTTCCGCAATCTGATCCTCCACACCGCGCCCCAGGAGCGCGAGATCACCGAGCAGGGCACCGGCCACCATCGCGGCGACGTTGCCCACCTGCGCGATGGCAACCTGTCGCGACACCATCTCCGGCAACACCGCACGTGCATCCCGCGTCCGCAATTGCATCGCGGGGTGCACCAGCACGACACGCAGGGCGTCGGGGACGGGGAGGACGATGACGTCCATGGGGTCCACGCTGCGTACCAGCACCAAGCCGCCGAGCAATGACGGGGCGAGGTTGTCCGCGTGGCGCCCGGCGACCGTGGCCTCGCCCTCCAATGCGCAGGACAACAGTGCGTTGGTGTCGAGTCCCGCCTTGCAGAGGTGGTTCGCTGCGACCGCGCCTGCCACAGCGGATGCGGCACTGCCACCCTGTCCTCCCGAGAGCGGCAATCCCTTGGTGATCGTCAGCGTGGCGCCCCGTTGCATGCCGGCGAGGGCAAACACGGCTGCGGCCGCGATGGCGGCGGTATTCCGATTGGCTTCGCGCGGCAGGTCAGGGTGGCCGGCATCGGCCACCGTCATCCCCCCCCCATCATGCCAGGTCATGGCCACGGTATCACCCGCCCCCGCCACGGCGAGGCCCAGGACGTCGAGCCCGGGGCCCACGTTGCCGATCGAGCCGGGGGCGAAGCCGAAGGCGCGGTCGCGTGTCACAACCCCGCCAAGGCCAGCAGGTCCGCGAGGACACCCGTTGCCGTGACGGCCGGGCCAGCTCCCGGGCCCGTGATGACCAACGGCGACTCGGCATACCGCTCCGACGTGATCACCAATTGGTTGGCGCCACCGCGCAACTGGCCGAGGGGATGGG